>JAFMEZ010000052.1 GCA_017856455.1 Parafilimonas sp.
AGATATTACGACCAAACGATTCAAGTGCCTGATGAAGTGATTCAAAGAAGCTTGGAAAGAGCAATTTTATCTCCCAACAGCAGCAATATGCAATTGTGGGAGTTTCATTGGATCAAATCAAGAGATCAACTTAATAAATTCGTTCCATTATGTTTAAATCAGCAGACTGCAAAAACAGCTGCACATATGGTTGCTTTTGTTACAAGAAAAGATCTTTGGAAAAAAAGAGCGCAATGGCATAAAGACAATATACATCATGAGATGGCAGGACAACCTGCAAACAAGTATCAAAAAAGAATGCTTGACTATTATACAAAGCTGATCCCCTTTGCCTATTCAAATGATATATTGGGGATAATGGGATTACTTAGGAGTATTGTTTCAAATACCATTTCTCTATTTAGGCCGATGACAAGAATGGGAGGCGTTAATGATACTAGAATTGTTGTACATAAATCTTGCGCATTAGCTGCTCAAACATTCATGCTTTCAATTGCAGCAGAAGGATATGAAACTTGCCCCATGGAAGGATTTGACCAAGTGCGTGCCAGAAAAGCATTAGGACTCCCCCGCGGTGCTGAAGTATCAATGATTATTTCAGTTGGTAAAGGAACTGAAAAAGGTATTTGGGGAGAACGTCTAAGAGTACCTTATGACGAGGTCGTTAAAATTATTTAGCCCTTATTTCTTGTCAAAAACAGATGGATCAATAGAGGGATTCACTTCAATTTTTGACAGCTTGTTTTTTAGCTGAATCATCCCACCCATATCCATGTCGGTTACATATGGGACAACCCAACCACTTTCGGTTTTTCTGAAATCAGAATAAGTAACTGTATTCGTAACCGTTTGACCCATCATGTCTGCAGTTTGAACCAAGCGAACAAGATAAAATTTTGTTGCATCTATATACATGGTAACATCACTACCTTCTTTATTGGTCACTTTCATCTTGAACGCTTCTGAACCATCAATATTTTCTTTTCCTTCCAACGATAAATTTATTCCTCTTGCCACATGATCCAGCAATGGCACAATAAATAGATTATTCGAAGCTTGCTTTGCAACTTCAGCGGGAATATCCTGGGCCTCAGATCCCCCAGCCATGGGATTAATCATCCATCCACCTTTTTCATTGATCACCTGAACCATTTTTGCTCCCATGATTTCACTCTCTGTTTTGTAACCTTTTCCATTTACAATCGTAATAACAGTAGTTGCATCGTTTCCCATTACTTCCATCTGATTTTCCATCTTCACTGACTGAATAGATGATAAAACTTGCTTTCCACCAATGGCCGCTAAATGTTTATTTACAATCTCTTCAACTGTTTGCGCATTTACACTTGAAAAAGAAGCAAAAATTATAAAACATAATAATGAAGAAAAATATTTCATAGTAATCATTTGAATGAAATGAAATTATAAATTTTTCATAGAATTTTGTAGAATAATTTTATAATTAATATTTCATGAGAAAAATTATAACCCCTCTTGTAACTATTGCTACGATTACGTTGTTTGGATGCGGTACTGTATTCACAGGAACAAGAGACAATATTTATTTTAATTCCAACCCTTCAGGTGCAATTATTTATAAAGATGGACTCGAATTATGTAAGACACCATGTACTTTCTCTGTAAAAAGAAGCGTAAATGATCCGCTGATGGAAATGAAACTGGATGGATACCAAACGCGCGTATTTACACTTGATAAATCATTTAACGTAGTAAGCATCTTAAACTTCGGTAATTTATTTGGATGGGGGATTGATGTACTCACTGGATCAGTAATGAAATACGACCGAAAAAATTATACACTTGATTTGACAATTGAAAAAAAATTAAATGCAATTCATCCTACAAAAATCTTAATAGACACAAAGAACAACACTGTTGATCTATACACCACAAAGTAGGCTCTTATATCAAAACACCTCTCCCAGATTCATAAAAAATCCCCTGGAGCCATCTTTTCCCCAAGCGTAATCTAATGCGACACTTGTATTAGATTTTTTATTGTATTTAATTCTTAAACCTATTCCATATCCTGGAATAGGTGCAGAGAACTTATTTGACTGCAACCCCTTCACTGATTGAATATTACCATATACTACTCCTCCTAAAAATCCATTTTCAGTAATGCCAAATCGATATTCAAACTCTTGCATTAAAATACTATTGCCTCTGTATCGCCCTTGGATATAACCCCGACCAGTATTTTTAAAAGGGTCAACCGCAGTATGAGGTAAAACCAAATATGGCGGAACACCTGTAAGCGTCATTACATTGTATGACCATAATGCTATGATGTTATTAGAGCCCTTTGGAAAACTTATGTATTTTCTTGCATCCAATGTCATTGAACTCCATGCGGCAGAGCTTCCCAGCCATTTTGAATTGGTGCGTAAAACAGACTGAAAATAATTTTCACCTCCAACAGGATGAACTGCATTTCGCCTGGTATCATAAAGCACATTTAGTGAGAGCCCGTTTGATAAAGACGCATTTGAAAATCCATATTCCCTAAATCCATACAATGGCTTATTGATCGAAGAAGTATCAGCAATCCGCCAATGATAATCAAATCTAATGCCAGCTCCTACATAAAAATCTTTACTAATTCGCCTAGATAATGTTTGATGCAATTTTAAATATGAATAATCTAGCTGGTCATATAATTTTAGTGATGAATTCTCTCCTAGTCCAAAATCTTGCTGAGGAAATCTCATTATACTCCAATCCGTATTAAAATTCAATTGATCATTGGCAAACCAAAGATTAGAAACCATTTCCAGAATGGTCTGCTTTTTGATGGATTGTTTAGCATCAAAATAAATAAAAGAAGCATTCTTATACTTCTTTGGGAAAACAACATTTGAATTGATGGATGCTGCTACTCCTGTGATAAGACTGTATTCAATACTTGGGATCAAAGAAAATTCAGGCTTCGAAGAGCCGATTTTTTCATCACGGCTTTTTTTTATACCAAATATTCTTTCTACGCCATCCCAAAAGTCTACAAGAGAATCTTTACCAGGTTGTTTATACAGGCCAAGTGTAAAAATATTTTTTTGATGCTTCCAACCCTTATATAGACTATCATCCTGCGAATGAAGGTCAGCCTGAAATAATACAACAAGTAAAAAAAGAAAAATTCTTCTAAACATTATTTTGAAGATTTCTCCTTCTTAAAAAAGATATAAGAATATACCGCAGGAATCAATACCATGATGATGGTGATTGAAATAAATAGCGCGAACACAAATCCGTTTTCAAATATTATCGCAGTTAAAAATTGAAGTAGGCCACCAGCAACCCATACTTTACCTGCAAGCTGATGTGTTGCTTGCCAATTCGCTTCACTCTCCAAAGTCCAAGGCAATCGAAATCCAGCAAAATAGTTTTGCTTGATCTTTGGCATATAGAGTCCAAAACCTGCAAAAGCCAGCCCCAATAAAGGAAAAAGCAGCTTCTCAATTTTTACACCCTCATGTGCGGTTGCATAAATGATTGTCAAGCTTACTATAGATAGAAATGCTACCGTATACAATGCAAATTGCTTGTATATTTTATCATCAACATTTGCACTTTTGGGATCGATTTTTTTGATGTTACTTATGATAAAAAATACAAAGATGCTAGTCAACCCCATAATAGCAGGCAATAAAAATATGGATGATTTATGGCCCCATGCATCTGGCTCACCAGAGGCATTGAAATGGGTAGGGATCTTATATGGCAGTGATGGAAACAAATAATAGGCATAGCCAAATGGTAGGACAATGAACAAGATGACGTAAATGTATTTTTTCATTACCGGGAAAATGAAATATTAGAAATTGTAAAGGCGAAAGTAGTATATATTTTTACCGTCTAAACCTGAGATTGACATTTATAATGTATATCTTGTAAGATCATTGCCATGCACAGACTCCTCAGCTTATTGATTATCAATTTATTGCCCTTTTTTCTCTTCGCCTGGGGATTACCTGATTCTAGCAAGCCCATTAGTCTATTGTACAATGGAGCAGAATATGTAAAACAATTCAATATCGCCAATGGAGATCCGTTCTTTCCAGTTAAAAAAAATATCGGAAGTGTAAAATATCATCAAAATTGGTACAATCAGATTGAAGTGCATTATGACTGCGAAGATGATTATGTGCTTATTCGTGATATGCAAGGACTCCTCAAATTAAGACTCATCAATGAGATGTTGGATGAGTTTATCATTGATGAACATCATTTTGTAAAAAGATCAATTGTCTCCTCCAAAGGTGAATTCTATGAAATGATCTTTAGTGGCAAAAGAGAATTACTGGTCAAATGGTTTAAAAAAATGAATACTGATGTTAAAACAATTGACACCTATATTCTAAAGAAAGATATTTTACTGATTGATGGCGGAAAAATTCATAACATCCTAAACGTCAATGATATCTGCAGCTTTGCGGGCATACATTCCCGTGAAGTCAAAAAAGCCTTGAAGGAAGCTAAGGTGTCGTTTAAGAAAGAACCCATCAAAGCTGCAAAAATCATACTCACAGAAATGGAATCTAAAGGATGGTAAAAAAAATATTTTTCATATCATCCATAATCATTGGCTTTGCGTTTACAGCAAATGCACAAAATAAATCTGCATTTGACAGCTTGGTCAATGTGCTTGAAAAAAAATTCAGCGTCCAATTCTTATACGATCCGAAACATACTGAAGGACTGAGCATTACAGAAGTAAACGGAACATTAGAAAATATTTTGAATACTATTTTTGATGGGACAGGACTCACCTACTATATCGACCCAAACAAACGTATCATTATTTCAAGAGGGAGGAGTGTTTATACCCCCTTGCCCAATAGTTTTTTTGGCGGTAATGCACTTTCAAAAGTGAATGCAACTGAAAATAATGATGATGTTATTACTGCGACAGTTGACAATAAGGTATATGCTATTGGTATAAAAAATAACAATGCAGCAACGGCCATTATTTCAGGATACATCAGAGATGCTAAAAATGGTGAGCCGCTCAGTTCAACATCTGTAACCATTGAAGGGAATCCTGGTGGCGTATCAACAGATGGATTTGGTTTCTTTTCTATCACTGTTCCTAAAGGAAGACAGGTTTTAAAAGTGAGCAGTATTGGGATGAAAGAAATCACCCGTCAACTCAATGTCCTTGGAAACGGGAAAATGGATATTGAAATGAATGAAGAAGTGAGAAGTCTAAAGACTGCGATGATTGTTGCACAGAAACAATCTAACGTAAGAGGAATGCAAATGGGCGTAGAACGTTTGAATATTCGTGCCATCAAACAAATTCCAGCTGTTTTAGGTGAAACAGATATTCTTCGCTCTTTGCAAACACTACCCGGTGTTACTTCAGTTGGAGAAGGTACTGCTGGCTATAATGTAAGAGGTGGTGCAGCAGATCAAAACTTGATCTTGCTAAACGATATGACCATCTATAATCCAACACATTTATTTGGATTTTTCTCTGCTGTAGATCCTGAAGTAGTTCGCGGATTAGAGCTATATAAAAGTGCAATACCTGAGCGATTAGGAGGCAGAATTTCTTCCATCATGGATGTCAGCACTAAAGATGGAAATGCAAAAAAAGTTACAGGATCACTTGGGATCGGCCCACTTACCAGCAAATTCACACTGGAGGGTCCACTTGGCTCTGAAAAAACCACCTTCCTCGCTGGGGGAAGAGCAACTTATTCAAATTGGTTTTTGAAATACCTGCCAGATGCCACTTTCAATAAAAGCAAAGTTTCGTTTGCCGATTTAATGATCAATCTGACGCATGAATTTTCTGCAAAAGATAAATTATACATATCGGGATACATCAGTAGCGATGCATTCAGGCTGAATCAAGATTCCACATATGCTTATCAAAATAAGAATGCACGCATCAAATGGAAACACAATTTCACTGATAAGTTTTACAATGTACTTTCAGCAGGAATTGATCAATATGATTATTCAGTTGTTGGAAGCAATAATCCTAAGGATGCATTTGAATTGAAATTTGGTATTCAACAAATCAGTGCAAAATCAGATTTTAAATTTATTCCAAACAACAAACATGAAGTAAACTTTGGAGTGCAGCACATGCTGTATAACCTAGATCCAGGATCATTGAGCCCAACCAATGATGCATCACTGATTAAAGCAAAATACGTAGAGAAGGAAAAGGGAACTGAATCTTCACTATACTTTGGAGATCAGTACAGGGTTAACAATAAGATTCAACTCCAAGGTGGATTGCGATATACTTACTACCGATTTGTGGGTCCGAAAAATTCTTATTTGTATAGTCCAGGTTTACCGAGATCCGAAAACACGATAGTGAGTTCAATTCAGTACAAGAAAGGTGAAGCTATACAAACCTATCATGGACCAGAGCTTAGGGTTTCAGCACGATACCTCATCACTCCAAGATCATCGCTGAAACTAAGCTACAATAGCCTCCGTCAGTACATCCACATGATCACCAACACAACAGCCCTATCTCCTACTGATATTTGGAAAATGAGTGATCAGTTTATCAAACCACAAGTTGGTCACCAAATTTCGCTCGGATTTTATACGCAGCCTGGAAACAAAGGAGATGAATTTTCAATTGAAGCCTACTTTAAAAAGAATTACAATTACCTCGATTATAAATCAGGTGCAAAATTAATTCTCAATAATACATTGGAAAGAGACGTCATCAATACGAACGGGAAAGCATATGGCGTTGAACTGCTGTATAAAAAACCTGTTGGAAAATTGAATGGCTGGTTGAGTTATACATATTTAAGGACCTTCCTCAAGGTGAATGACCCCATTGCAGGCGAGACCATCAATGGAGGAAATTTCTATCCTGCAAATTTTGATAAACCGCATATAGCAAGCCTTGTTGGCAATTATCGATTCACACAGCGTTTCAGTATATCACTTACATCCACTTACAGCACTGGAAGACCCATCACTTATCCGATTGGTGTTTTTAATATGGGTGGATCTCAAAGAGTGCTTTATTCAGAAAGAAATGCTTTCCGCATACCCGACTTCTTTAGAACTGATTTTTCAATGATATTGGAAAATAACCATAGGCTTACTCAAAAAGTTCATGGGTCTTGGACACTAGGAGTATACAACATCACAGGAAGAGCAAACCCATACTCCGTCTACTTTATCGTGAATAATCAACAAGTCAAGGGATACCAAATGTCAATATTTGCCAATCCGATTCCATTTGTAACATTTAATTTAAAATTCAATTGAGGAAACTCATAACGATATTATCAATCGCTATCATCTACTTCGGATGCACCAAGCCATTGGAATTACCCGATACAAAACCAAATGCTACCATATTGGTTGTAGAGGGAGATATCATAGCAGGAGACAATGCAGAAAATATTTTTTATTTAAGTCGCCTTAAAACCTTGCAAGGCAAAGACAGCATTCCAGAATTAAACGCCCTTATTGAAATAGTTTCCAAAGACGGGAAAAAATGGCAGGTTCAACAATCTGGAAAAGGCACCTATAAATCATTGTTGAATATCCCAACCAACCAAGGACTATCACTCAGGATACAAACCACCGACGGAAAGATTTATCAGACCCCTTTTCAAAATCCATTGATTACTCCAGCGATTGACAGTGTAACCTTCAAACAAGTTGAAGAAGGCATGAAAGTGTTTGCACATACACATGATCCTAAGAATTCGAGTCGTTACTACAGATGGACATACGATGAAACTTGGGAAAGACATGCATGGTTTGATACCTATCATGATTTTGTCAATGGAAAAATTGTACCTCGTGAACCAGGGGATCAAATTTTTGCATGTTGGAAAACTGCTTCAACGCCCAATATTATTATTGACAACAGTACATCATTGACCAATGATGTGATCAGTTATAAAAATATTACTACAATACCCTTTGCTTCTGAAAAACTATACATTCGATATAGTGTATTGGTAAAACAAATAGCACTGACCAAAGAGGCTTATGAGTTTTGGAATATCCTGAGAAAAAATACTGAGTTAACTGGAACACTATTTGATCCGCAACCTTCACAGCTTTCAACCAATATCACCTGCACAAATGATGCAAGTAGAATAGCAATTGGCTATGTTTCCGTTGGTACCATGACAGAAAAAAGATTATTTGTTATGAATTCTGCCATGAACTTATGGCCCACTAAAAACCCAGATGATGCTTGCGAATCTGTAGAGTTGCGACCAGCACAAGCTGAAACATTTTTAAAAAATTACCCTACATATACAGTGGCATATGTGGTAACAGGAGGAGGCTTCGGACTCGCAATGAAACCCTGTGTTGATTGTAGAATTAATGGTGGCATCAATATAAAACCTTCATTCTGGTAAAATGATCAAACATCTATTCATATCATTTGCCATACTTATTGCTGCAAAATCTTTTGCTCAGGAAGCAAGCATTACATTATGGGCAGACCAAAAGATATTTATTACAGGAGAAGATATTTGGATTGATGGAATTATGCAGCATGCAAAACCCGTTTCCAAAATTGCAGTGGTGCAATTGTTGGATAGAAGTGGGAATGTTAAAGCTGAGACTGAAATTTTATTGGAAAACAATAGAATCAGTGGATTCATCAGTTTGCCAAATAATTTACCCTCAGACTATTACTTTATTGATTGTTATACAACAGGAGTCAGGAGCAAGACAAGCATATACCCTGTTATGGTGATTAACCCAAACATTGCTCCGAGTATGGGTTGTGAGATTACCTCTAATGCACCATCAGTCAAATCT
>JAFMEZ010000023.1 GCA_017856455.1 Parafilimonas sp.
TTGTAATCATCAAACCTACAGTTGATGCTACTTACAAGAATACGGTTGATATTTTGGATGAAATGACCATCAATGAAATCAAACGTTATGCAATGGTGGATATTTCGCCAGTTGAATACGAATTGATAAAGGTTACTGAAGCAGCATCTGGAATTAAATAAGGAAGCAAAAGAAATTAACTTAAACGCATTAAAATGGATGCAAATAAAATTTTAGGCGCTGAACTCATCGACCTGGTTTTCGAAGGTAGAAATAAGAGCTATGGTGCTTATGAGCTCCGCACACAGTATAACAAACGCTTGAGAAATGCATTGCTCATCACTGCATCAATTGCCTTGTTGTTGTTGTTTGGTTCTTTCTTGTCTTCACTCAGCACCTTTAATAAAAAAGGTAAAGTTGAGATTAAAGAGGTTCAGTTGGAAGAAATCAAACAAGAGGAGCCTAATGAGCCACCGCCACCCCCTCCTCCAAAACCACCAGAGCCACCAAAAGTGGAAATGGCGAAGTTTACACCTCCAAAAGTTGTAAAAGACGAGGAAGTAAAGGAAGATGAGAAGCCACCAGAAATTGAAAAACTGGAAGAAACCAAAATCGGTACAGTTAATCAGGAAGGTATAAAGGATGAAGGAATCGTTGCCCCTCCTGTAGAAAGTACTGTTGTTGAAGCTCCTAAGGAAGATGATGAAAATAAAATTTTCCAAAAAGTGGAGATTGACGCTCAATTCCCTGGAGGCACTTCTGGATGGACCCGTTACGTAACTCGTGAGATAGAAAGAAATATCGATGAGTTGCAAGATGATGGACGTTCTGGTACAGTAGTTATTCTGTTCATTGTGGATAAAGAAGGAGTTGTTAGTGAAGTGCGTGCATTGCCTTGTAATGAGGCAGGTGTAGGCAACTGCTTACCTCCAAATTCAAAACTCGCTGAAATCGCTGTAAATGCGATCAGAAAAGGTCCAAAATGGAAGCCAGCAATTCAAAACGGTAGGAATGTAAAAGCATACCGCCGTCAGCCAGTAACTTTCCAACTTTCTGAATAACAAATAGTTTTTCAACATACAAGGTCGTTTGGTCCGCCAAACGACCTTTTTTATTTATTCATCTACTTGATTGTAATTTTACGGCATGTCCGCTCAATGGAATGATATTATTGTTGCCCTTGCAACACCTCAGGGTGTCGGCGCGATTGGTGTAATCCGATTAAGCGGAAATGGATGTATAGAACTCATCAACCAATTGTTCCCTTCTAAAAATTTAATCAATCAGCCTGCCAATACAATACATGTTGGATTATTTATAGATGGTGAAAACAAGATTGATGAAGTTGTACTTTCATTATTCAAATCACCTAAATCATATACAGGAGAGGATGTTGTCGAAATTTCATGTCATGGGTCTAATTACATCATCCAGCAAATCATTGAGACCTGCATCAAGCATGGAGCAAGGTTAGCCAAACCTGGTGAATTCACCATGCGGGCTTTTTTGAATGGTAAAATGGATTTGGTACAGGCAGAGGCAGTTGCTGATCTGATTGCTTCTGGAACAAAAGCAGCACAGGAAACGGCCTTGAATCAGGTTAGAGGAGGATTTTCACATGTGCTTTCTAATTTAAGAGAAGAGCTTATATCATTTTCTGCTTTAATCGAATTAGAGCTGGATTTTTCACAAGAGGATGTTGAATTTGCAGATCGTTCCCGTCTAAAAAATTTACTTGATCATCTCGATAAAACAGTGCTCGAATTATTGGTGTCATTTAAATTGGGCAATGTTATCAAAAATGGAGTCAGCGTAGCAATCATCGGTAAGCCCAATGCAGGCAAATCCACATTGCTCAATACCTTGCTGAAAGAAAATAGAGCTATTGTGAGTTCGATTGCGGGAACTACTCGTGATACTATTGAAGAAGTATTAAACATTGATGGAATTTTATTTCGCTTAATTGATACGGCAGGTATGCGTGAAAGCCTGGATGAAATTGAATCCATCGGCGTGGAGAAGAGTAAAGAAAAAATGAAGACAGCCGATTTGATTGTATATCTGTTTGATTCAAAAGAAACCAATCAGGATGAACTGAGTGAAGTTGAGAACGAATTCAAGTTGCTTTCCAAGAAATATTTATTTGTAGGAAACAAAGTGGATGATCTTGAGCAACTGAAGAAAATGAATGAACAATCAAGTGCACATTGTTTATACATTTCAGCTAAAAATGATATGTATGTGGATGTGTTGAAAAATAAACTGACTGAGGCTGTTGTTGAAGGTGAATTGCATGCTGAACAAACCATTGTTACCAATGCCCGGCATTATCAATCCCTTCAAAAAGTTTCAGATGCAATTGGTGCAATAAAAAAGGGGATGCAGGAAAATGTGCCAGGCGATTTGCTTGCCATCGATATTCGTCAATGCCTTTATCATCTGGGTGACATCACTGGAACAATATCCAATGAAGATCAACTCGACTATATTTTCTCCAAATTCTGTATCGGAAAATAATCGCCTTCCAATCATTTTCTTTTCCTTTTTTGTATATTCATCATACACTACAAAAGATTGTATATGAAAAAATTACTCCTTTTAGTTTCTCTCACATGGATCATGGTGAGCTGTCAGCAACAAAAAGAAATAGCCCATACTGATTTTTCATCTTATGATGCTTATTTATCAAATGAAGTGAAAGAAGGTAGATTGATTGGTGTGCAGGGGTTGGTATACCAAGATGGTCAATTGGTTTATGATAAATCATACGGGTTAAGAGACAAAGAAGCAGGGGATAGTATGAAAGGAAATGAATTCTATTTCATTCAGTCCATGACAAAACCGATTGTATCAACTGCTTTGATGACACTTTATGATGAAGGAAAATTTCAACTTGATGATCCTGTTTCAAAATACCTTCCTGAATTTTCTGCTCCTCTGGTTGTCAATGACCCTACCAAGGGTAGTTCATCTGGAACCCATCCTGCTCCTACACCAATTACCATTCGTCAATTACTAAGTCATACTGCAGGCATGACCCATGGAATTGCACCCATTGCATATGACAAGGAAATCTGGAATGCAACAATATTGAATCCAAATATCAAGACGTTGGGCGATAGGGTGACAGAACTGTCTAAACACCCATTGATGTGGGATCCTGGAATCAAATGGAATTATTCCTTTTCGCCAGATGTGGTAGGTAGATTGGTAGAGGTGATTTCTGGAAAAAATCTTGCTGCATACTTACAAGAAAAAATATTTGATCCACTTCAAATGAAAGAAACAGGATACAACCTTACTCCCGAACAACAAAAAAGAGTGATGGTGGTATATGGATTCAACCCTGATTCAACCCTGCGTAAGATGGAACCGCAACCCAGTATGTCTAGTAACACTATATTTTCAGGTGTAAATGCATTGTTCAGTACGGCTAAAGATTACTTAACCTTTGCCACTATGCTTTTGAATAAAGGTGAGTTAAATGGCAAACGCATACTTAAGTCTGAGACAGTTGACTTGATGACTACTGATCAGACTGGAGGTATTAAATTCAGGTTGGATACCACATCGCAATATGTAAAATTGGGAAATGGTATCGTTACAGATTCATTGGGTACGCTAAATTTGGAACCAGGTTATCAATTCGGACTAGGATTGGCTATCGTGCAAGATCCGGCAAAGGCTCGTAGAACTGCAGCTACCAAAGGAGAATTTTTTTGGAGCGGCGCAAATGCTACATTCTTTTTTGTGAATCCAAACAAAAAATTGATTGGGGTATTCATGACACAGGTTGCTTCTGTTGGAAATCCTAATCCATATGGCTTTTATTTTGGAAACCAAATGAGATCAACTATTTATCAAGACCTGAAATAGATATATTCTGTAAAGTATTCATGCTTTTACTCAAAACATTTATATGAACATCAATTTCCAATTGACTGAAATAAAATCATGCATTTTTAAAATTTCTCTATCCTGCATGATTTTATTTCAAGGATCAAGTCTAATAGCACAGCATACCGATAATATCAATGATCGGGATATATTGTATTTAACTTCCGGAGGGAAACTTAATCCTCTGCAGGCAAATATGGATATTAGGCATTATACCCTTGCATTGGATGTCGACATGGTCAAGCAATCAATAAGTGGTAATGCTGAAATAAGTTTACTGCTTGCTAATAATGCAGATACAATTATGTTGGATTTGATTCACTTGTACAAGGTTTCTAAGATCATAGTCAATGGTAAGACCGCATCTTTTGTTCATCATGATGACAAGCTCTTTATTACTTCTGCACTAGGATTTGAAAAAGGGAATTATAAAGTGGTTGTATACTATTCAGGAATACCTCCCGTAGCTGTGAGACCCCCATGGGATGGCGGTTTCACCTGGGAAAAAGACAGCAATGGAAACGATTGGATGTCGATCAACATTCAGGGTGAGGGAGGTAAAATGTATTATCCTTGTAAAGACCATCCTAGTGACGAACCCAATGAGGGAGCTGATTTGTACATAACCATCCCATCACATTTAAAAGTAGCTGGTCCTGGGTTATTGATCGATGTTGCCAATAAAAAAAACAAGTCAACTTATCATTGGAAAACGAAATACACCATCAGCAATTATTGTATTTTATTCAATATCGGCAAATACGCAGTTGTTAAAGATGAGTACACAACCATTCTTGGAAATAAAGTACCGATTGAATACTATGTTTTAGAAGTCGATACCATGCATGCAAAAAAAGTTATTGAAACAAAAAAACGTGATAGCAGGATCCTCGAAAAGTATTTTGGCGAATATCCATGGGTTAAAGAAAAGATAGGAATTGCAGAAGTACCCAACTCTGGAATGGAGCACCAGACGATGATTACGTTTGATAACAAGTTTCAATATAAAAGCATAGCTGGCCAAGAGTATTCGGCAAATTTATTTCATGAGTATGCACATGAATGGTGGGCGAATAAAGTAACTAACAAAGATTGGGCACATATGTGGATTCAAGAGGGAATTGCAACTTATGCAGAAGCTTTGGCTATGTTTGAAATTGGAGGCCAAAATGCCTACGATGAGATTATCAGCGGACATAGAAGAGGGGTGAAAAATAAAAAGGCAATGGTGTTGGGGGATGAGATTACAGAGGAGGAAGTATACTCTGGTGGTGATATTTATGGGAAGGGCTCCTTTTTTATGCACAGTTTGCGTTTTGTAATTGGTGATGATGTCTTTCTGCCAACATTAAAAAAATTATCAACCGATCCTCAATACACCTATGATCATTTCATAACTACAAAAGATGTTGAGCAATTATTTAGTGTGGCATCCAATAAAGACCTAGAGCCATTCTTCAATTTCTATCTAAAAACCACCAATGTCTTGGACATTACTGTTAAAGAAATAGGGTATCAGAAATATCAAATCAAAGTGAATAATTATTTTATGCAATTACCATTTGAAATCTCAATGAATGGTAAAACAAACAGAATGGAAATTCCTGCCGAGGGGATAATCGTAAATTCAGCACTGCCTCCACAAGTAGATAGCAAAGGATTTTATTTGAAAAAAGTCATTTATTTATGATCAATATTTTTGCTTCAAGATTTGTTATTGCAATTCTTTTATTTTTTCCAATTCTCGCATTGGGGGATGATTATCCAGTTAATAAAAAAATTGATGTTCAGCATTATGTATTTTCTATTAATCTGTCTGACAGCACGGATATAATCTATGGAGAAGCGCAGATCACCATTCTTTTTAAGCAAAATGGTATTAGAAATTTTCGGCTTGATTTTGCAGATTCAACTCCTGAACGAGGTAAAAAGGGAATGATCATTGAAAAGCTTTCATTACAGGATAGGGACCTAAACTTCACTCACCAAAACGATGTTTTGACAATTGAATTGCCAAATCCTTCAGTAGCAGGATCAGTGCTTACTTTCAGGATTAAATATCATGGAATACCTCATGACGCCTTAAGAATTGGGAGTACAAGATTTGGTGACAGAAGTTTTTTTAATGAAAACTGGCCCAATAGAGCACGCAATTGGTTACCAACGTATGATCACCCCTCTAATAAGGCAACTTCTGAATTTATCGTTCAAGCACCTTCACATTACAAAGTTATTTCAAATGGCTTGCTGTTGGAGGAATCTGATCTTGGCAATAATTTCAAATTGTCACATTGGAAACAATCAGTTCCTGTATCAAGCTGGTTATTTGTTTTGGGTGTTGCAGATTTTGCTGTGCAATATGTAGATCGATTTAATGGAAAATCAATAGAGTCGTGGGTTTATGCAAAAAACAGGGAACAGGGTTTCTATGATTTCTATGAACCCACCAAGAAAGTTTTAGAGTTTTTTACCAATTATGTTGGTCCATTTGCATATGAGAAACTGGCAAATATTCAGTCTCCCAGTGTAAGTGGAGGAATGGAAACTTCATCTGCTATTTTCTATGCAGAAAATTTAATCAATGGCAAGCGAGATGAACGCACACGAAATGTAGTCATACACGAGATCGCCCATCAGTGGTTTGGTAATGCAGTAACTGAAACGAGTTGGGATGATGTTTGGCTTAGCGAGGGATTTGCAACTTATTTTACTTTGCTATTCATTGAAAATGAATATGGATCAGCTGAATTTCAAAAAGGAATTCAGAAAGCTAAGAAAACAATATTTGATTTATCACTAAAATTACCTGATCATTCTGTTGTTGGTCCTCGGACTGCTGAAAAAGAGCAGGTGACTACCGGACTCACCTATCAAAAAGGTGCATGGGTGTTACATATGTTGAGGAATTTAATGGGGGATGAAAAATTCAAAAAAGGTATCAGGTCTTATTATTCAAAATATTTCAACTCAAATGCTACAACAACTGATTTTAGAATTGAGATGGAGAAAGCAGCAGGGATAAATCTTGAGAAATTTTTCAATCAATGGTTGTATCAGCCAATTCAACCAATTATCAATACTTCCTGGATATATAATAACAAGACACATAAACTCATCATAGAAATTGACCAAATTCAAAAAGGCGATATGGTATTTAACATCCCAATAGAAATTGGATATAATAACAATGGCCTCGGAAAGTCGAAAATTTTAAAGTTTCAATTAAATCAAAGAAATAAAAAAATTGAATTTCCTCTGGATGTTAAACCAGATCGAGTTGAATTTGATCCCCGAAATATTCTTCTTTGTGAAGTAAATATTTCGGAAAAAAAATAATCAATCTTTATACTTCAAAACTGTTTCCTGCGGATTTTTATCAACTTTTGCATACGACATTCTGGATAATCTCTTTGTTAGGTGGTAGCTGTCTAATCCAGAACAAGCAATTGTTCCAGCTTTTTCAATATCAACATATCCATCATCGCACCATGCATCAGACGGGAAATATAATTGTTCGATTTTCCCTATAACAAGGATGGTTCCATTGATTTTTATATCAATTCTCTCCTGAAATGAAAGGCCAATTGAAATACTACATCCTTTGACATAAGGTGCAATAAAATCATTTTTGTATGCTGTATTAAATTGGCATGCTTCAAACTCTGAAATTTCTGACGGGTACCTTGCTGAAGTTTGGTGCGCTTGCTGATAGTTTTCTGCATTCACATGATTGATGGTGAAAAAACCGGTTTCTTCAATATTGCTCAGCGTATGCCTTTCAACTGAATCTGGTCTGATGATGAAACCCATTAAAGCAGGGTTTGCTCCTAAATGAATAACAGAATTGAAAATAGCAAGATTTGTATTGCCATTTGGATTGCAAGTGCCAATTAGATTTACATTTTTGAATCCCGTAATGGAATTTATAAGTGCAGCTCTTTCGCGTTTCTCTAAGTTTGAAATAGCTGCTTCGTCAAGAAATATTTCCATTTTTAGAGTTTGATGTTATTCATCCCTCCATCTACTCCAAGTATCTGTCCAGTTACCCAACTGGATTGTTCCGACAATAAGAAGTTGATCATGTTTGCGATATCATTAGGTTCGCCTACTTTTCTCAATGGGTTTCTTTTTTCAATTGCACTTAGTTTCTCAGGGGTATTGATAAATCGCTCACCAAGTGGGGTATTGACAAGTGAAGGCGCAATCGCATTTACACGGACGCCAGGTGCTAATTCTGCTGCCAATGATTTTGTCAATCCTTCTAATGCTGATTTTGCTACGGCAACAGAACTGTGGAATGGCATACCAACCGATCCTGCAACACTGCTAATGAATACGATGGATGACTTTCCATCTTTTTCCAATAGATTTAAATATGATTTTACGAATGCAATAGCTCCCAACACATGAATAGAGAAATCGTTTTGAAAATCATTCATGGTTAACTGGCCAAATGATTTTAAGTTGATGGTTCCTGGAAAATATACAAGTCCATTTATTTTTTCTTCAAAAGTCGGAAACTGTCCCTGTTCATATCTTTCAACCTGATATTGATACTCATTTTCAGAGTTTGCTCTGCTGATTTCAATTACTTTATGCCCCTGTGCTCTAAGAGTACTAGCAGTTGCCTTTGCAATGGCACTGTTGCTTCCGGCCAAGATGTAAGTTTTTGACATTGATTAGCTTGTTTTTTATAAAAACAATTGCTATTCCTTTTTGTTTAACAACACTTGTTTTTTCTTAAGTTCGTATTCTATGAAAAGATTAATTTTTGTTGGGTTGATATGCTGCACGTCATTGATTAGAGCTCAGGATGATTCTAAATATCGACCAGTAATACATTTCACACCACCCCAATATTGGATGAACGACCCTAATGGTATGATTTACCATGAAGGGACATATCATCTTTTTTATCAGCATCACCCTTACTCATCTGTTTGGGGGCCTATGCATTGGGGACATGCAACGAGCAGGGATTTGATCAAGTGGGAACATCAGCCAATTGCATTATTTCCAGATAAAAATGGTATGATTTTTTCTGGTAGTGCTGTATATGATAAGAACAATACCAGCGGATTGGGTAAAAATGACAAAGGTCCACTGGTTGCTATATTCACTTATCACAATGATTCGCTCGCAAAACAGGGAAGTTATATTTTTCAAAAACAAGGGATTGCTTACAGCAATGATGATGGAAAAACATGGACAAAATATGATGGAAATCCCGTGCTCAAAAATCCTGGTATTAAGGATTTTCGCGATCCAAAAGTTTTTTGGCATGATGCATCAAAAAAGTGGATCATGACATTGGCGGTTTTTGATCGACTGCATTTCTATGGGTCAAACGATTTAAAAACATGGAATAAGCTTAGTGAATTTGGGGTCGGATTTGGGGTGCCCAATGTTCTTTGGGAATGTCCAGACCTCTTTTCAATGAAATACATGGATAAAACCATCTGGGTTTTGTTGTCAAATATCAATCCTGGCGGACCCAATAAGGGATCTTCTACGCAATATTTTATTGGTGAATTTGATGGACAAACATTCAAGCCTTTTGATAAAGAAATTCGTTGGGCTGATTTTGGTCCGGATGAATATGCTGGTATTACTTGGAGCAATACAGGCGACCGGAAAATATTTACTGGATGGATGAGCAATTGGTTGTATGCCCAGCTGGTGCCAACTGAAACCTGGCGAAGTGCACTTACCATTGCAAGAGATTTAGAGTTAAAATATGTAAATGGTAAATATTATTTGGCATCCATGCCAGTAAAAGAATTGAATGCATATAAAGAGAAAGCTTTACCTGCACAAAATGGATCTTGGATATTCAAAAAAAGTGCTTTGTTTGAAGCAAATCAACTTCCGGTTGAGGATTTTCAAATTGAGATATCCAATGAAAAGGGAGAGGTGGTTACAATAGGATACGAAAAGGCATCAAATAATTTCTATATCGACAGGATAAAAACCGGGAATATTAATTTTCATAAAGAATTTCCACAAAAAAGCCTTTCGAAAAGAATTTCATTTGCTCAATCCATCAATTTTAAATTGATCATAGATGTTGCATCTATTGAACTTTTCGCAGACGACGGATTAAATACCATGTCTTCTATATTTTTCCCAACTACACCATTGAGTAAAATAAAAGTAAAAACTGCTACAAAAGGGAATGCAAATGATTATAGATGTTTTGAGCTACTTTCTGCACTTCAATGATTATGTTTAAGTGCTTTTAAATTTTTATGGAGTTTCATCAACATGCAATGCATGAAATAACCGATGAATTGCTGGAGCAAGTATAATGCCGATATTGGTGATGAAAACAACTCCACTAAATAACGCATAAAAACTACTGAATAATTTTCCGGAAGTGGTTTTGATTTCGATTACTGGTCCCATGCCACTTAAAATCATCGATGCGTTATGTAAGGCATCTATCCATTCACATGGTGCGAGGTATTTATATCCTATAGTGCCTAGAAGTAAACAAGCCGCTAATAAAATCAGTGAAAGAGCCAAATTCCAGAATAGACGTTTTAGGTATACTTTTTGAGGAGCGAGCGCCTCGGTTCTTTTCTCATATCCTATTTTCATAAATCTCCTTTGATGGTCAATTCAACAATGAATTTAATAAACTTAGGGGTCTTGCGCAATGATTAGATTTATTATCTTTAAAAGATCTAATAAGCTTGCATATGACAGAATTTTCAAAAAAAGGCAGGAGGCAGTTTTTAAAAAACTCTGCTACTATTGCCGCTGGATTTTTTATTGTTCCCAGACATGTCTTAGGAAAAGGGTTTATCCCACCAAGTGATCAAATAACAAAAGGAATTATTGGTGTTGGTGGAATGGGACGAGGACATATCAAATATGCAGGAACAAGAGTGGTTGCTATTTGTGATGTAGATAAGCTGCACCTCAATGAAGCTGCCAATATGATTGGCGGTGGTGTAAAAACATTTCACGATCATCGAGAGTTGATTGCGCTTCCAGAAGTCGATATTGTTCATATAGCTACACCTCCACATTGGCATGGCATCATGGCTATTGATGCTGCAAAAGCCGGAAAAGATATTTGGTGTGAAAAGCCTATGACGAGAACTATTGGTGAGGGTAAAAGGGTAGTTGAGGCGGTTAAACAATATGGGAGAATGTTCAGGTTGAATACCTGGTTCCGTTTTGAAGATAATTTCTACGGAATGAAAACTACCGTTAAACCCATTAAAAAATTAGTTGAGTCTGGATTATTAGGATGGCCGTTGACGGTTACTGTAAGCAAGCATACGGGATTTGATTGGAAGTTTTATTGGGTAGGTAAAACACAGTTAGAGCCACAACAAGTCCCAGAAACCTTGGATTATGAACGTTGGTTAGGACCAGCTCCATTTAAACCATATCATTTACATCGGACGCATCAGACGTTTAGGGGATATTGGGATTATGATGGAGGTGGACTAGGTGATATGGGGCAACATTATATTGACCCTATTCAATATTTTCTTGGAAAGGATGATACGAGTCCTGTTAAAATCGAAGTAGATGCAGAACAACAGCATTATGATGCTTGTGGAACATTCAGGAAAATCACTTTTACTTACGACGATGGATGTAAAATCATTTTGGATGGTGAAGCGAAAGATCCAAATGTAGCATACATTGAAGGCCCTAAAGGAAAACTGTTTAATGGATTTAAATCAGACATTCCAAATTTACAAGAGAAGTTGGCAATGATGCCTGATCCAGAACCTCAGGTAACCAATTTCTTGGATTCCGTTAAATACAGACAACCATTTGCATTAAATGAGTCAAATGGGCATCGCTCATGTACAATTGTCAATCTAGGTAAGATTGCACTTCAACTCGGACGCACTTTACATTTTGATCCAGTTGCTCAAACCTTTATCAATGATGACGAAGCAAATCGAATGATTTATCCAGCGATGCGCGCTCCATGGAATATTTAATTTCAAAACAATGTCAATGAAAAAAATTATCCTCTCTTTATTCATATCTGTTCTTGTAGTTAATGTATTTGCACAGGAAAAGGTTGAGAAAATATTATCACAGTTCCCATACCAGAAAATTGCAAGTGCTCAAGAAGCAATTTCTTCTATGTACTCACTTGAATCCTCTGAATGGAAAAAAATATTTTCCATGTTAGATGATGATTCGCTTAAGCTAACTCCTACATATGCTATTGCTGCTTTTGTTCATGATGCCACAAAAGAAAAAGGGAATGCTTCAAAAGCTGCGGAAGTTATGTTAAATGGACTTTCACGTGTAAAGACGTTTTATGCGAAAAATTTTATCATTCAACATTTGTCGGTGTTGGATAATGATGCTGTTTTAAAAAAGTTAACTGCTTTGTTAAAGGATAAGACATTTATTGGGCAAGCAGCTGCTAGGGCTTTGGCAAATATTCATACAGATGCTTCACTTGCTGCTTTGGAAAGTGCATTGGCAAAAGCAAAAGATGGAGATAGGCAACATCTTGAGGCAGCAATCAGTCATCATAAATTCAAATTGCCCAATCAAAATAGTCTGCACCTAATTAAAGCATCAAATCCCAATCATGTTCAGTATCTGCTGAAGTTGCAAGACCGTATGTCTGTTGCAAAAGATCCTATCCAAATGTCGAGGATATTGCACGAGGCAGAATATATTCCTGGTTTTAGCTCTTTAATGTTCGTTGGTAAATATCTCGATGATGATCGATTGAATAAGCAAGCTGCTCTCATCGCTGCAAGACTGGCGTTATCTGATGCTACTTTAAGGGGTAGGGCAGTTCGTGATGTTTTGGAAAAAGCATTGCCTTTGCTGAGTGGTGTTGATGCAGAAGTGCTCACAAAAAATCTTCGATCCTATATCAAGTCAGTCCCCTATGACTATGGATTTGAAAGTATGTTCAATGGCAAGAATTTAAATGGGTGGAAAGGCCTTGTAGGTAATCCAATTTCACGCTCAAAAATGACTGAAGAAGAATTGTTGAATGCAGAAGCATCTGTAAATGCAAAAGCACAATCTGATTGGATTGTTGAAAATGGACTATTGGTATTTACCGGACATGGAGACAATTTATGTACGGTTAAAAAATATGGTGATTTTGAAATGTTTGTTGATTGGAAGATTACTGAAAAGGGAGATGCCGGGATATATCTAAGAGGTAGTCCGCAAGTACAAATTTGGGATACAAGCCGAAGAGAAGTAGGTGCACAGGTTGGATCCGGGGGCATGTATAACAATAAAGTGAATCAAAGCAAGCCATTGGTAGTTGCAGATAATGCGATCAAACAATGGAACAATTTTCACATCATCATGAAAGGCGATCGGGTTACTGTTTTTTTAAATGGGATTAAAGTGACTGATAATGTTGTATTAGAAAATTATTGGGATCGAAATCTGCCGATTTTTGTTAGAGAGCAGATAGAGTTACAGGCGCATGGAACATATGTTGCTTACAGAAATTTATACATCAGGGAATTGCCTTCTGATAATCTTACTACCAGTTTATCTCAACAAGAAATCAATCAGGGATTTATATCGTTGTTTGATGGTAGTAACTTGGATAAATGGGTGGGAAGCAAAACAAGCTATGTTGTAAAAGATGGAACAATAGAAGTGAATCCAACTGGCGGAAGTGGGGGAAATCTCTACACTGCAGAGGAGTATGCTGATTTTGAGTTGAGATTTGAATTTCAGTTAACACCAGGTGCTAATAATGGATTGGGTATACGTGCACCTCTAACAGGTGATGCGGCCTACGTTGGAATGGAATTACAGATCCTGGATAACGAATCGCCTATATACGCTAAACTCAATCCTTACCAATACCATGGCTCAGTATATGGTATAATTCCCGCAAGAAGAGGATATTTAAAACCAACGGGAGAGTGGAACGAACAAACAGTTGTAGTAAAGGGCGATCAAGTGAAAGTCATTCTCAACGATCAGGTCATACTTGATGGAAACATAAAAGATGCCTCCTCAAATGGCACGCCAGACAAAAGAGAACATCCTGGATTAAAAAATACAACAGGGCATATTGGATTTCTTGGACATGGAGATGTTGTCCGGTTTAAAAATATCAGGATTAAGAACTTGCAAACTTTAAAGAAGAAATAAAATCAAGCTTTAAGCTTGATTGATTTTTAAGTTCAATTCCTTTAACTGTGTATCGTCAATTGAAGAAGGGGCGTCTAACATTACGTCTCTTCCTGAATTGTTTTTTGGGAAAGCGATGAAGTCTCTTATACTTTCACTTCCACCAAGAATTGAACATAGTCTGTCAAATCCAAATGCAATACCTCCATGTGGGGGTGCTCCATATTCAAAAGCTCCAAGAAGGAATCCAAATTTATGTGAAGCTTCTTCTTTACTCATTCCAAGCGCTGCAAACATTTTTTCTTGAAGCTCTCTTTGATAGATCCTGATGGATCCACCACCAATTTCATTGCCATTTAAGACCATGTCATATGCGTTTGCCTTGATTTGAGCATATGGATGGGAGAGGTAATTTGCGGCATCATGAATGGCGGGATCGTTTTCGATCATGGTGCTGATTTGCGTAGGCTTTGGAGATGTGAACGGATGGTGTCTTGCAACCCATCTGTTGTCATCTTCGCTGTATTCAAATAATGGGAAATCCAATACCCATAATAATTTGAATTCTTCTTTTTTTCTCATACCAAGCTGTTCGCCAAGTTCAAGTCTCAACTCACTCATCGCTTTTCTTGTGCGTTCTTCTGCTCCAGCCAATATTAATATGATATCGCCCTTTTGTGCCTCAGTTGCATCTGCAATTTTTTTCAATCTTTCTTCGCTGTAGAATTTATCTATGCTGCTTTTTAAGCTTCCATCTTCATTATGACGGATATAGGCGAGTCCCTTCATTCCAATCTGTGGACGCTTGACCCATTCAGTAAGATCATCAAGTTGTTTCCTGGTATAAGAAGCTCCTCCAGCTACCGTAATGGCTAAAACAGATTCAGCCCCATCAAACACTACAAAATTGGCCCCATTGATTAAATCTGATTGATCATTCTTGTTTAAAAAAACAGATGTTGGTTTTTTTAAAGTATGAATTTTCATTCCAAAGCGTATGTCAGGCTTGTCATTGCCAAATTGCCACATGGCATCTTCCCAAGTCATTCTTTCAACCTGTTCGCTATAATCAATGCCTTTTACATCCTTAAAAATTCTTTTAACCAATCCTTCAAACATATTGAGGATATCCTCTTGCTCAACAAATGACATCTCACAATCAATCTGTGTAAATTCAGGTTGTCTGTCGGCTCTTAAATCCTCGTCCCTAAAGCATTTCACAACTTGATAGTATCTGTCATATCCGCTCACCATCAATAATTGCTTGAAGGTTTGTGGTGATTGTGGTAATGCATAAAACTGTCCAGCATTCATTCTGGAAGGGACAACAAAATCACGTGCTCCTTCTGGAGTTGATTTAATTAAAAAAGGAGTCTCGATATCCATGAATTGATTTTCATGCAAGTAGTTTCTTGCAGAACGATTCACTGCGTATCTTAATTCAAGATTTCTTTTTACTGCATTTCTTCTTAAATCAAGGTATCGGTATTTCATTCTGAGGTCATCGCCTCCATCTGTATCATCTTGTATAGTAAAGGGGGGAGTAACTGATTTGTTGAGGATCGTAAATTCAATCACATCAATTTCAATTTCTCCGGTTGGTATGGTTATGTTTTTATTGCTTCTTTCTATAACTTTTCCTTTGACTTGTAAAACAAATTCCCTTCCAAGGGGATTGCTTTCTAATTGACCAGAATGTTGTTCATTGAAAACAAGCTGAGTTATTCCATACCTGTCGCGCAGATCAACAAAAGTAATGGCTCCGAACTTTCTTATGGTTTGTACCCATCCTGCAAGTGTAACTGTTGTATTGACTTGTGCAGGTCTTAATTCACCGCATGTATGTGATCTGAACA
Organism: Parafilimonas sp.; assembly: GCA_017856455.1. Taxonomy (GTDB): domain Bacteria; phylum Bacteroidota; class Bacteroidia; order Chitinophagales; family Chitinophagaceae; genus Pollutibacter. Next base: position 15,840 of record JAFMEZ010000023.1, read on the forward strand.
TAGTTGTTGATTGGATGCTTAAATGAGCCCCAAAGATAGCTCAAGTGAGGGTTTTAGGCAAAGATTAGTTCCTAGACTTCGCTTCCTCTTCTTCGATGAATAAGTCGGTTTGATGCTGCACTTTTTCGTCGAAATCTGATCGATGCATGTAATAGAGGTAATAATATCCGAGAATTAATAGGCCAATGCCAAATGGTAAGATTGAAAACTCTCTCAAACCGTATGCGCCAATCAGATTTTGGTCCCATCCAAAAAATTCTCCTACCATCCAAGTGCAATTTGCAGTAATCCAAAAATCAATTGCAAGATTATGGATTAGTTCACTGGTGATTTTTCTTGTTTGATAAGTGATAATGATTGCAACAGTTAGCGTTGGGATGATCATGATCAATGCTGGGTATTTTAGATTAATAGCCCAGCAAATATCCTTCAATAACCAAAGTAATATGTGAAGGTTTTCAACCTTACGGTATTTGTAAGGAATATGATAAATCTTTGATTGCTTCATCAGTGCCTATAGCAAATTTATTTTCCAGACATTGCAGCAGCCATTGTTTTACCGATGTCAGCAGGGCTATCAACTACATGGATGCCGCATTCGCGCATGATCTTCATTTTTGCAGCTGCGGTATCATCGGATCCACCAATGATTGCACCAGCATGTCCCATTCTTCTACCGGGAGGCGCTGTTTGTCCGGCGATGAATCCAACAACTGGCTTAGTTCCATTTGCTTTAATCCATCTTGCAGCATCAGCTTCCATGCTTCCGCCAATTTCGCCAATCATTACAATGCCTTTAGTTTCAGGATCATTCATCAATAATTCAACTGCATCTCTGGTTGGAGTGCCAATGATAGGATCTCCACCTATACCAATCGCTGTTGTTACACCAAGGCCCGCTTTTGCTATTTGATCTGCAGCTTCGTATGTAAGTGTTCCTGATTTTGATACAATGCCAATTGAACCTTTCTTGAATATGAATCCAGGCATGATACCTACTTTACATTCATCGGCTGTAATTACACCAGGACAGTTAGGTCCAATCAATCTGGTTTGCTTTCCTTCTAAATAGTTTTTTACTTTCACCATGTCCTGAACAGGGATTCCTTCAGTGATACAAACCACCAGTTTTATACCTGCCTCTGCTGCCTCAAAAATAGCATCAGCCGCAAATGCTGGGGGTACAAAAATGATGCTTACATCAGCGCCAGTTGTTTTAACTGCATCAGCAACTGTATTGAAAACAGGACGATCCAAATGTTTGGTGCCACCTTTTCCTGGTGTAACTCCACCAACTACTTGTGTTCCATATTCAATCATTTGTGTTGCATGGAAAGTTCCTTCTGTACCTGTGAAACCTTGTACAATAATTTTGGATGATTTGCTCACTAAAACAGACATGGTAAAATCAGTATTTTGTGTCGCGAAGATAGTAAAAAAAGGAGAGGGGTTAGACTAGGAATTTAAAAGTTTATCCATATCTCGATCGTTCTGAATTTTACCCTTGACTTCCAGCATTCTCATGTCTTTTGCGTCCTTCAGGAATTCTGAAGCGAAGATGAAATTGTTCAGGCGTTCATTTTTGCTAAAAATGATCTCTTTATTGCTTCCTTCCCATTCTTTTTTGCCCTGGTACATGTAAATGATCTTATCGCCGATTTCCATCACACTGTTCATGTCGTGCGTATTTACCACTGTGGTAATATTGAAATCTTGTGTAATCTCTTTAATCAGCTTATCAATCACAAGAGAGGTTTGTGGATCCAGTCCTGAATTCGGCTCATCACAAAACAAGTATTGTGGATTCAGAACAATGGCTCTGGCAATACCTACTCTTTTTTTCATTCCTCCACTTAACTCGGCAGGTGATTTTTTATGTGCTTCACTAAGGTTCACTCGATCAAGTACTTGATCAACTCTTTTTTGCTTTTCACCCTTTGTTTGGTGTGTGAACATATCCAATGGAAACATGATATTTTGTTCAACGGTCATGCTGTCAAACAAAGCTGAACCCTGAAATAACATACCGATTTTTCTGCGCATGATTTTTTTATGGTCGGCATTCAATTGTGTGAAATTGGTCCCATCATAAATGATATCACCTGCATTTGGCTCTAAGAGACCAACCAGACATTTCATCAGCACCGTCTTTCCGCTTCCACTTGCACCAATGATCAGGTTACATTTTCCAGTATCAAAGGTTGCTGATACATCCTCAATTACTGTTTTATTTGAGAATCCTTTTTTTATATTTTCTACTTGAATCATTGTATGCGTTATAAAAGTATTGCAGCCAAAAGGTAATCAGCCAAAAGAATCATGATACAACTTGTTACCACCGCGGTAGTACTTGCTCTTCCAATTTCCAGTGCCCCACCTCTCACATTATAACCAAAATAAGCAGGAATCGCAGTGATGATAAAAGCAAATGTATATGCTTTGGTCAATGCGAATGTTACGTTATAAGGGACAAAGGCGTCCAATAATCCTCTGTCGTAAATTTCATGTGGTAAAATGCCGGTAATGTCACCTATCATTCTTCCTCCCCAAATACCTAGCGTCATTGCAATGATAACAAGCAAGGGTATGGTGATTAAAGCGGCAATTATTTTGGGAAGTATGAGATAGGCTTTTGTATTGATACCCATAATTTCCAGTGCATCAATTTGTTCGCTTACTCTCATGTTTCCTAACTCTGAAGATATTTTACTGCCCACAACCCCTGCCAATACAATACAAGTGATGGTTGGTGCAAATTCTAAAATTACACTGTCCCTTACAATCTGGGCAATGACTGATCTGGGTATAATTGGACTCACAAATTGATAGGCAGTTTGCAAAGTAGACACAGCTCCAATGAAAACAGAAATGATGGATACGATTCCAAGTGACCCAATTCCCAACTCAACACATTGGTGCATCAATTCCTTCCAATACATGCGCCAATGTTCGGGCTTGGTAAACATGCCCTTGATCATCAGCAAAAATTCTCCTAGTCTTGAAAATATATTCATCCCTTGTCTGCTTTGCACATTTTATCTTGAGCATCAATTACGGCTATCACAACCATATTCAAAATACTTCTTGTTGATGAACCAATTTGAAGTACATGTACTGGTTTTTTTAATCCCAATAAAACCGGGCCGATAGCATCTGCACCCCCAACTTCTTGTAACAAGCTATATGCAATATTTCCGGCACTGAGATTGGGGAATATCAATGTATTTACGTCACCTGCATCAATCAGCTCAGAGAATGGATAGCTTTCTCTCATAACATCTTTATTGAATGCAACGATTCCCTGCATCTCACCATCAACAATCAATGATGGATTTTTTTGTTTTACAATTGATCTGGCATTTCTAACTGTAATTGCTTCTGGGGTGTCACTGCTGCCAAAGTTTGAATAGCTCATCATGGCTATGCGTGGTGTAATTCCAAAGGTGCGGACTTCTTTCGCCACAAGCAAAGTAATATCTGCTAATTCTTCTGCTGTCGGATTAAAGTTTACAGTTGTGTCTGCCAGGAACAGTGGTCCTTTTTTGGTTAGCATGATATACATGCCAGCAATCTTAGATACACCTTCTTCCTTACCAATAATTTGTATAGCAGGACGAATAGTGTCAGGGTAATTCCTACTTAATCCAGATATCATAGCATCTGCATCGCCCAACTCAACCATCATACAGCCGAAGTGATTTCTGTCTCTCATCAACTTATCGACCTCCTGACTGTTAACTCCTCTGCGTTGACGTTTTTTGAAGAATACTTCCCCGTATTTTTTTCTGACTTCTTTCTCTTCCTGACTCTTGGGGTTGATAATCTGGATGCCTTCAATATTAATGTTATGTTCTTCTGTTAATGTCTTGATGATTTCAGGTGTTCCCAAGAGAATTGGAATGGCAATTCCCTCATCTAATGCTAATTGAGCAGCTTTTAAAACATTCTTATTTTCTGCATCTGCAAAAACAACGCGCTTTGGATCTCTTCTTGCTTTTGCGCCAAGTGCACGCACCAGTTGATTGTCGATACCTAAACGTTTATTCAATTCTATCTCATACGCATTCCAATTGGAGATTGGTTTTTTGGCAACACCAGATTCCATAGCTGCTTTTGCAACAGCAGGAGAGACTGTACTGATGAGTCTTGGATCCAATGGCTTTGGAATAATATAATTTGGTCCAAAAGCAATCGTGGATTCATTATATGCCATGTTAACGATATCAGGAACCGGACTTTTGGTAAGTTCAGCCAATGCTTTTACTGCTGCAAGTTGCATGGCTTGATTGATTTGAGTTGCCCTAACATCCAATGCACCTCTGAAGATATATGGGAAGCCTAACACATTGTTTACTTGATTAGGATAATCAGATCTTCCTGTTGCCATGATGATATCATCTCTTGTAGCTGTTGCATCCTCCCAGCTGATTTCAGGATCAGGATTAGCCATGGCAAATACAATAGGATTTTTTGCCATTGATTTTACCATCGCCTTGCTCACAACATTTCCTTTACTTAAACCAATGAAAACATCCGCTCCTTTGAATGCCTCTTCAAGTGTTATTTCTTTTTTATCAATAGCAAATAGCTTTTTTCTCTCATCCAGATCACTTCTTTTCTTATGAATGAGTCCCTTTGAGTCAAACATCAAAACATTATCTCTTTTTGCACCCAATGCGATGTACAATTCGGCACAAGCCATTGCAGCTGCTCCAGCTCCGTTGATGACAAAAATTACTTTTTCAATTTCTTTACCTTGAATTTCCAATGCATTCAACAGTGCTGCAGAACTGATGATGGCAGTACCATGCTGATCATCATGCATTACCGGGATATTCATCTCTTCTTTGAGTCGCTGTTCGATGTAAAAGCATTCAGGTGCTTTGATGTCTTCAAGATTGACACCTCCAAATGTTGGTTGTAATGCTTTTACAATTTCTACGAATTTTTCAGGATCTTTTTCTGCGATCTCAATATCAAATACATCTATGTCGGCAAATATTTTAAACAAGACGCCTTTTCCTTCCATGACGGGTTTACCAGCCTCAGGACCAATATCCCCTAATCCAAGTACAGCAGTTCCATTGCTGATTACTGCAACTAAATTTCCTTTTGCAGTATACTTGTAAACATTTTCAATGTTCTCATGTATCTCTTTACATGGTTCTGCCACTCCAGGTGAATATGCAAGAGAGAGGTCTCGTTGTGTTTTAGCTTCTTTAGTTGGAACAACTTCTATTTTACCAGGTCTTCCTTTTGCATGATACTCAAGAGCCTGCTCTTTTCTTAGTTTTTGTTGCATAAAACTTTTTTAATCATCTAATCTTGGAATGTAGCACCCAGTGTTGCCATCATTCTCATGCCAATTTCAATTGCATTCTCATCTATATCAAAGGTAGGTGTATGTACACCTGAAATAATGTTTTTCTTCTTGTTGCCTGTTCCAAGCCTGAAGAAGCAACCAGCTATTTTTTGAGAGTAATAACCAAAATCTTCTGCTCCCATTCTGATTTCACCTTCTACAACATTAGATGGGCCAATTGTTTCTATAGCAATTGATCTTACTTTTTCTGTAACTGTAGGATCATTATAAACGGTAGGGTAGCCAATATCAATGTGTAGATCAATTTCAGCACCAGTTGACTTAGCAATACCATCCACCACTTCCTTGATTCTTTTATGTGCAGCAAATCTCCATTTTTCATCCATGGCACGAAATGTGCCCATGAGTTTAACTTCAGATGGGATGACATTGGTTGTGAATCCACCATTGATTGAACAAATGGATAAAACAGAAGGAGAGAGTGGATCTTTATCGCGACTAACAACTTGCTGTAGAGCAACAACCAATTCTGAAGCAGCTAGCACAGTATCCGTTGTCATATGGGGTGTTGCGGCATGCCCACCTTTCCCTTTTACACTAATATAAATTTCATCAGCACTTGCCATGACTTTCCCACTTTTGAAACTTAATTTACCTGTTTCCAAAATAGGATGAACATGAAGCCCGATGATGGCTGTGGGTTTTGGATTTTCCAGCACACCATCTTTTATCATCAAGCTTGCTCCACCTGGATTTTTTTCTTCTCCTGGTTGAAAAATCAATTTAATGGTTCCTGCCCACTCGCTTTTTGTTTCATTCAAAATTTTCGCCGCACCTAGTAATATACTAGTGTGAACATCATGTCCGCATGCATGCATCACGCCTGGGACTTTTGATGCATATGTAACATTATTTTCTTCTTGAATTGGTAGAGCATCAATGTCTGCCCTCAATGCAATAACCCGGTCTGATTTTTTTCCTTCAATGATTGCAACAACGCCTGTTTCTGCCATTACCTGAAACGAAATACCTAAATCATTCAAGTGTTGCTGTATGAACTTTGATGTATTGAATTCTTTATAGCTGAGCTCAGGATTAGCATGCAAATGATGACGCACACTTTGGTACGATTCAAAATATTTTTTCGAAAGTGTTTCAATTTTTTCTTTCAGCATGTTAAAACATATTAGCAGCTTGGTAATTACTCCTGCTCTCTTCCATGACAGGATTTAAACTTCTTGCCACTTCCACACGGACAAGGATCGTTTCTTCCAACCTTTGGACCAACCCTTACAGGTTCCGGTTTTGTTGATTGAGAAGGATCATGGTATTCATTCCCACCTTCAATATTTTCCTGTGAGGATGCAGTAGAAAATTCATCTTTTCTTTCCCTCATTTTGCTCATATCCGTTTTTGATTCTTTGCCTTCTCTTAATGCATTGCCATTGTTTTCAGCAGGTAAAGCAGCATGACAGAGGAAAGAAACAATATCTTTATTCACTTCAGCATCCATGTTTGAGAATAATTCAAACGCAGACTGTTTATAAATAACCAATGGATCTTTTTGCTCATAAACAGCAGTTTGCACACTCTGTTTTAAATCATCCATTGCTCTGAGGTGCTCCTTCCATGTATCATCGATGATTGAAAGTGTAATAGACTTTTCAAGTGAAGAAAGCAATTCCAGTCCTTTGCTTTGTATGGTTTTATCCAAATTGGTTAACACATTAACCGTTTTTTTACCATCTGTGAATGGAACAAACACATTAATAATGTTACTTCCTTGTGTAAGTTTTACATTTTGAAAAATCGGTAAAGCTTGTTTTGCTATAGATTGCTTTCTATAGTTGTAGTGTTGTGTAGCCTCTTGATATAATTTTTCAATAATATCGTTCGTATTTCCTTTTTCAATTTCTTGAGATGTGATCGATGTATTCACACCTAAATGCATGATACAATTTAGCGTGAACCCTTCATGGTCAGAAGTTCCAGCATATTGTTGAACCAAGCCAGATGCTACACCATAAAATGAATTGTCTAGATCTAATGCAAGTCTCTCACCAAAGAGTGCATGTTGCCTTTTGCTGTAAACAACATTTCTTTGTTTGTTCATCACATCATCATATTCAAGCAATCTTTTTCTGATCCCAAAGTTATTTTCCTCAACTTTTTTCTGTGCCCTTTCAATGCTCTTTGTGATCATGCTATGCTGAATCACTTCTCCCTCTTTGTAGCCCATCCTATCCATCAAAGAAGCAATTCGGTCACTACCAAACATTCTCATCAAGTCATCTTCCAGAGAAACATAAAATTGAGAAGAACCAGGGTCACCTTGTCTTCCAGCACGACCTCTCAATTGTCTATCTACACGTCTACTTTCATGTCGCTCTGTACCTATGATTGCAAGTCCGCCTGCTTCCTTAACACCAGGACCGAGTTTGATGTCGGTACCACGACCAGCCATGTTGGTAGCTATGGTTACATTACCTGCTAGTCCGGCTTCAGCAACCACCTGTGCTTCTCTTGCGTGCTGTTTTGCGTTCAATACATTATGTGGAATTTTTTTCTGTTGTAACATTCTTGAAAGAAGTTCAGATACCTCTACTGAAGTTGTACCTACAAGAATTGGTCTGCCAGCATTTCTTAATTGCTCAACTTCATCAATGACGGCTTTGAATTTTTCTCTCTTAGTTTTATATACCAAGTCCTCCTGATCTTTTCTAACCAATGAAAGATTGGTAGGAATGGAAACAACATCCAATTTATAGATGTTCCAAAATTCAGCTGCCTCAGTTTCAGCTGTACCAGTCATACCCGCGAGTTTGTGGTACATCCTGAAATAATTCTGCAATGTTACTGTTGCATATGTTTGGGTTGCAGCTTCAATCTTTACATTTTCCTTGGCTTCAATAGCCTGGTGTAAACCATCGCTATACCTTCTTCCCTCCATGATCCTACCGGTCTGCTCATCAACGATTTTCACCAATCCTTCCATTACAACATATTCAACATCTTTTTCAAATAAAGTAAAAGCTTTTAAGAGTTGTTGAATGGTGTGGATTCTATCTGCTTTCTGGGAATATTCTTGAAGAAGATTTTCTTTTCTGCTGATTTTTTCGTCAGTCGTTTGATTGCTCTTTTCAATTTCAGCTAATTCAATGGATAAGTCGGGCAAAACAAACAAATTAGGATCTTCACCAGTTTTGGTGATGTATTGTAGTCCTTTGTCGGTTAATTCAACTTGATTGCTTTTCTCGTCGATATGAAAAAACAATTCTTCATCAACAACTGGCATTTGCTTTTGCTGTTCCGCCAGATAATAATTTTCAGCTCTTTGAAGTTTAACCTTTATACCTGGCTCACTTAAAAATTTAATGAGTGCTGAATTTTTTGGCAAACCTCTATGGGCACGCATCAAATGTAATCCACCATCTTGGGGGCCATCTTTTCCTTCTGCAATTAATTTTTTTGCATCTTGTAAAGATTTTGCAACAATTTGCTTTTGGACCTCAACCAATTGTTGAATACGTGGTTTGTGAATGTGATATTGTTGGTCATCGCCTTTAGCAACAGGACCGGAAATTATCAGCGGTGTTCTAGCATCATCGATCAATACACTATCAACTTCATCCACCATCGCAAAATGATGTTTTCTTTGAACCATTTCATCTGGTGAATGCACCATGTTATCTCTCAAATAGTCAAATCCAAATTCGTTATTGGTGCCATAAGTAATATCAGCATGATATGCTTTTCTCCTTGCATCAGAATGTGGTTGATGTTTGTCGATACAATCAACCGTGAGTCCCAGCCATTCAAATAAAGTGCCATTCCACTCAGAGTCACGTTTCGCCAAATAATCATTCACGGTTACAATATGCACGCCTTCACCTGCTAATGCATTTAAGTAAGCAGGAAGAGTTGATACAAGGGTTTTACCTTCACCTGTAGCCATTTCTGAAATTTTTCCCTGATGCAATACAGCACCACCGATAAGCTGAACATCGTAGTGTACCATGTTCCAATTGACCAGACTTCCAGCTGCCATCCAACTGGTCTTGAAAAGGGATTCATTTCCTTTAATGGTTATATAATCTTTTTTAACGCTCAGCTCACGATCCAAATCAGTGGCAGTTGAAATCAACTCTTCACTTTCTTTGAATCTTCTTCCAGCTTCTTTTACTACTGCAAAGGCCTCTGGTAAAATCTCACTCAGGATCTCCTCAATTTGTGAGTTTCTCTGCTTTTTTAATTCATCTATTTCTTTATAGAGATTGTCCTTTCCAATGATATCTTCGGTTGGAAGATTTTCAGCTTGTGTATTGAGGTCTTGGATCGATTGATCGATTGATTTCAATTGATCCTGAATTCTTTGCTTAAACTCAATGGTCTTGGCCCTGAGTTGGTCATTGTTAAGCGATGCATATGAATTGAAATGAGCATTGATTTTTTCTACAATAGGGTAGATCAGATTTACGTCTTTTTCCGACTTACTTCCCCCCAAAATCTTCGATAAAAATTTAAACATAAACTACGGTTCTTGCTAAGGCGTCAAATTTAGTTCATTTATGCTTAAAGGAGGGACTTACCGAAGGCAAAGCATTACCTTTGACATCCAATTCCCGAATTTATTTGTATGAAAAAAGGTTTTTACGCAGTGATTTTAGTTTTTTTAGCCAGTTTTAGCGCTTTTTCACAGGAGGGATTTCAGGTGAATGGAAGGTTAGTAGATACTCTCGGAAACCCAATTTCAAGGGCTACTGTGGGAGTTTATCTGGCAGGCGGTAAGGATACGATCAAAACCCTAACCAATAACGTTGGATTTTTTCTCATCAAAGGTATTCCAGAGCGAAAGTTTGTTTTGATGATTTCAAGCCTGGGCTATGGAACTAACTTAAAAGCGTATACAATCCCTGCAGATGAAGAAGTGCTGAAATTGGAGGATATTAAGCTTCGCCCTTCCTACAGTTCTCTTCAGGAAATCGTCGTTTCTGTGCCACCTGTTATTGTAAAAGAGGATACTGTTGAATACAAGGCGGATTCATTCAGGCTGAAACCCAATGCAATGGTGGAAGACCTGCTTAAAAAAATGCCTGGAATTGAAGTAGATAAAAATGGAAATATAACTGCCCAGGGTAAAACAGTCACAAAAGTGAGGGTGAATGGGAAAGACTTTTTCAGCGGTGATCCCAAAGCAGCTACACAACAACTCTCTGCTGACATGATCGATAAGGTTCAGGTGGTGGATGATTATGGTGATTTGGCTAATGCTTCCGGTATCAAAGACGGTGAACCAGATAAGGTAATCAACCTTCAATTGAAAAAGGATAGAAATAGAGGTGTTTTCAGTAGATCAACTGTTGGTGTTGGAACAAATGACAGATATGCTGCTACTACCAACATCAATGTGTTTAATAACAACAAACAGATTTCTGTTTTTGGAGGAGCCAATAACAACAATACTAGCACTTTTGATTTTAATAGCAGTGGTGGTGGTGGATTTGGAGGCGGACAAGGCGGCGGTGGTAGCGGCAGAGGCTTCCAAATCAATATTGGTGGAAATAATCAGAGTGGTATTGGTGGACAAGAGGGGTTGAGTACAACCAATTCATTGGGATTCAATTTCCGGAATGATTTAGAAAACAAAAAAGGTTCTGTGTACGGTAACTATAGCTATTCTTCCAGAAAAACTGAAATAGAAAGAGATATTGCCTCACAAAATTTTTTCCAGAACACTAAATTTTTGAATCATCAAGTTGTTAATTCAACTTCTAATGCATACACACATAGGGCTTCATTGAACTTTGAGTGGAATATTGACTCTTTCAATTATGTAAAATTTATACCTGAGTTTTTTGCAAGAGACAATAACTCTACTACAGCGAGTGTTTTTGATTATCTCAAAAATGATACTGACACAACGAGTCGCGGTAGTAATAATGATTTCTCAAAATCATTTTCTCCAAGCTTTAATGGAAACCTGATATTTAACCATAAGTTTCAAAAGCGAGGCAGAAATCTTTCTGTGAACATCACTGGGGGGTACAACAGCACAGATGGAGAAAGCAATAAAAATAATTTAACCAATAATTATTTGTTGAACACCATCGATAAGATCATTTTGAAACAAAATGTAAATACCAATAACGCTTCAGATAATTTCAATATTAGGTTCAATTTTTCTGAACCGATCATGCAAGGTCGTTACCTCGATTTGATTTATTCTTACAGCCAATCTTATGTAAATAATGATCGTGCAACATATATTGTTGATGCGCTTGGTAACGAGGTGTTCTCTGATTTGTTGAGTAATGCATTTGAAACTGATTTTATTCGTCAGAGAATTGGTGCCAATATCAGAACGGTAAAGAAGAAGTATAATTACACATTTGGAGCAAGCTCTCAACCGGTTTATCAAAGAGGGTACTCTATTACTAAAGATTCAGCATACACTCCAATCAAACGCGTTAACCTCCTTCCTTCAGCAAACTTTGCATACAATTTTACAAGAAATAAAACATTGAGATTCTTCTACAATGGTAACGCCAATCAACCCTCTTTCGGTCAGTTGCAACCTGTAAAAGACGTCTCTAATCCACAATACCAAACACAAGGAAATCCATTGTTGAAGCCAGAATTGGCGCATATTTTTAGTTTGTCTTTCAATAACTTGAACTTTTTAACTGGACAAACTTTCTTCATTGGATCAAATTTCAATTTTACACGCAACCAAATTGTAAATAATACAATCAGAGTTGGAAACAATGGTGCTCAGCTTACAACTTATGACAATGTGAATGGGGCATACTCTGCAAGTGGATTTTATAATTTTAGTAAGCCATGGAGTAATAGAACATACATCTTATCTGTCAACGGAACTGCAGCTTATAATAATAGTATAACGTTAATTGATAATGTTCAGAACTTTGGAAAAACTTTATTGTTTTCTCAAGGTGCAAAGTTTGAATTCAATTGGAAAGATTGGTTGGAATTTGATTTGGGTGGAAGATATGGCGTGAACAATACAAAGTATACGTTAGCCGGGCAGCCAAATGTGAATTACCATAGCTGGACCATCAGCAATAATTCGAGAATTGATATCCCTGGTGGATGGGTCTTCAGACATGATTTAGAATACATCATCAACAGAGGATTGTCAGCTGCTGTAAATCAAAATATCGCTTTATTGAATGCTAATTTTGAGAAAACCTTATTCAAAAAGAAGAATGGAATTTTCAGGATTTCAGGATTTGATATTTTGAATCAAAACAAAGCTATCGCCAGAACAATCAATGGTAATAACATCGTAGATACGCGTGTTAACCGTCTTACAAGGTATTTTATGATGAGCTTTATTTATCGATTCAATAAATACAAGGGCCAGCAGCCTTCATCCAATATGGGTGGTCCTGGTGGTAGACAAACCAGAGATGTAAGATTTTAATGGATTCAATTACGCACATAGTACTTGGTGCTTGTGTTGGTGAAGTATTGATGGATAGAAAAGTGGGTAAAAAAGCTATCCTCTGGGGTGCATTGGCGCAGAGTATTCCAGATATTGATTTCATCAACGGAGCTTGGATGCCCCTCACAAAAGAGCTGATTGCTCACAGAGGAATCACACATTCATTCTTTTTCGCAATCTTCATTGCATTCTTTTTATCATTGGTCGCCAGCAAATGGCACAAGATTGAGGCAATCAGTACATCAAAGTGGTTCTCCTTTTTCATCATTGAAATTATTATTCATCTTTTCTTGGATGCATTGAATAATTATGGAATTGGATGGTTTGAGCCATTTTCATCTAAACGTTTTGCATTCAATGTGCTTTATGTTGCAGATCCATTGTTTACAATTGTCCCCTTTGTTATTTTTTTCATGCTGATTATTTTAAGGATGGATCATGCTCATCGTTTAAAATTTGCCCGTATTGGTATATTCATTCCAACTATATACTTGTGTTTTGCATTCGGCAATAAATATAAAGTTGAAAAAAAAATTCGACCATTTATAACACAAAAAACCAACTATTTTACTGCACCAACTGTTTTGAATAATTTTTATTGGACTGCTGTCATTGAAGACAGTACTGGTTTTAATATTGGTTATCAATCCATTTTTGGAAATAAAGATTTTCACTTCAAACATTTTGACCAAAACAAATCATTCATTGATAGTGTACATGATCATCAAGAAGTGATGGATCTTAAAATGTTTTCACAAGGTTTTTATACATTGGAAAAATGGGGGGATACACTTGTTTTCAATGATTTACGATTTGGACAAATCAATGGGTGGGAAAATCCACACAGCAAGTTTGCATTTCATTATTTTTTATCGCATCCAAAAGACAATGAGCTGATTGTACAGCGGGGTAGGTTCGCCGGACTCAATTACAATTCTGGGAAAGTGCTGCTTTCAAAAATGTTTGATTTAAAATAAAAAATCCCGGTTAAATTTTAACCAGGATTTTTTCTAAACATTTATGAGTGTTTTTAGATTCCCATTTTCTTTTTCAAGTTTGCATCAATTGCATCAAGAAACTCTTCTGTATACAAATAATGTTCACCGTGGTTTACTTTATTTCCATGTATACAAACAGCAAGATCTTTTGTCATTTTTCCTTCTTCAACTGTTTCAATACAAACTGCCTCGAGTGCATCTGCAAATTTGATCAATTCTTGGTTGTTGTCTAGTTTGCCTCTAAATGCCAAGCCTCTTGTCCATGCAAAGATGGAAGCAATTGGATTGGTGCTTGTTGGCTTACCTTTCTGATGATCGCGGTAGTGGCGAGTTACGGTTCCATGCGCAGCTTCTGATTCCATTGTTTTACCATCTGGAGTCACCAACACTGAAGTCATGAGTCCAAGTGAACCAAATCCCTGTGCAACGGTATCACTTTGAACATCACCATCATAATTTTTACAAGCCCAAACAAACTTTCCATTCCATTTCAAAGCACTTGCCACCATATCATCAATCAAACGGTGCTCATAAATAATGCCAGCAGCTTCGAATGATGCCTTGAATTCATTTTCATAGATTTCTTGGAAAATATCCTTGAAGCGACCATCATATTTCTTCAGGATGGTGTTTTTAGTGCTCATGTATAAAGGCCAACCTTTTTGAAGTGCCATATTGAAGCAACTTCTGGCAAATCCTTTGATACTTTCATCTGTATTGTACATGCTCAATGCTACACCAGCTCCTTTGAATTGATATACTTCATGCTCAATCACTTGACCATCTTCGCCCTCAAACTTTATGGTTAACTTTCCTTTTCCAGGAACAGTAAAATCAGTTGCGCGATATTGATCGCCAAAAGCATGACGTCCTACAATAATTGGACTATCCCAATTGGTAACCAAACGAGGGATATTTTTAATTACGATTGGCTCACGAAAGACAGTGCCATCTAAAATGTTTCTGATGGTGCCATTCGGACTCTTCCACATTTGTTTGAGGTTGAATTCTTTCACACGTGCCTCATCTGGAGTGATGGTCGCGCATTTGATCCCAACTCCATATTGTTTGATAGCATTTGCAGCATCAATGGTTACTTGATCATTGGTCTGGTCTCGGTATTCAACGCCAAGGTCATAATACTTAATGTCAAGATCCAAATAGGGCAGGATCAATTTATCCTTGATGAATTTCCAGATGATTCTAGTCATTTCATCGCCATCCAATTCAACAACTGGATTCAATACTTTAATTTTTGCAGCCATAAGGTAATTTTAAGGCTGCAAAG
>JAFMEZ010000053.1 GCA_017856455.1 Parafilimonas sp.
CTTGAGTATTGAAGAAGGAAATACCTATCGAAAGATGTTGGAAGAACATTTCAAAACGAGTAAAAATTTTCTTAACCCAGGATATACGATCAACGATCTTTCCAAAGATTTGAGAATTCCAATCTATCAATTGTCCTCATTCATCAATCAGGAGTTCCAAAAAAGTTTTGTGCAATACATCAATGATATTCGATTCAACTATTTAATGGAAATGAAAGAGGTTGATCCAGATTTCAATAATTATACCATGGATTTTATTGGAAGAAAAGTTGGATTCAATTCACGCACTTCATTTATTGAATTCATCAAAAGAAGAACTGGGAAAACACCTTCTGAGTTTTTCAGAACCTAAAATATTTCTCCGAGGTTAACAGCAAAACCTTTTGATCCATTTTTGCCAAAGCCATAATCAATACAAATATTGGCACCTGAAAATTTATTCAGTTTAATTCTTAATCCAACACCATATCCAGTTTTCAGTGCACCGTATTTACTCAACTGTTCAGCAGAAAATGTTTGTCCATTTACAAAAACAGTCCCACCCAATATTCCATTTTTGGATATCCTGAACCGATACTCAGTTTCATAATACAACATATTTCTTCCTCTGTATCTTCCTTGAATATATCCTCTACCTGAATTATAAGCATCATCCCAACCATTACTCGGCAACATTAAAAACGGTGGAGTTCCTGAAAGTGTAAACCAGTTCAAATTCCAAAAAGCAAGTGTATTCTTTGAATGCGCCGGAAATCTGATGTATTTTCTGAGATCAATTTGCATGCTCTGCCAACTGGAAGTACTGCCCATCCATTTCAAATTATTTCGATACGCAATACTCGCATAGGTACCATTTAATGGATTAATTGTATTCAAACGAGAATCATATAACAATTGGAATACAGGTCCAGCTGCAGTATTTTTTTGTTGAATGCCATATTCCTGAAATGCTGTCTTCATGCCAGCTGGAGGATCCAATTCACGTACATTCCATAACGCATCAAAATAATAACCCAAACCCAGATATGTATCTTTTGCAATTGAATGCAATATGGATTGATGCAATTTCAATCCATTGTAATCAACAAAATAGCCACTGGGAATATCCAGTTTATCTTCCATCCCAAAAACTTTGGATGGATACTTGATGTAACGATGGTCAATTATAATGTTAAACTTATTTTTCTTGGTCCAAATATTCGCATACAAAGGCACCAATACTTGTCTGTTCTCGGTATATGTCACATCAACCAAAACACTCGATATCTTTTGAACACCATCATTGTTACCACCTTGATAAAATCCAACATTTCCTGTGAGCATTCCAGCCCATCCTGTATGCATGGCATAGCCCGCAGCAGGAACAACTGAAAAATTTAATTTTTTCTGCTGAGAAGGCTTAGCCTGTTGCTTGAATAATTGTCCGATGATTTCAGCAAGATCTTTTTCTGAACTATCTACTTGATTTAGCAGCTGTGCATTGGTATTCAATGCAATGAATGTGAAACAAAAACAAAAAACATATTTGGAAAAAGTATGCAACGATGATTATTTCTTGGCTGCAAATATCAGATTAGTTTTTCATATTATATGTTATTTCTCCAGTTGCGTTGACACATATGAAAGCACTTGAAACGCAGTTTCCGCCATCCTGTTCCCCTTGTTGTCGAGGAGAGGATTGATTTCAGCAAATTCAATACAGCATACTTTCTTGGATGATAACAATCCATCAAATATTTGTATGATCTCATCTACATAAAAACCAGTTGGCACTGGAGTTCCAGTTCCATAAGAAACTTCATCGCAATCCATGGAGTCCACATCAAATGAAATATAAATCATGTCGCATGCACTCAACTGCTGTAGGGTTTTTTGGATAAGATGGTTTATTCCTTTTTCTCTTACATGCGGGACTTTAAAATAACTTATATCTAATCGATCAATGAGATCGATCTCTGCATCTTCAAAATCACGTAAACCAAAATAAATCAAATGCTTTGGATCAAGTAATGGAGTTGTATGACCCAAAACCTTCATCTTTTCCCAATACCACTTCACATCTTCTTCTACTTCATTGATTTTATTTTCAAGATTATCAGTATTCAAAACTGCTGCCAATGGCATGCCATGCACATTTCCAGATGGTGAGGTATAGGGCGAATGAATATCTGCATGCGCATCCAACCAGATGACTCCAAGCGTTGCATTTGGATGAGCACGTTTGATGCCAGCAATTGTTCCTAATGCAGAAGAATGATCTCCCGATAACACAATTGGAAAATTATGTTGCTTTAATGCGTTCAATACAGCATCGCCTAAACGATCACATTGCTGATACACATGCTCAATTCTTTTGGCAAAACTGCTGGTATACTTATTATAAATGGTCTCGTTATGTGTTTTCACATCAACATAAAGATGCCGATGGAAATAATCATCTCCGCTATTGATCGCAGCAATTTCCATTGCATCTATTCCCATATCAGCACCTCTGGTTCCAGCACCAATATCCGACCTGTTCTTGATCAATTCTATCATACCACAAATCTAATGTGGAAGATGTGAGAAATACGAATTGATAACTTATTCATGGGTTAAAGAAATATTAAATCGCTCTTTTTGTTGAATCAATGGTAAAGACGTAATTTTCTTAAAAGAAAGAAAATGAAAAGATTATCATTTATACTATTGATGATTTCTGTTTTAGTTACACATTATACCATTGCCCAAAAAAATATCAAACCAGAAAAGGCATTTGATCATTATATCAATAATGGCGATCAATTTTATCAATATGAATTGAAAGACAGTTCCAAAATTGGAAATACAACTGCCTATCAAATTTTACTTACCTCTCAAAAGTGGAAAGGGATTACATGGCGACATCAATTAACCGTTGTTGTTCCTGCTCAAATCAAATACAACGGAGCGCTCGTCATTATTGCAGGTGGTGCCAACACCAACGAACAACCCAACTGGAGCAGTAATGATCGCATGTGGCCTGTGGCAGCACAAATGGCTGCTGCCAATCAATCTATTGTAGCCATTCTTAAACAAACACCCAATCAACCGCTGATGGGTAACCTAAAAGAAGATGAATTGATATCCTATACGTTACATCAATACAAACAAGATGGTGATGCCTCTTGGCCATTGCTCTTTCCAATGGTAAAATCTGCACTGCGCAGCATGGATGCGATTCAAGACTTTGGACAAAAAAGATTCAACAAAAATATTGACCAATTTTTTATCTCTGGTGCATCCAAAAGAGGTTGGACAACCTGGCTTACTGCTGCTACACAAGATCCAAGAGTAAAAGCCATTGCACCGATGGTGATTGATATGCTCAATATGCCTGCAACTTTGAATTATCAATTCAAATCTTATGGCACATATAGTGATCAAATTGAAGATTATGTGAAACTAGAAATCCCACAATCCACATCATCCAAAAAAGGAAAGGCAGTAACTGCAATGATTGATCCTTTCAGCTACCGTTCAAAACTTGCAGTTCCTAAAATGATTTTTATTGGAACAAATGACGAATACTGGACGGTTGATGCGATCAAATGGTATATCAATGAAATACCCGGACAAACAATGATTCATTATGTGCCCAACGCTGGACATGATCTAGCTGGTGGCGCACAGGCTTTGCAAACATTGAGTGCCCTCTATGGAAAAATGTTAAACAATGAACCTTATCCGCTTTTGAAAAATAATATCAAAACTGAAAATGGAAAAGTTCAGTTGGATATTTCAGCTATTGAAAATGAATTAAAGGAAGTTCAAGTTTGGTCAGCTACTTCAACTGATCTTGATTTCAGGAATGAAAAATTCTCTGCTCTTTCACTCGGCAAAGGATCAAAAGAAAATCACATAGAAGTCGACCTTCCAACCACTGGATATAAAGCTTGCTATATTGAATTCAAATACCAGGGCAGCAAGGGACCATATTCATCTACTACAAGAATGTATTTGCTTTCTACAAAAGGAATAGAATAGCTATTTGATCAACTGCTTTTCCAAATCCTCCAATGCAACACCTTTGGTTTCTGGCACTTTTGTGAGCACCCAAATCAATTGTGTGAACATCATAAAAGCAAAGAATGCAAAGATCGGCCAGGGATTGTCCTTGAAAATTCCATTGTCCTTATCCAAGAAAACTGGCGTTACCAAAGTAATCAATGCAGCAAACACCCAATGAATACTCGCACCAAATGCTTGTCCGCTTGCACGAATAGCATTCGGAAATATTTCAGCAATAAATACCCATATCACTGCACCTTGGCCAATGGCATGCGAAGCAATAAACAATAACAGGAAAAACAATAAAAATTCTGGTGATGCGCCACTGTAAAATGAATATGCAACCATTCCTAAGCTCACTATATATCCCAAAGAACCAATCAATAACAATGTCTTTCTTCCCAGTCGATCAATCAAATACAATCCTACAAATGTGAAAACCAAATTGGTTCCTCCAATAGCAATAGAGTTAAACAACGACTCCTTCGCTGCAAGTCCTGCTCTTTCCAAAATCTCTGGTGCATAGTACAAGATAAAATTGATGCCACTCAATTGATTATAAAATGCAACCATGAAAGCGAGTCCGATGATGCGGAAGTATTTAGAAGAAAAAAATGATGATTGGGAGTTGACTGTTGACGGTTGACCGTTAACTGTCAACTGTGAACCGTCAACTGTATTTCCTTCTCCCTCGTCCCTTCTCCCTCCTCCCTTGGATAAAGACTCTACAAATTGATCATGATCACTTATTCCCACTCTATTTAAAATCATTTTGGCACTTTCAATATCATTCTTTCTAACAATCAGCCAACGCGGACTCTCTGGAATTCCAACTACCAATACAGTATAAATCAATGAGGGAACTGCCATTATACCCAACATCCATCTCCAATCATTGGTCCCTCCTACTCCTTGCAAAAAGTAATTTGATAAAAATGCAATCAATATTCCAAATACAATATTAAACTGATACATGGCAACCAATCTTCCACGTGTTGCAGGAGTGGAGATTTCAGAAATATAGGTTGGTGCAGCAACAGATGAAATGCCTATTCCTAATCCTCCAATAAATCTAAATGCAGAAAAACTATATGGATCTTGTGCAAGCGCTGAACCAACTGCAGATACACTGAATAATATTCCAATCCAAAGCAAGGTCTTCTTTCTCCCGTATTTTTCAGTGGGACCCCCACCAAAAATAGAACCAACAACTGTTCCCCATAATGCCATCGACATGATGAAAAATCCATGAAACCAGGGTGTCGTATTCCATAGTTCCTTGATGGGTAGATTTGCTCCTGAAATAACTACAGTATCAAATCCAAATATGAAACCTGCTAATGCAGCAATAAGAGAAATTCCAAATAAACCATTGGAAGCTTTTGAATAGTTGTTCGTCATGTGATAACTTTAGTCTATTCAAGTTAATGAATTTAATCTTACGCTCATGAAAGCAGATATCATTGTTTGTGGAGGTGGACTGGGTGGATTTGCAGCAACCCTTGCAGCTGCCAGAAATGGATACAAAGTCATTTTAACTGAAGAGACCGATTGGATAGGTGGACAATTAACGCAGCAGGGTGTTCCACCAGATGAGCATCCATGGATTGAAACACATGGTGCACCGGCGAGTTATAAAAAATTCAGAGAAAATGTTAGGGCATACTATAAAAAATATTATCCGCTCACAGATGAAGCAAAAGCAAGAACGTTTTTAAATCCTGGTGATGGTGCAGTATCACGACTCTGTCATGAACCCAGAGTTGCCTTACAGGTATTGCATGAAATGCTGAAGCCCTATATTGAAAGCAATCATGTTCATTTATTGTTGAACCATAAAGTGATTGATGCAAAAGCGAGCAAGCAACAAGTGAGTGAGGTCACGATAAAAAACTTAATCGATAATACATCCATCAAAGCATCAGCTGACTATTTTGTAGATGCAACTGAATTGGGAGATTTGCTCCCCCTCACCAAAACAAGTTATGTTGCAGGGGCAGAATCAAAAAAAGACACTGGTGAACTGCATGCAGCAGAAGTTGCTGATCCTGCTAACCAACAATCATTCACCTGCTGTTTTGCAATCGATCATGAAGAAGGAAAAAATAATGTTATTGAGAAACCGAAAGAATATGATTTCTGGAAGAATCATGTCCCTGATCTTCGTCCAGCTTGGACTGGAAAATTATTGAGCCTCACTTATTCTCATCCTGTTACCCTTGAACCAAGAACATTGGATTTTAATCCGGATGGCAGCACAGTAAACAAAACATTGAATCTTTGGAATTATCGTCGCATCATTTATCATAAAAATTTCCTTCCAGGTGTTTACAAGAGTGATATCAGTTTGATCAACTGGCCGATGAATGATTATATGCTTGGGAATTTGGTGGATGTGAGCGAAAGCGAATTCAATCAACATGTTGATCGTGCAAAACAGCTCAGCTTAAGTTTACTCTACTGGCTGCAAACAGAAGCAAAGAGACCAGATGGTGGTGCTGGTTGGCCAGGACTCAGACTTAGAAAGGATGTGATGGGCACTGCAGATGGATTAGCAAAATATCCATACATCAGAGAATCGAGGCGAATGAAAACCATCTTTACCGTCAAGGAGCAACATGTAGGCAAAGAACAGTTTGAAACTACTTATGGTAAAAACGGCATGAGTCATTATGCTTTTGATGACAGTGTTGGAGTTGGCTATTATCATATTGATTTACATCCAAGCAGTACAGGTGATAATTATATTGATTTTGATTCTATCCCTTTTCAAATTCCATTGGGTACATTGATCCCCATTGAGAAAGAAAATTTATTACCCGCCTGTAAAAATATTGGCACAACGCATATAACGAACGGTTGCTTTAGATTACACCCAGTGGAATGGAGCATTGGAGAAGCAGTGGGATGTTTGTTGAGTTATTGCCTGAGCCAAAAAACGACTCCAAGAAAGGTTGCAATGAATAAAGAGACACTACGTTCTTTTCAAGCATTCATTCAACAACAGGGACTCGAAATCAACTGGCCAAAAAGCTGAACTTAAAAATTACAATTGGTTTTATTGTAATTCATATCTCCTTGAAATCCTTTTGAGATGGCTGTTTTAATGCTCGCGCAGCCCTGATCTTTTTTACCAATGGAAACTTCAGAAACTCCTCGGTAATAAAAGGATTTACTGGCGTTGCCTCCACTTACATTGATTGCTCTATTAAAGTATTTAATGGATTTATTGTAATCCCCCAAAGAATAATAGCAAATAGCAACATTTTCCAAGTGAACAAAATTCGTCACATCAATATTTGCTGTAACCAAATACTCTTTAGCAGCCAATGCATATTGTTTCTGGTTGAAATGCAAAGTTGCCTGTTCTAAATTCTTCTGTGCAAGCTGTACCATCTCTTGTGAAACAATTGGAGCATTTCGAATTGGGTTATTTCTTGATGCGATGAAATTATTTTTGATCGTAGTGAAAAGATTTACACTGTCTGGGAAATATTTCAATGCAGAATCTGCCAACGCAATCAATTTTTGATCTGCTCGTTGTTTTACCACCATACTGGCATTAAAATATTCAGTCCAGGCACTTGGATCATTTCTATATTTTTTATATAAATAAAATGCACTGTCAATTGATGTTGTGTCTCGCTTTTGAACAGATCCGTATAACCAATTTTTATAGGCGCTGAACGAGAGAGGCTTGTATTCAAATGCAAGTTTTGCATACTTATACCCACTGTCGGGCTGATTCATTTTATAATACATACCTGCTTTAGCAAATTCCGAATAATGGATATATGGATTCTGTTTTGATGCTTTGTCGAGCATTCTAATGGCAGTTTCATAATCGTTTTTCTTGAAAGCATACCTAGACATAATAGCATCTATCGGAATAGAGTTGTATGAAAGCTGCGGATAAGTTGGAAAATCATATTCCAAATCTGGTATCTGTGCAATGTCCTTATCCATATCACCTGAAAACAATTTTTGTCCTTTCATTGAATCAAACACTTGATTGTTGATCATAATAGACAAAGCCGCAAAAAGCAATGCAGGTAAAAAATAAAAGGTTGTATCCCATTTCTTGGTCTTACTTTCTCCCAGTGGAATTATAAATATCAATGCAGCCATAAATGCAAAATTCACCTGCATGATGGTTCTCTCAACCGGAAAGTTGAATGTTGCATCAATGAAGTAAGCAGTCAAACAAAATACTCCAATAGCTGCGATCAATTTCTGTTGTGAGGTGGTTGATTTATTGATGATTCTTTTCATTTGGGTGAAAAATATCACCAGATAAATTGAAAGATATAGGGCAAGTCCAATAATGCCCAATTCAGCAGAAGTTTCAAGGAAATCATTGTGGCAATGATAAGCAACGATATAGTCAGGAGAATAAAATTTCTCATA
>JAFMEZ010000054.1 GCA_017856455.1 Parafilimonas sp.
CAGATTACTTGGTTTAAGCGAGTTGCAGCTAACAGTTGACGGTTGACAGTTAACCTTTAACCGTCAACTGGTTTCATGCCTAATTTTTTCGCCTCTGATAACATAAGCTGATAAGCAGCATCATAACTGTTCTCAATCACCCCATCCAGAATGGCCTCTCTGATAGCAGTTTTTATAATGCCTACTTCTCTACATGGCTGCAGATTGAATTTTTGCATGATAAGTTCACCGGTGATGGGTGGCTGCCAATTACGAATTTTATCTTTCTCCTCAACTTCTTTCAAGCGCTGACGCACTAATTCGAAGTTGGATCGAAAGCGTTTTACTTTGGCTTCGTTTTTAGATGTAATGTCTGCATCACAAAGTGTCATCAAATCTTCCAGATCTTCTGATGCATCAAAGAGCAATCGCCTGATTGCAGAGTCGGTAATATTTTCCTTGGTAAGGCTAATTGGACGAAGATGGAGTTCGACAAGTTTTCTTACATACCGCATATTTTCATGCATGGGCAATTTCAACTTGGAAAATATTTTTGGCACCATCCTACCTCCAACCACTTCATGTCCGTGAAACGTCCATCCAATCTCATTTTCAAAGCGCTTGGTTGCAGGCTTTGCAATATCATGCAATAACGCAGCCCATCGTAGCCAAAGGTTATTGGTATGTGGACATATATTATCCAATACTTGCAGCGTATGATAGAAATTATCTTTGTGACCTTTGCCGTCAATGTACTCAGCACCGGCCAAATCTACCAAAGCAGGAAAAATCAGTTTGAGTAACCCTGTTTTATACAAAAGGTCGAGTCCCACTGAAGGCTTGTCAGACATCAAAATTTTATTCAATTCATCAGTAATCCTTTCCTGAGAAATGATCGAAATTCTATGCGCAGCATCTGCAATACCTAATAGTGTGTTAGACTCAATTGTAAACTTGAGTTGAGATGCAAAACGAATGGCCCGCATCATCCGTAATGGATCGTCTGAAAAAGTTTTTTCAGGAGCAAGCGGTGTACGTATGATGCCATTTTCAAGATCATCCATTCCGTTGAAGGGATCGATCAAGTTGACGGTTGGCAGTTGATTGTTAACTGTTAACTGTATACTGTCAACTGAAAAAGCCAATGCATTGATGGTAAAATCTCTTCGCTCCTGATCATCCTGCAATGTACCAGGCTCAACGATTGGGTTGCGTGAATGTTGGAGATAACTTTCTTTTCTTGCACCAACAAACTCAACATCGTAATCACCAATTTTTACATGCGCTGTTCCATAGTTTTTAAACCATGAAACCTTAGGACCAAATGCGTATTCACTTGCAAGTCCCTCTGCCAAGCTATTTGCATCACCCAGACAAACAATATCAATATCCTTACAATTCCGAAGTAAGATTTTATCACGAACAAAACCTCCTACAACAAAGGCTTCCATCTTCAATGAAGATGATGCTTTTGCGACATTGGAAATGATTTCAATTTCCTCTTTAGTGAAAGTGATATTCATTTTGCGAAGATACGCAGTTGACTGTTGACTGTTAACAGTTAACCGTCAACTGTCAACCGGTTAAACTGATACATTGAAATCTCTCAACGCATCATTTAAGCTGGTTTTAAGATCGGTGCTGGGTTTGCGTTGTCCGATGATAAGGGCACATCCCACCTGATAATTTCCAGCAGGAAATTCTTTTGTATATGATCCAGGGATAACAACAGATCTTGCAGGCACCCTTCCTCTGTATTCCTTAGGTTCTGGTCCGCTTACATCAATAATTTTAGTTGACTTTGTCAACACAACATTTGCACCGAGTACTGCTTCTTTCTCAACCACTACACCTTCCACCACAATACAACGGCTACCAACAAAACATCCATCCTCAATAATTACTGGAGTTGCCTGAAGAGGTTCCAATACACCTCCGATTCCAACACCGCCACTTAAGTGAACTCCTTTACCGATCTGTGCACAGCTCCCAACAGTTGCCCAAGTATCCACCATTGTACCTTCATCAACATATGCTCCGATGTTTACATATGATGGCATTAGCACAACATTTTTTGCTAGATAAGCGCCATAACGTGCCACTGCATGAGGAACCGCACGAACACCTAGTGATTTATAATCTCTTTTCAAAAGCATTTTGTCATAGAATTCAAATGGCGCCAGATCCCATGTCTGCATTTGCTGAATTCCAAAATACATCAGGATAGCCTGCTTCACCCATTCATTCACTTGCCAATCATCTCCTACTTTTTCTGCAACACGCAAGCGACCTTTATCCACCTCTTCGATAACTGCTCTCACAGCATCAGCATATTGATTGTCTTTCAAAAGTTCACGGTTATCCCAGGCAGCAAGTATTTGATCTTTGAGTTGCATGTTTGAAAATTTTTGCGAAGATAATGAAATACATAGTTGTCATGGTTATCATTGTTATCGGGTTGTAATTGTTATAATGGTTATAGTTGTTGTAGTTGTTATAATTGTTAAATTGTAACTACAATACGCTGAAAAAACCGACAACGAACTGACAACAGACTGACAACAATGACAACCCGATAACCATTACAACCATTACAACAACTAAAACTTAGAACTTACAACCTACAACTTATAACTTTCAAAAAATGATCTCAACAGCAATCATCAGCTACGGCATTTCATCTAAAACATTTCATATCCCTTTCATCACCACACATGGTGGATTCTCGCTTGATATGATTTTGGAAAGAAGTGGTGAGACCTGTAAAGAAAAATTTCCTTCAGTAAAAGTTGCAAAAACTATTGAAGAAGTGCTGCATGATCCTTCTATCGAACTGGTTGTGATTACCAGTCCAAATACTACTCACTTCCCTTATGCAAAAGCTGCATTGGAAGCAGGCAAGCATGTTGTTGTTGAAAAACCTTTTACCAATACATCAGCTGAAGCACTTGAATTGATTGAGTTGTCGAAGAAAACAGGAAAAATCTGCTCGGTATTTCACAACAGAAGGTATGTTGCAGATTTTCTGACGATGAAAAAAATATTAGATGATGGGCTATTGGGAGAGCCGCGAGAATTCTTTGCACATTATGATCGCTTTAGGCCTGACCCCAGAACATACGGACTTTGGCGTGAGCATGAATTGCCTGGCAGTGGAGTATTTTACGATCTTGGTCCACATCTGATTGACCAAGCCCTGGTTCTTTTTGGAAAACCATCATACATAACTGCAGATATTCGTAAGATGAAATCGTATTCCAAAGTAGACGACTTCTTTGATGTAAAACTTGAATACAAAAACTTGATTGTGACACTGCATTCAAGTATGCTGGTAAGAGAAATGGGTCCACGGTATATGATTCATGGCACCAAAGGATCATTTATCAAACACGGAGAAGATCCGCAAGAAGATTTATTAAAAGCTGGTGTAGTACCAACTGGTCCGGATTGGGGCAAGGAAGAATCAACCTATTTTGGCTTGCTGCACACTGAAGTGAATGGAAAAGAGATTAAAGAAATATATCCTTCACTCAAAGGAAGTTTCGGCTACTATTATGATAATTTATATCAATCCATCAAGGGTGACTTGCCATTGAAAGAAACCGCCGTTGATGGATACAATGTGATAAAGTTGATTGAGCTTGCTTTTGAAAGCTCCAGTCAAAGAAAAACTTTGAACGTTACAGGATTACTTTAAAAAATTGAAGAGGATCAATCAAATGTATTGGTTGATGATATTTTCTAACCATTCTTGTTTTCCACTTATAGCTGCTGGCTCGCCAGATTTCAAAGCAATTTCTCTAAGATCTTCGAGTGACAATTTACCATCCTCAAATTTCTTTCCATCGCCATTATCAAATGATGCATAACGGTTTTTTCTGAACTCCTTGTAGGGTGATTGCTTCATGATATTGTCTGCTACAATCAATGCACGCGCAAAGCTATCCATGCCACCAATATGTGCGAGGAATAAATCATCTGCATCTGTTGAGTTACGACGAATTTTTGCATCAAAGTTTACACCACCTCCTGCAAATCCACCGGCTTCCAAAATGACCAACATTGATTCAACAAGATCATTTAAGTTCATTGGAAACTGATCGGTATCCCACCCATTTTGTGCGTCTCCTCTATTTGCATCAATACTGCCCAACATTCCAGCATCTGCTGCAACTTGCAATTCATGTTGAAATGTATGTCCAGCTAAAGTTGCATGATTCACTTCAACATTGAGTTTAAAATCTTTATCCAAACCATGGTGTCTCAAAAATCCAATAACTGTTGCTGCATCATAATCATATTGATGCTTTGTAGGCTCACAGGGTTTAGGCTCAATAAAGAATGTTCCCTTAAAACCATTTTTTCTTGCATAGTCTTTTGAAAGATGTAAAAACTTTGCAAGATGCTCTTGCTCTCGTTTCATATTTGTATTGAGCAATGTCATATAACCTTCTCTTCCACCCCAGAACACATAGTTTTCACCACCTAATTTTATAGTAGCATCCAATGCATTCTTCACTTGTGTAGCTGCATGAGCAAGCACAAGGAAATCCGGATTGGTGCTGGCACCATTCATATACCTTGGATTAGAGAAGACGTTAGCAGTTCCCCATAATAACTTAACTCCACTTGCCTTCTGTTTCATCCCAGCATAATCGACTATTGCTGCCAGATTACTTTCATATTCAGACAAGCTTGAACCTTCATCTACCAAATCAACATCATGAAAACAATAATATGGGATACCCAACTTTGTGATGAATTCAAAAGCAGCATCCATTTTATCCTTAGCTCTTTCGACTGCATGATCTGCAACGTCCCAGGGGAATTTATGTGTACCCGGACCAAAAGGATCGGCACCAACATTACAGAAACTATGCCAGTATGCTACAGCAAATTTCAAATACTCTTTCATGGTCTTTCCACCAATCACATGATCTTCATTGTACCATTTGTATGCAAGTGGATTGTCTGACTTTGGACCTTCGTACTTAATCTTCCCGATTCCTTTGAAGTATTCTTTGTTTCCTAGAGTGATTGACATATGAGTTGTAGGTTGTAGGTTTTAAATTTTGTGTTGACAGTTGACCGTAAACTGTTAACAGTCAACCCTATTTGTAAATATAATTAATTAGTTAAAAACTAAGATTCGATTTCCAGTTTTGATAGGCTTCTTCATATTGTGTTTGAAGATGCTTTTGAGGCTCGATTTTTTCCAGAATTTTTAATCCCGCAAATGCTTCTTTTTCATTTTTAAAAATTCCAGCACCGAGTCCTGCAGCACGCGCTGCACCTTGCGCTCCATCGGTATTAAAAAGCTCCACAGAAGCTCCAGTTGTATTTGAAAATGCCTCAGCAAAAACATTGCTTAAAAACATATTGGCCTTCCCTGCACGAACGGTTGAAAGTGTTAGTCCCATTTGCATCATGATCTCCATTCCGTAGTAAAGAGAATAAACAATGCCTTCCTGTGCAGCTCTTGCCAAATGTGGATTTGCATGACGGTTAAAGTGAAGGTTTTTAAACTGTGCACCTGGATTTTTATTCTCTAACACGCGTTCCGCACCATTCCCAAAAGGATAACAAAGTAGTCCTTCTGCACCAATTGAAATTCCGGATGCCAAAGTATTAATCTCTGGATATGACTTATTGTTAAATACATTTTTTTGCAGCCAACTATTCAAAATTCCAGTCCCATTCACACAAAGCAATACACCATATCGATTTTGATCTGGTCGATGATTCACATGAACAAATGTATTTACACGAGATGCATCATCATAAGATGGTTTATCGATCACGCCATAAACAACTCCAGATGTACCTGCTGTGGCTGCAACTTCCCCCGGATTTAGTACATTCAATGAAAATGCATTATTGGGTTGATCACCTGCTCTATAACAAACTGGAATAGATGGAGATAGTCCAAGTTCACTTGCAGCTTTTTCAATTAAAAATCCCTGTTCGCCAAATTGAGCAACAGGCTTGCAAATCATTCGCTCATCGATGTCGTAAAATTTTAGCAGATCGTATGCAATATTTTCATTGAGTGCATCCCACATCACTCCTTCAGACAAACCTGAAATGGATGTCCGCATTTCACCTGTTAATTTATACGCGATATAATCACCAGGCAACATGATCTTGTGAATCTTTTTATAAATGTCAGGCTGATGTTCTTTCACCCACTTTAACTTGGATGCGGTTAGATTTCCAGGTGAATTGAGATAATGCTCGAGGCAGAATTTTTCTCCCAATGTTTTGAAAGCATTGTTTCCAATTTCAACAGCGCGACTATCACACCATATGATTGAGCTACGAAGAGAATTTCCTTCTTTGTCCAACATAACGAGTCCATGCATTTGATATGAAATACCGATGGCAGCGATTTCATTTTTTTTGAAATCACACTCATCAGCTAACATGGCCATTGCATTTCTCAATTCCTTCCACCAGATTTCAGGATCTTGTTCTGCAAATCCGGGTTCAGGCGACAAAATTTGCATTTCAGTTGAAGGTGAATAAGCAGATCCAACAGATACTCCACTTTCAATACTCAATAAAGAACATTTCACTGAGGATGATCCAATATCAATACCCAACAAGTATTTCATGCAATCAATTTAAAACACTGAATTTATAAATCGTCTGGCTCTTCCAGGTTTCACCTGGCTTCAATACTGTTGAAGGAAAATTTGGCTGATTGGGTGCGTCAGGAAAATGTTGTGTTTCCAAACAAAAGCCGGTCCTGTGTTGATATTCAACTCCTCTCCCCTTTTCAGTTCCATTTAAAAAATTACCTGTATAAAATTGCACACTAGGCTGAGTAGTGAAAACTTCCATTTTTCGACCTGAAGTTTTTTCATGCACTTCAACAACTGGCTTAGCAATATCTGATGCATTTAATACAAAGTTGTGGTCATACCCTTTGCCGTAAATCAATTGTTGATCTTGTTGATTGATATCATTACCAATTTTTTTGAATTGCAAAAAGTCAAATGCAGTTCCTGCAACTTTTTTCAATTCTCCTGTTGGGATCAACGTACTATCAACAGGTGTAAAAGCATCTGCATTGATTTTGATTTCATGATCCAGAATAGTATTGGATGGATTTCCGGTTAAATTAAAGTACGCATGGTTACTGATGTTCAAAACAGTAGTTTGATCAGTTGAGGCAGTATAATCAATTGCCAGACTATTGTCAGATCTTAGAGAATAAACAACAGTAATTTTCAAATTTCCAGGATACCCATTGTCGCCATCCTTTGAAACTGTAGTAAACCTGATGGCATCGTTCATGATTCGTGCATCCCAAACTTGTTTATCTATACTGTTGATACCACCATGTAAGGAATTCAATCCGTCATTTTGAGGCACATGATATTCTTTACCATCTAATTTGAATGTAGCTTTTGCGATTCGATTTGCATAGCGACCCACCACACATCCAAAATATGATTTACCATTATAATAACCCTTGATATCATCATATCCCAACAACACATTACCAATATTTCCTGCTTTATCTGGAACATGAATAGACACTATAGTAGCACCGTAGTTACTCAATTCTATCGCCATCCCATTTTTATTTCTGAGTGTAAAAAGCTTTACAGTTTTACCATTCAAGGTATCTGCGAAAGCCTTAACCCTATCCTGATCCAATGGAGCCTGTTCACGTGAACTTGGAGCAACTACACAAGCTGATAAGCCGGCAAGTAAAACCTGAGCAAATGCAAATAACTTTTTCATATAAAGCATTAAAATTCACAGGCACCATCACCTGTACTTGCAATATAATATTTTGGATTGAGACCGAATTTTTTGAAATATGCAGAAGTAACCAATTGTACCACTTCCTCAATAGCCGATTCCTGTACCAAATTAATAGTACAACCTCCAAAGCCACCACCCATCATCCTTCCACCCCATACTGCATCAAGTGATTTTGTAAAATCAACCAAAAAATCAAGTGCTTCACAGCTTACCTGATAATCATCTTTCAACCCCTGATGAGTGGCATACAGCAAATTTCCAGCTTGGGCAAAATCATTGATTTGTATGGCTTTTATAAAATTATTTAGTCGATCGTTTTCTTCAACCACATATTTGGCTCTTTTAAATTCTTGAGCTGAAAGAATTGATTCAGCAGCATTTACCTGTTCAATTGAAACATCCCTCAAAGCAGTTGCATTGATTCCAGCAGCATTTATTTTTTTTACGGCTGCTTCACATTCCAATCTCCGTAGAT
>JAFMEZ010000055.1 GCA_017856455.1 Parafilimonas sp.
AAAACTGGAATAGTTCTTAACTTCGCCCCACTTTTTTGACACTAAAAGCAATCAAATATGAGCACAGTTAAAGTAGCCATCAATGGATTCGGAAGAATCGGTCGCCTCGCTTACCGTCAGATCTACAATATGCAGGGCATCGATGTAGTAGCTATCAATGACCTTACCAGTCCAAAGGTTTTGGCCCACCTATTAAAATATGACACTGCGCAAGGCCGTTTTGAAAAAGACGTAAAAGCAACTGATCATTCTATCATTGTGGACGGCCACGAAGTAAAAATATACGCACAAAAAGATCCAGCACAGATTCCTTGGGGAGCACATCAAGTGGATGTTGTTCTTGAGTGTACTGGTTTCTTCACCGACAAGGACAAAGCAGCAGCACATTTGACTGCAGGTGCAAGAAAAGTAGTTATTTCTGCTCCAGCAACAGGTGATTTGAAAACTATCGTTTTCAATACCAACCATGATATATTGGACGGTTCTGAAACCATCATCAGCTGCGCTTCCTGCACTACCAACTGTCTTGCTCCGATGGCAAAGGTATTGGAAGAAAAATATGGCATCCTTGCTGGTTTGATGACCACAGTTCACGCTTATACAAACGACCAAAATACTCAGGATGCACCACATCCAAAAGGTGACCTTCGCAGAGCACGTGCTGCTGCACAAAATATCGTACCAAACAGTACTGGTGCTGCAAAAGCAATTGGACTCGTACTTCCTTCTTTGAAAGGAAAATTGGATGGTACAGCACAGCGTGTTCCAACACTAACTGGATCATTGACTGAATTAACTGTTGTGCTTGGTAAAAAAACAACAGCAGAAGAAATCAATGCAGCGATGAAAGCAGCAGCGAATGAAAGTTATGGATATACTGAAGACGAAATCGTTTCAGGTGACGTTATTGGCATTAGCTATGGTTCTTTATTTGATGCAACACAAACAAAAGTGCAAACTGTGGGTGACCAACAAATTGTTAGAACAGTGAGCTGGTACGACAATGAAATGAGCTATGTTAGTCAGCTTGTTCGCACTGTAAAATATTTTGCACAGTTGATTTCAAAATAAAATTCAATCATACTCGAACCCGGCAGCGAAGCTGCCGGGTTTCTTTTTTAAACAATAGACCATGTATAAGTTTAGTCAGACAAATTTTGGTGGAAAGAAAGCATTGGTGCGTGTTGACTTCAATGTTCCATTGGACGAAAATTTTAATGTGACGGATGATACAAGGATGCGTGCAGCATTGCCTACCATCCATAAAATTTTAAAAGATGGCGGTAGTGTTATATTGATGAGTCATCTTGGAAGACCAAAAGATGGGCCAACCAATAAATATTCATTGAAACATATCGTTCAACATCTTCAACAACTGGTTGGAAAAGAATATCCAGTAAAATTTGCCAATGATTGTATTGGCACTGCAACAGAAGAAGCAGCACATGATTTAAAAGCCGGAGAAGTATTGCTTCTGGAAAACTTGCGCTTCTATAAAGAAGAGGAAAAAGGTGATTTGGCATTTGCTGAAAAACTTCATCAACTTGGTGATGTATATGTGAATGATGCATTTGGCACAGCCCACCGTGCACATGCTTCAACTGCCATCATAGCAGACTTCTTCGACTCAGATAAAAAAATGTTTGGTTTATTGATGGAAGGCGAAGTGAGTAGTGCTGAAAAAGTATTGCTGAAATCAGAAAAACCTTTTACTGCTATCATTGGTGGAGCAAAAGTATCTGATAAGATTCTCATCATTGAAAACCTGTTGAACAAAGCAACCGATATCATCATTGGCGGTGGAATGGCATACACTTTTTGGAAAGCACAAGGAAAACAAATTGGTAATTCACTCTGTGAAGAAGATCGTTTGACACTCGCTGCTGAATTATTGGAAAAAGCTAAAGCAAAAGGCGTAAATATTCATTTGCCAATGGACAGCACCATTGCAGATAAATTTGCCAATGATGCCAATACAACCAATTGCGAAAGTTATGGCATCCCATCTGGTTGGATGGGACTCGACATTGGAGAGAAGGCAAGAGCTGATTTCAGAAAAGTAATTCTAAGCAGCAAAACCATCTTATGGAATGGCCCGATGGGCGTCTTTGAAATGGAAAAATTCCAGGCTGGCACCAAGGCAATTGCAAAAGCCGTTGCAGAAGCTACCCAAAATGGTGCATTTTCACTTGTTGGGGGTGGCGACAGCGTAGCAGCTGTAAACCAGTTTGGCTTCAATGAAAAAGTAAGCTACGTTTCCACTGGTGGAGGCGCAATGCTGGAATTTTTTGAAGGAAAAGCCCTCCCAGGCATAGCTGCCATCAAAAATTAACCGTTCATCATATTGACCAAAGGTTAACAAAAGCTTGATTGCTTTTGGTATACCTTTATACCCTTAATTTAAATTACTATGAGCACACGTAACATTGTCCTTATTAGCATCGTTGCATTAATTCTTCTTTTGGGAGGATGTGGCTGCAGTGGTTACAACGGACTTGTACAAAAAGACCAAAATGTTAAATCAAAATGGGCAAACGTTGAAAGTGATTATCAACGCAGAGCCGATCTTATTCCAAATTTGGTGAACACTGTAAAAGGTGCAGCAAATTTTGAACAAGAAACCATTACTGCTGTGATCGAAGCAAGATCTAAGGCTACACAAACAACTGTAAATGCAGCAGATCTTTCTCCAGAAAAAATTGCTGAATTTCAAAAAGCACAAGGTCAGTTGAGCGGCGCTATCGGCAGACTACTTGTTAGCGTGGAAAGATATCCTGAACTAAAGGCAACTGAAGCTTTCCGTGACCTTCAAGCACAACTGGAAGGAACTGAAAACAGAATCAAAGTATCCAGAAATGATTTCAATTCAGCCGTTCAAGATTACAATACAAGCGTAAAAAAATTCCCTATGGTATTGTTCAGCGGTTTATTTGGATTCACTGAAAAAGGTTACTTCACTGCAGAAGCAGGATCTGAAAAAGCACCAACAGTTGACTTCAAAAAATAAACTGTGAATTTATTATCATTCTTTACGGGCAGAAAAAAATCATTTTTCTCCAAAGAAGATGAAGAACGGATGGTGCAAGCCATCCGTTTTGCTGAACATCAAACCAGTGGAGAGGTGCGACTCTATATTGAAAGTCATTGCTCTTTTATCAACCCCATTGACAGAGCAAAAGAACTTTTTGTATCATTAAAAATGTCTGAAACAAAAGACCGCAATGGTGTACTGCTTTATTTCGCCATGAAAGATCGCCAGATGGCCATTTGGGGTGACGAAGGAATTCATCAGAAAATGGGACAGGCATTTTGGGAAAAAGAAGTTGCTGTTATCTTGAGTGAATTCAAAAACAGAAATTTTGTTGATGGCATCTGCCATATGATACAGGATGTAGGAGCTGCATTGAAAAATCATTTCCCATATGCCTCTGATGATAAAAATGAATTGGACGATAATATAGTATTTGGAAAATGATCAAAAAGCTACTTACCATATTATCAGTTTTTTTCTGCTCAATAGCATTTGCACAAATTGAGAAAGAGCTCCCTGTAAAACCCAATCCTCCTAAACTGGTTGTTGATTACACGAATACACTGAGTGCTGATCAGACTTATGCCCTTGAACAAAAATTAGTGGCATTCGACGACTCCACCTCAAGTCAAATTTCAGTTGTCATCATTGAGAGTACAGGTGATCGCGATATAGCAGATTTTGCATTTGCTTTAGGCAGGGCATGGGGTATTGGAAACAAGGAATTTAATAATGGTATTCTGGTTCTGGTAGCAAAAAATGACAGAAAAATATTCATTGCAACTGGATATGGATTAGAAGGTGCATTACCTGATGCATTGGCCAAACAGATTATCGCAAATGAAATCAGACCAAATTTTAAAGAGAACGATTTTTATCGCGGTCTGGATGAAGGAACAAATGCAATTATACAAGCGATCATTGGTGAATACAAGGCACCTGATGGTTATCATCAAAAAGATGAAAAAGGTGTTCCTGGAATTGTTATCGTCATTATCGTAATCATCATCATTTCAATTCTAAGAAGAGGTGGCGGTGGTGGCGGACACTATAACAGAAGAGGATATCACCGCGGAAGTGGAATGTGGCTATTCCCTGGTGCTGGAGGATTTGGAGGTGGATTCGGTGGTGGAAGCAGCGGAGGCGGATTTGGAGGATTTGGTGGCGGCAGTTTCGGCGGTGGTGGCGCAGGAGGAGATTGGTAGCCAACGCTTAACCAAGCCCCATCTCTTGGTGCATCTCAGGAATTTCAACATCAGCAAACCCTTTTCTCAACAAACGTTCTCTGAAATCTACTTGCACATTATACTCTCCATGTACCAAGAAAATTTTTCTAACCGCACGTGGATCCTGACAGGCTAAAAATTGTGAAAGATCTTCATAATCACCGTGCGCACTCATACTGCGTATACTACCTACTTCTGCATGAATCTCATGTTGTACGCCATAAATACTGACTTCTTTTTTCCCAGATTGCAATCTTGCTCCGAGTGAATTTGGTTCACAATATCCAGTTAATAAAATTGAGTTTCTTGAATTTTCAATGTTATTGCTGATATGATGCTTTACTCTTCCAGCATCAGCCATTCCACTTGCCGAAATGATCACACACGGCTCATTTCTGAAGTTCAACAGTTTTGATTCATCAACCGTCTTAATGTATTGGAGTCCTGCGAACTTGAAAGGATCCTCATCCTTTTCCAAAATTTTACGTATTCTGGGATTAAAATACTGTGGGTATTTTTTTACAATCTCTGTTGCTTCAACACTCAAAGGACTATCAACAAAATAATCCAGCTCAGGTAACCTGCGTTCTAGTTCTAATTGATTCAACGCATAAAGCAATTCTTGTGTTCTTCCAACACTGAATGCAGGTATAATTAACTTACCTTTTTTCTGGATACAAGTTTTTTCAATCCATTGCAATAACTGATCGGGAGTCGGTTGATGCAGATCATGTAGTGAATTTCCATAGGTTGACTCAATGATGATAATATCAGATTGTGGAAACACATCGGGTGACTTTAGAATTACATCCCTGTATCTACCAACATCTCCACTGAATGTGAGCATTTGTTGTTTACCATTTTCATTGACGCGCAAATGAACAGCGGCACTTCCAATGATGTGCCCCGCATCGGTATACAATAATTCAATTCCAGGTTCAATGGTAAACCACTCTCCATATTCAACCACTTTAAATTGATTGAGTGACTCTTCTGCTTCTTCTACTGTATACAATGGCTTCAACAAAGGGAGTCCGGCTGCCTTTCTTTTTTTATTATGATATTTAATATCATCCTCTTGTATACGGGCAGAGTCAGTTAGCAAAACACTTGTCAAATCTCTCGTAGCTGGCGTACAAAATATTTTTCCCTTAAATCCTTCTTTAACCAATTTTGGAATGAGTCCGCTGTGATCAATATGTGCATGAGAAAGCACCAGATAATCAATTGTTGTAGGATCGAATCCAAAATGTCTGTTTAGGGAATCAGTTTCTTTCCCCATGCCTTGGAACATACCACAATCAAGTAAAATATTTCTACCTGATGTTAACTTGACCAGATGTTTGGAACCCGTTACTGTTCTGGCAGCACCATGAAATGTAATTTTCATTTCAACTTATTTTGATGTTTCCTTGAATGTCCAATTGATAGTAAACTCCGCCACACATCTACCTTCTTCATCAAATCCTCTAGAAAGGGTTTCACATGTCACACCTTCCTTTGTTGTCACCGCTTGCTCTATTGCTTGAAGGATTTTTTCTCCGTCGTGGCATTCAAACCTGATTTTTCCAACTGCTTTCTTATGGAAGGAGGCACTCATTGAAAGAACCAACATGGAAATTCTGGGACGTCTGTATTGTGAATGTATAAGGGCAAGTAGGCCCGTACTCATTTCAGCAGCCATTCCAAGACAAGCGAAATAGATAGATTTGAAAGGATTCTTGGAGAACCATGAATATTTGATGGTTACAACAGCCGAGGAAGTGGAAAGTGTTTGTATACGCAAACCAGAAAAAAAAGCAGCAGGGAGTGCTTTCAATAAATAAATCCTGAACATGAAGCTACTGCTTAGCTTTTTTATAAGGGCGGATTGTTCCATATCCTAATCTACGATAGAAAATGAGGATATCAGAACAATAAGATAAAAAGATTTTGAATTAGTGTACTTTGATTTTAAACATGGACTCATCCCCCAAAAATCCTTCCAGTTCGTCTCCAACTGAACACTCACCAACTCCTTTTGGCGTTCCTGTAAAAATTACATCGCCAATGTTTAAAGAAAAGAAGTTTGATACATGGGCGATGATCTGATCAAAACTATGAATCATGTCTCGTGTATTACCCGACTGAACCAGCTCGCCATTTTTCTTCATGGAGAAGAGCATATTTTTTCTATCCAAATCTGCCGCAATTGTATCCCACTTGCCCAAAACAGCTGAATTGTCCCACGCTTTTGCTTTCTCCCATGGGAGCCCCTTTTTCTTCAATTCACTTTGAATATCTCTTGCTGTAAAATCAATTCCAACTGAAATGGCATCATAATATTGATGGGCATTCTCTTCACTGATATGCTTCCCATTCTTTGAAATTCTTAGCACTACTTCACATTCATAATGTAACTCATTGGTAAAAGCAGGATAATAAAAAGGCATATTATTCTGCAGTAAAGCAGATTTGGGTTTCATAAAAATTACTGGTTCTTCAGGCACTTCATTACCCAATTCTTTAGCGTGCTCAACGTAGTTTCTGCCGATACAAAGAAATTTCATGTGATTGATTTAAAGTTCAAATTTATTAACTGATTCCATTGCTTTATCTAATCCTGTTAAAACAAAATCTTCTATTGCCTGTACTGAACGTTCAATTTTCTTCGACACCATATCTATTTGTTCTTTATGCCATTTACCGAGTACATATTCAACCTGCATGCCTTTTGGAAAATCATTTCCAATTCCAAAACGCAGTCGAGGATAATGTGTTGTTGCAATAGATTCTTGAATACTTTTTAATCCATTGTGTCCGCCATCACTACCTGCAGGTTTCATTTTAAGCTTATTGATTGGAACAGCCAGTTCATCCACCAATACCAAAATATTATTTACTTCAATATTTTCTTTATCCATCCAGTATTTTACCGCCCTGCCACTCAGGTTCATATAAGTAGTTGGTTTGATACAGATGATTTTTCTTCCTTTAATACTAACAATTGCCTTTGATGCAAGTCGGTCTGTAGAAAAAGCAACATTGTGCTTGGCTGTAAAATAATCCAGTATATCAAACCCAATATTGTGACGCGTATTTGCATATTCGTCACCGATATTACCCAAACCAACTATGAGAAATTTATTCATAAAAAAAGCCCCATGAAAGTA
Source organism: Parafilimonas sp. (assembly GCA_017856455.1). Taxonomy (GTDB): domain Bacteria; phylum Bacteroidota; class Bacteroidia; order Chitinophagales; family Chitinophagaceae; genus Pollutibacter. The sequence goes on from JAFMEZ010000055.1 coordinate 7,410, forward strand.
TCATGGGGCTATAAAGATAAAACCTTTGGATTTATTTTTTCGCAGCAGCAGCTGGCGCAGCGGCAGGAGCAGCAGCAGCTGTAGGAGCAGCAGCTTCTTCTTGCTTCAACTGACGCGTTAATGTTACTGATGCAATTGGAATTCTTGGGGAATTGAGGATTTCATAGTTCTCAGTTGCGATATCTTGAACACGAATATTACAGTTCAATTCAAGATTTGAAATATCCACTTCAATATTTTCCTTGAGGAATTTTGGAAGTGTTTTCACCTTAACTGACTTAAGTCTGATTTCAAGTTTACCACCGGCTTTAACACCAGCAGCTGTACCTGTGAATTTCAAGGGAATTGTAGCTGTTACTTTCTTACCCTCAACCAATTCAAGCAAATCGATATGAGAAAGAACATCTGAAACCTTGTCAAATTGAATGTCCTTCAAAATGCAAGTGTGAGATTTGCCATTCACTTTTACTTCCACCAATTGGAAGTCTGGTGTGTAAATAAATGGTTTTAGATCAAGAGCTTTCGCAGAGAAATTAACCTCTTGTGCACCGCCATAAATTACACCAGGTACCAAGTCTTGAGAGCGCAACTGGCGGGTGGCTGATTTACCAGTTTCGGTCCTCAATTGTCC
>JAFMEZ010000024.1 GCA_017856455.1 Parafilimonas sp.
TGATTTTATTGTCCTACTCATTTTCAATCAATTGATTAGGTAAGTTAGTCCACTTAAAAATCTTTGCAAAATTGTTATCAGAAATATATATTCTTAGTGGTACTTTAGGCAATAAAAAAACCACATGGTATTTACATGTGGTTTTAGTGACCCCGTCAGGATTCAAACCTGAAACCTTTTGATCCGTAGTCAAATGCTCTATTCAGTTGAGCTACGGGGCCGAAGGGTGCAAATTTAATACTTTTTTATTTATTTGCTCTTTTTGTACAAGCTCATCAGTATTCATATCTCATGAAAGCCTCTAGTGCTGCATATTGTGGAAGTCCTAGCTGATCAAAAAGCTTAGCCGTTTCAGCATTTCTATCCTCTGCTCTCTGCCAAAATTCACGGCTGTCATTTCCTTGGAAAACGACCCCATCTTTTTGTGATTGGTGTATAAAAATTCCATTTCTTTTTTCAAGCACCTGATCAGGACTCATGGGTATGGCCATGTCAATATCCCAAATATCCCATTCTGCCCAAGCACCTCTATATAACCAAAGTCTGCAATCTGCAACAGATGGATCATTTGCTGATTTCAATCTTTTGAGGGCTTCAAACATTACTTCAAAACATACTTTATGTGTTCCATGAGGATCAGCAAAATCACCTGCAGCAAAAATCTGATGAGGTTTGATTTTTTGAATCAATTCCATGTGAATATTTACGTCCTCATCAGTAGGAGGATTCTTAGCGATCAACCCAGTTTCATAAAAAGGAAGATTCATGAAATGAATATTTTCATCTTTCACGCCAACATATCTACATGTTGCCCTTGCCTCAGTTCTTCTAATCATCCCTTTGATGTTCCTGATTTCTGGTGTGTCTTTATCGTGTTGCTTTTTCGTTTTTATAAAACTTGCAGCATCATCCCATATTTTACTGGCCCTGCTTTTATCAATTGAAAAATTTCCATCAAATTCAACTGCAAAATCAATTTGTCTCATTACAAATTCATCACTTACTGCAATATTCCCAGATGTTTGATATCCTACATGAATATCATGACCTTGTTGTGCCAATCTTAAAAAAGTTCCTCCCATTGAGATGATATCATCGTCTGGATGAGGAGAGAAGATAATTACTCTTTTTTGAGCAGGATTTCTTCTTTCAGGATGTCTTGGCACCTCTTCTGTAGGCTTACCACCTGGCCATCCTGTTATAGTGTCACGCAAGCCATTAAATACTCTCAAATTAATATTGCCAACTGGACCATGCTTTTCAAGTAAGTCGGCTAAACCTTCATTTAAATAATCTTCTTTCGATAGCATCAATAAAGGTTTCTTGAGTTGGATAGCTAAACTGCAAACAGCTTTTCTGATCAGCTTCTCAGTCCATTTTATTTGTCCAGTTAACCAAGGTGCTTCAAATCTTGTGAGTTTCGATGCAGATGCTTGATCCAAATGAAAAATACAATCTTCGTGCTCTTGCAATAAACTAGCTGGAATACGCTCAGTGATTTTCTCTTCAATAGAAGCTCTTATAATTTCTGCTTTACTTGCTCCAAATGCTAGTAAAACAATTTTTTTGGATTTCAATATGGTTGTAATTCCCATAGTGAGTGCCAATCTGGGAACGTCTGAGATGTTATTAAATTCATAGGCATTGGCCAATCTTGTACCATTGTCTAATGCAGCAATACGTGTGATTGAATTTCTACTCGAGCCAGGCTCATTGAAGCCTATATGTCCGTTTAATCCAATTCCAAGGATTTGCAAATCAATTCCACCTGCATCTTCTATAGCTTTTTCGAAGGCTTTGCCGTAATTGTGCATAGAAGACTTATCAATTGTACCATCAGGTATATGGATATTCTTTGGATCAATATCAATATGCTGGAACAAGTGCTTATTCATGAATGTATGATAGCTCTGTGGAGCATCAGGCTTCATGGGGTAGTACTCATCAAGATTAAAGGTGATTACATTTTTAAAACTTAAGCCTTTCTCTTTATGCAACCTAACCAACTCCGCATACAATGTCTTTGGTGTAGACCCCGTTGCCATTCCCAAAACACAGTTTTGTTTTTTGGAAGCTTTATCTTTTATTAAAGCAGCGATTTCTTGAGCAATTTTTTTAGATGCTGTTTTGCTGTCTTCGTGAATTTGAATTGGGATTTTTTCAAATATTGCAATCATCGGACTTTATTGAGTCCTAAAGTTAATTAAAATTTTTATAAACGGTTTTGTATACTATTGCAACTTTACCTCAAAGATTTCAGGCCAAAGTTTTCCAGTAATCAAAATTGTTTTTTTGGTACTGTCGTAAGCGATTCCATTGAGTACAGCACCGTTTATTTGAGCTGTTGAATTATTTTTCGAAAGATAAGATAGATCAGCCTTACTGTTTTTGGGCAGAAAATCAGTGAAATCAATCATGCCTACCACATGACCACTGTTTGGGTCAATTTTTAAAATATAATCATACTGCCATCTGTTTGCATAGAGAAAACCGTCAATCATTTCAAGTTCATTGAGGTTATTAACAGGACCAATATGATCTTTTACGCTCATGATATTTTTTACTTTTAAAGTATGGGGTTCTGCAAAATAAATCTTGTCAGTTCCATCACTAATCAATAGTGAATTTCCGTCATTAGTAATTCCCCATCCCTGATAGTTCCATGCTCTGGTTCCAATAGGGCTTAAAGTTTTAGCATCATAAAGAAATACCAAATGATTTTCCCAGCTCAATTGATAAATGGTGTCTTTTAAAACTGTTAATCCTTCTGCAAAGATTTCTTTGTCGTTGGTGATTACCTTTTTTGGTTTTCCAGATTTTAAATCTATTTCTCTTAAGCTTGATTTACCATAGAGTCCGGTGCTTTCAAATAATTTTCCTCTATATATTTCTAATCCCTGTGTAAAAGATGAGGTATCATGTGGGAAGGCGTTTAAAACTGTATAGGATATATTTTGAGGTGATGAAATTGAAGACTCGTTCTGGGTTGAATCACTTTTTGTTTCTTCATTATTACAAGCAATAAAAATAATTGCAAGGCCGATAAATAATTGCCAAACCTTCTTTCTCATTAAAAGAGATTTATTTTTTTCGAATAACATAATAAATGCAAGTAGTTAAAAAATTTCTAATGAAGGGGATTTTGTTAATGAATTCAAACTGCTCTCTGGGCTTCCATCCAAATTTATCTTCGTAAATAGGATTAATAAGATAAGGTTGTTTTTTTTCAATTAGATAGTTGCTTTTTAATGCAATTTTTTCAAATCGTTCAATCGATATTCCTGTGTCCTTGATTTCTAATAATTCTTTAATTACTCCTTCAGATTCTCCGAAAATTTTTAAAATAGCTTTATATATAAATCTTGGTAAGAGATGAAAATAGGGGACAAACCCAAGCAATTTGCTTTCACATATTTGTTGATGACCTCCATGTGGCATATACCAAGGTGGAAATCCGAAAAATATTCTACCGCCTGGTTTTAGGAATTGATTTATATATGGAATGAATCTTTCCTGATCAGGGATGTGTTCAATAACATCTTTTAAGACAATCAAATCAAATTGTTCCTTTAATGAAGTCAATGCAGCTTCTTCATAAATATTCAAATTAATCAACTTCGCTTGTCTAGTTGCTAGATACTTTGACAAGTTTTCAGACGAATATTGAAATTTAAATTTGTCCAACTCTATTCCAGTTGCATTACAACCTATTTCCAGCATAGCATAAAGCACTCCACCATCTCCGCAGCCAATGTCTAGAACATTAGTGTTACTATCTATTTTCATTGTTTGTTGTATGAACGGAATCAGATAGCTTTTTGCATTTTGATGCTGTTGTCTAAATCTGGCGAGATGGTCTTTATGGTGGGCAAGTGACATGCTGATTAACCTTTCGGGGTTTATTTTTTGAGTGGTACCTTTGGCAAATGTACAATACACAACGTGAACAATGGAATGAAGCGTTTCAAAGCGGGAAAGTCTTGCTGATTGACAAACCGCTTACCTGGACATCCTTCGATGCTGTTAAAAAGATAAGGATAGCTACTGGGGTGAGTAAAGTTGGACATGCAGGTACCTTGGATCCGCTGGCAACAGGACTTTTGATTATCTGTACTGGGAAGTATACTAAGAAGATTAATGAATTTATGGCTGCCGAAAAGGAGTATACAGGCTCCTTTACATTAGGTGCTACAACGCCAACATACGATTTGGAAGCGGAACCAGTTTTGAAAGGGGACTTTAGTATAATCAGTGAGGAAAAAATTATAACTACCACAGATCAGTTTACTGGAAATATTCTTCAAGTTCCACCTGCTCATTCCGCTATTAAAAAGTCGGGTACCCCAGCGTATGTGTTGGCAAGAAAAGGTAAGGAAGTGAAAATGGATCCAAGACCTATTACTATTTCTACTTTTGAAATAACAAAAATTGATTTGCCACTTGTTTATTTTAGGGTTGTATGTTCAACTGGAACATACATTAGAAGTCTGGCAAACGATTTTGGAGAAGCACTTGGTTGCGGTGCTTATTTATCTGCATTGAGAAGAACGCGAATAGGAGAATTTAAGGTTGATGATGCTGAATCTATAGAATCATTTGTAGAACATGTAACCAAACTCAAGAATCAGTCTGTTTAGTCTTTTTCGTTTTCAACTGTGGGCTTTTTCTTTTTCTCAAAAAACCTGTCGAATTCAGTTCTAAAAGAAATATTTCCACCAGTCCTATCTCTTTTTCCTGAAGATGATAGCAAATCAAAGCTACTGCGATAGAAAAATGATGTTCTAAATTTGCCGTCAGGTGTTATTTTGTATTCGACGTTAACATCAGGCAGGAAGAGAAAGTTCTGTGAACTTGTAGCCATAGAGGTTGTTCCAGCTGCAAAATTGAAATCACTGCCAAATGTTACAATCAGTTTGTCATTCATCATGGTTTTGATGAATTGTAGACTTACATTCTCTCTGAAGTTGTTGGGGCCAGTTCTGTTTGCGCCAGCAGTGCCACCAAGTGTTGTCATGGTTCTGGAATAATTAAAGTTTACATCAACAGAAGAACCCAGCATTTTGGTGAAGAAGTTTTGTATGCTGTTGGAGAGTATACCATTAATAACACCTGATATAGTGCTGTTGAGTAATTCATAATTCAAATCACTAGCTACAACTGCAGCCTGTGGGGCAAAGCTTTTAAACACAATCAGATATGTAGCCTGTTTACTCACTTCTAATGCATCTCTATTGATTGTTTTCAATTTATTTTCTATGGTTGCATTGTTTTTGACAACACTTCCTTGTGGAATGAGTATTTGAAAACTTGGATTCGGTTTGTTCAATGTTCCAGTTAAATTGCATCTTACTTCAACATCACTAATTTCTCTTAGCACATCTGAACTTACTCCAGAAATACCACGATTGCTTGGATCAGTAAATAAGGTGCTCATACGGACTTTTTCTGCAGTATACAATGCATCAATATTGATTTCTGCATCATATGGATCTCCTGTCCAACTGATATAGCTTGAACCTCCGCCTAGAAGTCGGAATGGTTTTTTGAATACATCCTGAAAATTAAAGTTGTAGCTGCCGTTATCAATATTATATCTGCCAATCATACTGAGATTCTCTTTTGAGCCCGTATGTATTTTTAAATTTCCAGATCCTTGTCCGGATATGATATCTCCAGTCAATTCATCTAAAACAACATTCATCTTTAAAAAAGGATTCGCAACAAGGTCCATGTCAATTACGAAATTGCTACTGCTGATTGCAGATGCTGACTTCATCTCTTTGCCATAAGTTTTCCATACAACATAATCAACTTCTGCAGATTGCTTACTGCTTGTAGTGGTTAGAATATTGATGGATGAGCTGTCTACAGGGGCTCCGCTCATGTACATTTTTATTGATTCATCCGGACCAGTTATGGAGAAATTGAATCTTGCTAATGCTTTACCATAAAAAAGGTTATTATCGTTTCTCCCTGTATTTAAAACCAGTAATTTTCTGGATGTCGCACTCAAGTTATATGCAAACTTATTGAAGAAGTGATGTTCGAGGTCGCCCTTAAATGTTGCGGAATATCCATAACTGTCTTTTAGTTGAATGGTGCCAAAATCAATTTTATCAGGTGAAAAAGTTATTGTGGGATCCGCTAAAGTATAAGTGCATTTTGTGAAGTCAACTGTTACTTTTGCATTATTAATTTTCACTGCTCCTATCAAGTCGGGTTCTTTTAAATTTCCTTTTATCTGCAGAAATCCATTTCCGTTTCCACTCATGTCGCTGAATACGATTCCCAGGTAAGGTTTTAATATCGAAAGCTGAAGATTTTGAACATTTATATCTGTCTCAATGAGTTGGTTCAGAGAATCTTTTAAGTTCAGTTTACCTTTTGCATTCAACTTATATAGTGGGTTTTCAGTATCAAAGTAAAAGCTTGCTGTTTTTTCGATATTATCCCAAAATCCATTGATGGAAGTCAATCCTATTGAGTCGTCTTCAAATCTCGTTTTATCTGTTTGCGCATTCAGGTATAGTTTAAGATGATTAAAAGGGTCTTCTATGGTGAGATCACCTGTTGTTATACCTTGAATTCTTGGTTCTTTGATAAATATAGGCAACAGTTCACCCAGGTTTACTTTATTGAGGGATAAAATGAAAGTCTGAAACTGGTTTGCTTCAGAAGGAAGTGTCATTAAACCAATTGATTGCTCACCATTTACAAATTTGAAATTATTGGCATCAAATTTTGTTTTGCTGATCAGTAATTCTCCACCTTTTTCGATATTCCAGGTTTTTTCATTAAATACAACTCTTGAAGGATTAAAATGAATGAGAATTCCATCTTGAATGTTTTCAATGTTAGCGGATAATTTTGCCCCATATTGAGCAAGGTTGGAAGATGTAGTTAGGTCAAGTGTTGAAAATAATTTAGTAGAATGGATTTCAATGTTATTGGTAGGAAAGAATAGGCTATCATTAAATACAACTGAACTTGCACTTGTATAGGTATTAATGCTATCTGCAGTTCCATTTGTATTTAATTGTAAATCATATACAGCAATTTTATTGTAGGCAATCTTTGGGATGGTGGCTTCAAGTTTGAATAGCTTCAATGCCGAGTTAATACTGCCTTTGATCTTACTGTTGCTAAGTCCGCTAAGTCCATTATCTGCAAGTGCAAGTATATAATTGGCGTTTTTTACATTTAAGTCGAATGAAAGTTCTTGTGGATTTTTAGGTGCCGTTGTTTTGTTAAAATAAAAGGGATAAAATTCTCCAAAATAATAACCTAGTGTAGCAGGGAGATTTTCAAAGCTGAAATTTCCATTGATGCTTGCCTCAATATCATTGCTGCTTAATGAAATATTTCTGTAGTCAAGATTTTTTGATGCTTTTACAACAACGCTGTCGAAAATGAATTTTCTCTTGTTTTTCACGAATATGACATCTTCCATTCTTGCTTCACCATTGATATTGTCGAGATTATCTCCTTGAATATTAAGAATTGATTTACCTGTAAGAGAGATATTTTTATTTGAAAAATGAAGGGAGTTAAGATTAGAGCGGTTAACTTCCAGTACAGCTGTTGTTTTTGGTGTTTTATCTCTTAAGTTTATCCCGGCATATAATTTTGCATCTAGATTTGGATCATCAATATCAATGTTTGTGGTAAGAACGTTTGATATAAAGTTTCCTGATGCATTTATGTTTGTGTAATTATAATTGTTGTAAAATAAATTCTTAAACTCAGTATCAAATTTCGTATTCGCATTCTTTGCTACAACCGTATACTTGCCTGAAGTATTTCCAAGGTCTTTCACATTGAATAGTCTTCCTATGTTGAACTGTTGAAATTCGCCAGATGTTTTAAGATTTATTTCGTTTGAAGTAAGCGATTCAATATCAAGATCAGTGGTAACGGTGCCAATTGAAGTTGAAAGTTGCCCTTTAGTTTTTAAGTGATCTCCAAGCATGCTTGCAGTACCTGAAAACCTCATTTTTTGCAAGGGGGCGAGGTCTATCCCTATTGAGGATTTCAAATCTTTGTGAATGGTATAAAAGTCAGTTGGGTTAGTATTAATGAATATGTTGCTTGCAATATATTTTGTTGTCTCAACTTCTGGCAATCCTTTTATGTCGAGTTTGCATTTTAATTCACTGGATTTACCCCAACGTAAACTGATATTATTACTCTTTAGGTTTTCTACTGTTCCAGTCACAATTCCGTTTGCTACCAATTTGATGGGCATTTCATTTAGCTCAGGAGCAAAGAATGCAATGTCTTTTAAATGGATAATGCTGTTTCTAAAAGATCCTCTCATATTAACCTTGCTGATGAATTCACTCATATCATCGCTGAATGATTGATAGTCCATCGCAAAGTAATTTTGAATCCTGCTATATGGCGTCATGATACTCAAATCACTAAAACTCATGCTACTGGGATCTAGTTGCATGTCAGCATTCAGCTTTGTAACATTGAATCCGCTTCTTTCCTTTGTACTAAGATTCAATGCAGCTGTTATTTTTTCACCTGCAAATTTTACCTGTTTAATTTGACCAGTGATATTTTGGAATTGAAAATGTTCACCATCAAAATAGGGTAGTGTTGTTCCAATAGTATCAACATCCATTTGAAACATTCCTCCGTTTAACCTGATTGAATTTGTTTGAACGAGCCATCCTTCCTGATTCCATCTTTCCTTTACATTCGGATTTGAGACTGGGATTAAAGAATCTGGACGAAAGCCATCATATTGAAATATTTTGTACAGAGGTTTATCAATTATAACATCTTCAATGATCAAGGTCTTTTTCAATAGGTTAATTTCAGAGGCCTTCAGTTTTAGTTTACCAATACTGATATCTTGATTCTCTCCCCTCCAACTGTCTTCGACAAAGAATCGCACGTTTTTAAGGTCGAATGATTTGATATCTAGCTTTAACTGACTTTGTTTTGGGGTTGTTGTATCATTATTTGAAAAGGTATTACTGATAAATTGATAGTTCCAAACACTGTCAGTTCTTTGAATGTGGATGATTGAATTTTCTAGTCCAAAATAAAAGACAGTAAAGTTTTTTCTAGTGAAAAACCAGTCGGTTAAATTGATGCTTAACTTACCGGCATAAACAAGCGTATCTTTTTTCTCATCTCTGATCAGGACATCTTTAAGATTAAATGTGTTGAACAGGGTGAAGTCAACTCCACCAATTTTCACTTCTGTGTGGATTGTATTTGAAAGCTGATCGGTGGCGATATTGATCAGTTTCTGTTGTACAAAAGGGATTTTTAATAATGTCCAAAAAAGCAGGTACAGGGTTAATATACCTGCTACTATAAATCCCGCTATTTTGAAAGATTTTTTCAGAGACTGAATTTGAGTACGAAGTTAACCAATCTCAGCAACTGATGAGGTTCAATAAAATGTTATAATGCTGATTAATATGCGGCTGCATGGTCATCGCCCCTTTTGTCGGCTACAGCCTCAATTCCATTTATTTTTTTTCCACTCCAATTGATTTTAATCACTTCTGTTCTGCCAATCTGGTTTCTTTTTTGGAATGAATAACCCATTCTTCCAAGAGCATCTTGCAGCGATTTAGGAAAATCATTCTCAATGGCAACCTGGTCAGGCAACCATTGGTGATGAAATTTAGGGTTGTTTACTGCTTCCAATGGTGTTTGATTGAATTCAAGAATATTCACCAGAGTCTGAAATACAGATGTTGGAATGGTAGTGCCACCTGGCGTTCCAACCACCAAAAATGGTTTTTTATTCTTTAAAACTAAAGTAGGCGTCATTGAGCTGAGCATTCTTTTTCCAGGTGCTATTGCATTTGCTTCTTTGCCGACTGCACCAAACATATTGGGTACACCTGGCTTTACACTAAAATCATCCATCTCATTATTCAATAGAAATCCTGCACCTGCAACAACAGTTTTTGAACCATATCCTCCATTAAGGGTTGTTGTAACGCTGACCACGTTGCCCAATGCATCAGCAACAGAAAGGTGAGTGGTTTCTTCACTTTCTGGATCTACATCACCAGGTTTGATGATATCACTTGGCGTTGCTTTTCCAGGAAGAAAATCATCCATTCTTTTTTTGAGGTATTTTTCACTTGATAATGTTTTTACGGGGACTTTCACAAAATCTGCATCACCCATGAATTCTGCTCTATCTGCATAAGCTCTTCTTTCTACTTCAATCATTAGTTGAACCGACGCTGGTGTATGAAAGCCAAGTTGATTGATGTTTTTATTTTCAATCATCTTCATCATCTGTTGCATCAGTAATCCACCGCTGCTCGGCATTGGCATCCCAATGATCTTAAATCCTTTGTAATCAAATGATATTGCCGGTCGCTCTACCGCTTGATAATTTTTCAAATCCTCCAATGAAATATTTCCTTTTCCTCTTTTCATCTCTTCAACAATCAACATAGCAGTTTCACCCTCGTAAAATCCTTTTGCACCATTATCGCGAATACGTTTAAGCGTATTTGCCAGATCTTTTTGAATGAGTGTATCGCCAGCCTTCCATTCAATTGACTTGACAAAAACTGGAGAAACGGTATTGTATTTAATAAATGAGGATTTTGAACCATTTAGAGATCTTGCTTCTGCAGGTGTAATAACAAAACCTTTATCTGCCAATTCAATTGCAGGTTGTATAAGTTCCGCAAATGGAAGTATGCCATATTTATGGGAAGTGAAGAGTCCTGCTACTGTTCCAGGCACCCCACTTGCAAGGTGTCCATTTTGACTCAATTCCATCAAAGGATTCCCTTGCTGATCCAAATACATATTTCTGCTGGAGGCAGCCGGAGCTTTTTCTCTGTAATCAATAGAAATAATTTTTCCTTTTTGGGTATATGCAACTAAAAAACCACCACCTCCAATATTGCCAGCGCCGGGATATACTACAGCAAGTGCAAGTTGTGTTGCAATTGCTGCATCAAATGCATTTCCACCTTTTTTAAGGATTTCTACTCCAACCAAACTGGCCAATGGATGGGCAGAAGAAACAGCTCCATTTTTACCTTCAGCAGTTTTCTGAATGTTGTATTGGTAAGGGTTGACTTGTGCATATGATTTTACACCTGAGTAGAAAATTACACTGATGGTCAATAAAGCGATATATCCTGTCTTTTTCATGCCATAAATATACCGAGATATCTGAAAGAAATGGTTCTTATTACTTCGTACATAAGGCGTATTTCATTATTTTAGTAAATCATCTAATTTTCAACGTATGCATGCTATATCCAACTTCTTGAGAGGCACAAAACTCTTTTTGATTCTTTCAACTTTACTTGCCGTTTCAGTATCATCTACAAATGCACAAAAACCTCAGCAATGGAGCAGTGGAGAAATTCTCCATGCAATGAAAAAGCTCAATGTTTTGGGTTCTGTATTGTACATGGCGGCACACCCAGATGACGAAAACACACGTTTGATTGCTTATATGGCGAGAGCACGTCAGTATAGAACTGGATATATGGCGATGACAAGGGGAGATGGTGGACAAAATTTGATTGGAAATCAACAGGGATTTGAATTGGGATTGATTAGAACACAAGAATTATTGGCAGCCAGAAGAACAGATGGGGGTGAGCAGTTTTTTTCAAGAGCTTTTGATTTTGGCTTTTCAAAAAGAACGGAAGAAGCATTAAGTTTTTGGGATAAAGAGAAAATACTTGCAGATGCAGTTTGGGTGATTAGAAATTTTCGTCCTGATATTATTATTACCAGATTTCCAGAAGACAGTAGAGCTGGTCACGGACATCATTCTGGTTCAGCGGTTATAGCAAGAGAGGCGTTTATTGCAGCTGCTGATCCCAATAAGTTTCCAGAGCAATTTCAACATGGTGTTACTCCTTGGAAGGTGAAACGAATCATGTGGAATACATTCAGTTTTTTCGGTACAAATACGACTGCTGAAAATCAAATGAAAATTGAAGTCGGTGATTATCTTCCATTATTGGGAAAGGGAATTGGAGAAATTTCAGCAGACAGTAGGAGTCAGCACCGTTCACAAGGATTTGGTTCTGCTGCTGCCAGAGGTGCTGCAACTGAATATTTCTTACATACACTTGGAGATCAGGCAGTAAAAGATCCAATGGACGGCATTGATTGTTCTTGGAATCGAGTGGAAGGAGGAAAAACTGTAAATGCACTTATCGATAAAATGATTGCAGCATTTGATGTGAATAATCCTGCTGCTTCAATCAATATGTTGTTTGATCTAAGAAAAGAAATAGCGAATATCAAGGATAGCTATTGGAGAAATCTTAAGACTGCAGAAGTTGAAAAACTGATTAGAATGGTTCTAGGATTTCATATTGAAGCAATCAGCGATAAGCAATATGTAAAACAAGGCGATTCTTTGAAAGTTAATTTGGTTGTTAATAACAGATCTACTGTTCCTGCAAGTATTGAAACGATTTTGTTGGATAAAGTCAAATTAACGCCCAATACATTACTTAAAAATAATCTCAATTGGTCGCAGACTATTTCTGTTTTATTGCAGAAAGATCACCCGATTTCACAGCCATATTGGTTGGCAAATCCAATGAATAAAGGGCATTTCAATGTTAGTGATCAAAAGTTAATTGGAATGGCAGAAAATAAACCCAGTTTTGAAGTTGGACTCACTATAAAAATTCAAAATGAAACAATCGAAGTAAAAGTGCCCGTTCAATTCAGAGTTGTGGATCCGGCTATTGGGGAATTTATCCATCCGGTATATGTTGTGCCAGCCATGGTTTCAACCGTCGCAAAAAAACCAGTATTGATTAAATCTAATGCTTCACTGCAAAAGAAAGATTTAATCGCTAATGAAGAAGATGCACCATTCATGCATGTTATATCATATGAGCATATTCCTACGCTGATTTATTTCAGCAAAAACGAGCAAATGGTTGTGAAAGTAGATTTGAAAACAACCGGTAAAAAAATCGGATATATTGTTGGGGCAGGTGATAAAGTTCCTGAAGCCATTCAAATGATGGGATATGAATTGGTTGAACTCAATAAAGATGATATTACTGCTGAAAAGTTAAAAACAATGGATGCGGTAGTAGTTGGTGTTCGAGCATATAATGTTCACTCATGGATGGATGAGAAATATGACGTGTTGATGGAATATGTTAGAAATGGAGGGAATATGGTTGTGCAATACAATACAAATAGTTTTGCGGGCCCACTTGCCAAAATGAAAATCGGCCCAAAGCCATTCACTATTTCAAGAGGTAGAATTACAGAAGAAGAATGTGAAATAAAGTTCTTGGATGAGAAAGATCAAGTGCTGAATTATCCCAATAAGATCACTTCTAGTGATTTTAAAGGATGGGTACAGGAACGAGGTATTTATTTTGCAGATGTATTTTCTGCCGATTACCGTGCAGTACTTACCATGCATGATCAAAATGAAGCTGACTTAACTGGCAGTTTGATCGTAAGAAATGAAGGCAAAGGAAGATTTATTTATACTGGATTGGTTTTCTATAGAGAGTTGCCCGCTGGGGTGCCTGGTGCCTTCAGGCTATTTGCGAATCTAATCTCCAATCCTAATTTAAAGGTGAATGAAACGAAGTAATCCAACTCGATCACCTGTATTTGGACTCATTGTAGGCTTGGCGATAGGAGTGCTGATTGCATTGATACGTAAAAAAATTGCACTTGGACTATTGATAGGAATACTTATTGCAGCAATTTTGTACAAACTGGATAGAAGATGAGTGTTATCGATTGGCTGGTATTGCTATTAACCATGACGGTTGTTGTGCTTTATGGTGTTTATAAAGGACGTGCAACCAAAGATATTGATGGTTATTTCAGAAGCAGCCGTCAATTGCCTTGGTATATGGTTATGCTGAGTGTTATCGGCACTCAGGCAAGTGCTGTTACTTTTTTATCTGGACCTGGACAAGCATATACAGATGGGATGAGATTTGTCCAATATTATTTCGGACTCCCATTGGCAACGATCATTTTATGTATTACGTTCGTCCCAATATTTCATAAGCTGAATATTTATACTGCTTACGAATTCCTAGAAAAGAGATTCGATAAAAAAACCAGAACGTTTACTTCTTTTTTATTTCTATTGTCTAGGGCACTCTCTACAGGTATCAGTGTATATGCTCCTGCCATTATTTTATCATCTGTATTAGACTGGAATATCTATTTAACCAATGTGATCATGGGAGGCATTGTGATTATCTACAGTGTCAGTGGAGGAGCTAGAGCAGTTGCCTATACTCAACAATTGCAGCTGATCATCATTTTTGCAGGACTATTTCTTGCTGCATATTTGTTGATTCAAATGATGCCTGAAGGGATGGGACTTACTGAGGCATTGCAGGTTGGTGATAGATTTGGCAAGATGAATGTAATCACAACTGGATTTACAGAAAGTGGTTTTAATTGGAATGATCGATTCAATATCATCAGCGGAATCATAGGTGGATTTTTTCTTTCGCTTTCATATTTTGGTACTGATCAAAGTCAAGTGGGAAGATACCTAACCGCAAGCTCCATTAAGCAGAGTAGATTAGGATTAATCATGAATGGGATTATTAAAATCCCTATGCAATTTTTTATTTTATTGGTAGGTGTTCTGGTATTTGTTTACTACTCATACAATACATCTCCATTGTATTTTAATGATCTCGCAATTACTAAGCTGAAAAAAACCGCATATAAAGAACAGATTATATCACTAGAGCAATCGCACAATGCCATCAGCGAAGAAAAAAAGAAATTGATTGAAAATGGCAGATTAAATCATATTGATAATATTGAAGCGTTAAAAGAACTGAATCAAAAAGAAGAAGGTCTAAGAGATCATCTAAAAAAACTGATTAAAGAGTCTGGTATACTTGTTGAGACAAATGACACGAATTATGTCTTTATCCGATTTGTGATGGACCATATGCCACATGGGCTAATCGGACTATTGATTGCTGTTATATTTCTTGCGGCTTGGGGTAGTATTGCAGCAGCTTTAAATGCTCTTTCTTCTGCTACATTGATAGATTTCCATAAGCCATATATAAAATCAGACACCACAGAAGATGAAGAATTTAAATTGTCTAGAATGTACACACTTTTCTGGGGTGTTTTTTGTATAGTGTTTGCTCAATTCGCTACCAATTTAGGCAGCTTGATAGAAGCCGTTAATATTTTAGGATCATGGTTCTATGGTGTAATGTTGGGAATTTTCTTGGTTGCCTTTTATTTGAAGAAATTAGGAGGTAATGCTGTCTTTTATGCCGCAATTCTGGGAGAGATTTGTGTACTGAGCATGTATGCTTTCAGTAATATCGGCTGGTTATGGCTGAATGTTATTGGTGCCTTGGCTGTTATTTTCTTCAGTGTATTGCTCCAGCCTTTGGTGCGAGAAAAATTGTAGGAGGATTTGAGTGGTGCCCGGGGCGGGACTTGAACCCGCACTCGCTTTTTCGGCGAACAGGATTTTAAGTCCTGCGTGTCTACCAATTCCACCACCCGGGCGAAAGAAATACGACTCAAAATAAAAAATTCCATCTTTGGATGGAATTTTTGAGCGGAAGACGAGATTCGAACCCGCGACCCTAACCTTGGCAAGGTTATGCTCTACCAGCTGAGCTACTTCCGCAAGTATAAGAACTTTTGTGGGCTGCAAAAATAATGATTAAAGCAATCCAACAAACTATTTTCTTACTTGTATTTTGGAGTATACAGTGAGCTTTCCTGAACTTCTACCTTGGGTTTTCCCTTGTAGTGCTTAGAATACAAGCCATAACAGCCTCCCATAACAAATGCGAAGAATGCAAATAGCTGTACGTGAAATAGGAAACGAGAAGAAGAAACCCAGTTTCTGCCGAAATCTTTTTGTTCTTCTGGATTTACATTACTGTGTTGCATAATAAATATTTGCTGTGCAAAGGTAGCAAAACCATGTAAAAATATTGGCTTAATTTTTAACAATTTCCGAGAACCTTTTTTTCCCTTTTATAAAGTACTCCCAGACAATATTTCCATGAAAAACCCCACTGGGTTCTTGAACTCTTTTTTGCGGAAAAATGCTTTGTTTTCTACCAATAATTAACCATCCAAAAAAGTTAAAATGAGCTTTAGCAACTGCAAAGAAAAAGGATACGTTTCCGCTGAGAAGATTTTTCCAAGCACTTATTGCATCTAAAATGAAGCGAACTTTTATGGTATACCATTTCTTGAATCCACTGTTATTCTTAAACAGCATGATCAAGTTGTTTCTGAAATTCAAATAAGTTTTTTGAGGATTTTCCTTTTTCAGCGTTCCGCCACCCACATGATAAACTACAGAAGAGGGACATGACATGATTTTATAACCTGCCAATTGTAGTCGCCAACAAAGGTCAATCTCCTCTTGATGTGCAAAAAAGTATGGGTCTAGTCCACCTACCTCAAAAAAACATTTTCTTCTTATAAACATCGCAGCACCTGAAGCCCAAAAAATTTCAGACTCATTTTCATATTGATGATGGTCTTTTTCAATGGTGTCAAAAATTCTTCCCCTTGAAAATGGATAGCCATATGCATCAATCCATCCGCCAGCTGCCCCTGCATATTCAAATTGATCTCTTAACTGGTAATCAAGGATTTTAGGTTGGATTGCAGCAATTTTTTCATCCTTCATAAAAAGGGCAACAACAGGTGTAATCCAGTTGGGAGCTACTTCAATATCTGAATTCAGTAAGATTATTATTTCTTCTTCAACATGTTGCAATGCTTCATTATATCCTCCAGTAAAACCGGTATTTTGCCTCATTTCAATCAGCTTGACATCAGGAAAATTGGTTTTGATAAATTCAACTGAATCGTCTGTCGATCCATTGTCAGCCACATAAACTTGGATTGGTTTATATGTGGTTGACATCACGGATGGAAGAAATTGTTGCAGGAAATGTTTTCCATTCCAATTCAGTACAACAACTCCAACATTTGGTAAATGATTGTAATGAGACATTTGTCTGGCAAAAATAGGCGCTTCCTGATGAAAATAATTTGTACGCTTGTTATAATTCATCAAATTTGTCAGATCACAACATATGAATAAGCTATCATACTGGAAAATTGGGATGTCGGTTATTGGTACATGCATAGTCATAGGATCATATTTTTATTCCAATTTTCTGGCTGAGGAGATTTCACAAAGAGAAAAAAAGACGATGCAAGAGTGGGTTGCAGCTCAAAAAGTTGTTGCGAATGCTTTTGCCGGAGATGATCTTTCCCTTTCAGCTGAAATCATTGCAGAGCAGAAAAACATTCCAGTCATTGAAACAGATGAAAAGGATAGCATTATGAGTTATCTGAATTTTGATTCGTTAAAAGTTGCAAAGAACAAAAACTATTTAGGAGATAAACTCAATCAATACAAATCTCAGTCAAGGTTTATAACAACGTATTTATCGGAAGATCAAAAAACTTTCAATCGATATTATTACGGTGAATCAGCTCTTTTGTTGCAGGTTAGATATTTTCCAGTTATACAGCTCTTGATTGTTGTGATTTTTTCAATCATCATGCTAATATGGTTAAGTAACAGACATCGCTCAATACAGAATCAACTCTGGGCTTCTTTAGCAAAAGAAACGGCACATCAGCTTGGAACGCCTATCTCGGCGCTTTCAGGATGGTCTTTGTTGTTACAAGAGGGTAAAGAAAATTCAACTGTGTTACCAGAAATGGCAAAGGATATTGATCGATTAAAATTAATTGCCGATCGTTTTAGCATGATTGGAGGTGTTCCCAAAAAAACAGAAACAGATATTGTAGCGCTGGTTTTTCATTCTGTTGATTATATCAAGCGAAGAGCATCAGAAAAAATCATCATTACAATTAACCATTATCCTGAACATCCAGTCCATTTGATGCTTGCAAAAGAACTCGTTGAATGGGTTATTGAGAATATTTTAAAGAATGCATTGGATGCCATGGAGGGTATTGGTAAAATTCAGATAGATATCATCACTTCTGATGCTGAAGTCTTTGTTGATATTTCAGATACTGGAAAAGGAATATCTAGCGTCATTCAAAAAGAAATTTTCAATCCTGGGTTTACCACCAAGAAAAGAGGGTGGGGATTGGGACTCACACTGGCCAAGAGAATAGTTGAGGAGTATCACCAAGGACAACTATTGGTTAGAAATTCTGAATTAGGAAAGGGTTCAACTTTTAGAGTGGTATTTAAGAGATGATTTCATGGAAATAGCACCTATTTTTCATAATTTTGCAATCCCTCAGCCCAGGTGGCGAAACTGGTAGACGCACTACCTTGAGGTGGTAGCGCTGGAAACGGCGTGCTGGTTCGAATCCAGTCTTGGGCACAAAGCCCCGAATAGAATCGGGGCTTTTTTATTTATCTTGAACTACTGAAATGAAAAAGGCATCTATTATAGTATTGATTTTTTTGGCTCAGGTGTTGAGGGGTCAGGATAATATTATCATGAACCTTCAAAAAGAGTCACAAAAAGTGATCAAATTAAAATCAGACGGTGCTCAAACTAAAAAATGGCAAAAGGGAATACTATACAACCTTACTTTTTCACAGGCTTCCTTGAGTAATTGGTCGGCTGGCGGTGATAAATTTTCTTTATCTGTTGGCTCAATCCTCAACATGTATGCGAGGTATAGCAAAGATAAAATGCGTTGGGACAATAACTTTGATTTTAATCTTGGGTATGTAAATTCAACAAGTTTAGGTAGTAGGAAAAACGATGATAGGTTTGATTTAGTATCAAAAGTTGGTTACTCTGTAAATGCCAAAAGCAACCTTGCGTTTTTGACAAATCTGCGCTCCGGATTTTTTAAAGGGTATACATTTTCTGGAGCAAAAAAGAATTTTATCTCCAGTTTTATGTCGCCTGGTTACTTGCTAAGTAGCGCTGGGTGGGATTTTCGGCCGAATAAAAATATTTCACTGTTTCTTTCTCCATTTACTGCCAGATGGGTTTTTGTAACCAATCCTGAATTGTCGCAAAAAGGATTATATGGTGTAAAGCCCGGACAAAATCTAAATTTTGAGTTAGGTGCTTATGCAACGATTAACTATTTAAAGGAGATTTCACCGAATGTTGTGTATAAGACTAAGTTGGATTTATTCTCTAATTATAGAAACAATCCTCAAAATATTGATGTGTTCATGACGAATGTGTTGAGTGTCAAGATTTCTAAATTGTTTAATGTAACCTGGGCGGTTGATTTGGTTTATGATGATGATGCAAAACTGTTCGGTCCAAATAAAAATGCTCCGGCATTGCAATTCAAATCGCTTGTGGGACTCGGAATTCAACTGAAAAAATAAAATTATTATATGATTAACCCTGAATTAAAGTATTCAATTGCTCCATTGCAAGAGGTGCTTGAAGAATTGCGGGAAAAATGCCCATGGGATAAAAAGCAAACTATTCATACACTGCGTCAGCTTACAATTGAAGAATGCTATGAATTGGCGGACGCTATCACTAAAGAAGATTGGAAAGAGATAAAAGAGGAGTTGGGTGATGTGCTTCTGCACATTCTTTTTTATGCCAAGATCGCTACAGAACAGAACAAGTTTGATATTGATGATGTAATTGTCGCTATTAAAGAAAAGCTTATATCAAGACATCCACATATTTATGGTGATGTTAAAGTTGAAAACGAGGATGATGTTAAGCGCAACTGGGAAAATCTTAAACTAAAGGAGGGCAAGTCTTCTGTTTTGAGTGGAGTTCCTAGATCACTGCCGCCAATGGTACAGGCAATGCGATTGCAAGAAAAAGCCAAGCAAGTTGGATTTGAATGGGAAAACAAAGAACAAGTTTGGGAAAAAGTGGAGGAGGAAATGAGAGAAGTAAAGGAGGCTGTTGATTTATTTGAAAAAGAAAAATCAGATAAATTACATGTTGAAGAGGAGATAGGAGATATGTTTTTCTCATTGATCAATTATGCCCGTTTTCTACATATAGATCCAGACCAGGCACTTTCCAGAACCAATCATAAGTTCATGTCAAGATTCCAACAAATGGAGGTTATTGTAAAAGATCAAGGAAAAAAAATGACAGACCTCAATCTCGCGCAGCTTGATGAGATTTGGAATCAAGTCAAGGCGAAATAATTATTTGTAAGTTGTCAGGAATGCTTCAAATACAGTTAAAGAAAAGCTGGATAAATTGCTGGATGCTTTAAGAAGTCCCTTTTGTGAAGCGAGAACTCCATAACGAATGTCTTTATAGCCTTCAATACTATGTGCATCTGGGTTGATTGAAAATAGTGCGCCTTTATCCTGTGCTTTCATGATCCATTTCCAGTCAAGGTCTAATCTTCTTGGATGAGCATTGATTTCAATGACGACTTTATTTGCAATACAGGCATCTATCAATTTATCATGATCAACTGGGTAACCTTCCCGACTAAGAAGGAGTCGGCCTGTAGGATGACCAAGAATTCTCGTGTAGGGGTTCTCAATTGCCTTTATGAGTCTTTGCATGGCTTTCTCCTCGTTCATCTTCAGGTTAGAATGCACAGATGCAATAACCAAATCAAATGTGCTGAGCATTGCATCAGAGTAATCCAGGCTGCCGTCGTTCAAAATATCACATTCGATACTTTTGAAAATTTTAAATGGAGCATATTTTTGGTTGAGCTCTTCAATGTATTGGTGTTGCGCTTTAATTCTTTCCTCAGTTAACCCATTTGCATAGAAAGCCGATTTGCTGTGATCGCTGATAACGAGATACTCAAATCCATCATCTTTACATGCTTTAGCCATTTCCTCAACAGTGTTGATGCCATCACTCCAATCGCTATGGGTATGAATTATTCCTTTAATCTCTTTGGTTGAAATGATATCATTGAGCTCAATTGATTTAGATATCTCGATGATATTAGGATCTTCTCGCAAAAAGGATGGTATATGTTTTACACCTGCTTTATTGAAAATTTCTTCTTCGGAGCTAGAAGATTCTAGCGATAATGGGAATAAAGCAGTCCATTTATCGATGAATGCATTTGATCCAGTTAATTTGAATGATGCTGTGATGTAATCTTTCGATTCAGATGAGTTGATTTCAATGGATACTTCCTCTTTTCCTTTGAATACAGTTGTTAATCCAGTGGTTTTGATGATTTGAAACTCATTATCAAGCATGAATTGCTCAACCAAAGTTGAAGGAGTATCGGTAATGAGACTCAATTGCTCTATTGTGGGTACTTGACGGCTGAATGGACCTACAAATGCCCAATTGTTATTCTTGAATTCGCTTTTGAGTGTATTCATCAAATGATTGGCATATTCCTCAATTTCTGCATAGAGGTAGTGCCCCTGATGTTTTAAATAAAAGGATATGGCGTCTGAAACATTTTTTTGTGTTTTTTCTCCAAATCCTTTGAAAAGCAATAACCTGTTTTCGTTGCATGCATAAAGGAGTTCACCAATGGATTCAATACCCATTTCTTTCCAAATGGTTGAAATTTTCTTGGGACCAAGTCCTTTTATTTGCATCATTTCAAGAATGCCTGGAGGTGTTTTTGAAATGAGTTCTTCTAATGCACTCAATTTTCCAGTCTCCAGAATCTCAATAATTTTATTAGCAGTTGATGCACCTATACCCTTAAGTGTTGCCAATTCAGTTTTTGGTACAGTCGATAGTTGTACTGGAAGTTTCTCAATGCTGAATGCTGCGCTAGCATACGACTTCGACTTAAAACTATTCTCTTGATGGATATCCATCAATTTACTCAAAAGTGAAAATTGATCTGCAATAGCATAATTGTCTAACATGAAGCGAAGGTAAGAGTAGGGGACAAAAAAAGTCCCGCACATGTGCGGGACTCATTATTTTGCTTTGAAGATAATTACTTCTTCTTAGCAGCTTTCTTAGCAGCTTTCTTCTTAGGAGCAGCTTTTTTAGCAGCTTTCTTCTTAGGAGCAGCTTTTTTTACAGCCTTCTTAACAGCTTTCTTTTTAGGAGCTGCTTTTTTCTTTGCGGCTTTTTTTGCAGTTGCCATTTTGTTTAGAATTTAATGGTTAGAAAAAATGGATTACGACGTAAAAGTAAACACACTTTTCCGAAACTGCAAAATTTTTTTTAAAGCTGGATTAATTTGCGGCAGAAACAGGTTCAACCGAAACGATTGTTTTGTTCGCTTTGGTCTTTCTGAATTCAACAACTCCATCAGAAGTTGCGAAGATGGTGAAGTCTTTTCCAACGCCAACATTTTTACCAGGATGATATTGTGTTCCACGTTGACGCAAGATGATGTTGCCTGAAATTGCAGGCTGTCCACCAAAAATTTTAATTCCCAATCTTTTGCTTTGTGAATCGCGACCGTTCTTTACACTACCTTCTCCTTTCTTGTGTGCCATGACGTATGAGTTTAAATCGACTGATGATTATAATTAAGCGATGCTTTCAATTTTGATCTTGGTATACAATTTACGATGTCCGATTTTCTTACGGAAACCTTTTCTTCTTTTCATTTTGAATGCTATAACCTTGTCACCTTGTTTTTCACCCAAAATTTCTGCATTCACTTTTTGCTTCACATCCTTTCCAACAGAAAGATTTCCTGCATTATCAACCAATAAAACTTCTGGTTGGATTTTATCTCCAGCCTTTCCTTCAATATGGGGAACATACAATTCCTGACCTGCTTCTACTTTGTATTGGTGACCCGCTATCTTAACTATTGCGAACATGATTCAAATTTTTAGGAGTGCGAAGGTAAGGAGATTTTACCTTTTTAGCAAGTCTCACCCTAAAATTTCTTCCTGTATTTGACGCCAGATTTGCGGGTCTAAACCTACCTTTGTCCAACGCCTATTTCATTGAAAATGAGTATAAAATCACAGTTGGCGAAACCTTTTGCCGACTATATATATAAAGGTATACAGCGCTCGATGTATTCTGCTGTGGCCGATCAGGACAAAATTTTGCAGGATCTCATCCGAAAAGGAGGGGGTACCAAATTTGGTAAGGATCATCATTTGGATCAGGTTGTTGATCATCAATCCTATATCCAGGCCATCCCGGTGAGGGATTATGAGCAAATAAAGGGCTATGTTCAGGAGATCAAGGAGGGAAAGAGTAATATTCTTTGGCCAGGAAAGCCTATCTATCTCGCAAAAACTTCAGGTACAACTTCCGGCGCAAAGTATATCCCAATCACAAAAGATTCTATTCCGAATCATATCAATACCGCAAGGAATGCCTTACTTACGTATATCGCTACGACTGGAAATTCAAGTTTTGTTTCAGGAAACATGATCTTTCTTTCCGGCTCACCTACACTTGATAGGATCGGAGGTATTCCAACCGGAAGATTAAGTGGAATTGTCAATCATCATATTCCTGGTTATCTCAAAAGGAACCAGTTACCAAGCTTTGAAACAAATTGTATTGAGGATTGGGAAACCAAATTGGATAAAATTGTTGAGGAGACCATTCATCGAAACATGACGCTCATAAGTGGCATACCACCTTGGATGCAAATGTATTTTGATCGACTAATCGAAAGGAAGGGTAAAAAGGTCGGTGAAATTTTTCCTGAATTGAGTGTGTTGGTCCACGGTGGGGTAAATTTCACTCCATACAAATCCAAATTGATGGATAGTATTGGGAAAAAGGTAGATACAATTGAAACCTTTCCAGCTTCTGAAGGATTTTTCGCATTTCAAGATACAAGAGATGAAGAGGGATTGTTGTTGAATACCAATTCTGGAATATTCTTCGAGTTCATTCCTTCTTCAGAAATTTTCAATGAAAATCCAACCCGGCTCTCACTCAAAGATGTAAAGCTGGGAGAGAATTATGCCTTGATTATAAATAATAACGCTGGACTCTGGGGGTATAATATTGGCGATACGGTTAAGTTTGTTTCATTGAATCCATATCGCATCATTGTGAGTGGTCGAATCAAACATTACATCTCTGCATTTGGTGAACATGTAATTGGAGAAGAAGTCGAATTTAGCATGATGAAAGCTGCAACTGAGTTTAATGCTAAAATTGTTGAATTTACTGTAGCGCCATTTGTAAGTCAACATGAAGGGAAATCTTATCACGAGTGGTTTGTTGAATTTGAGGAAACACCAACAGACCTAAATGCGTTTGCAGAGGCTGTAGATCAACATATGAGAAGAAAAAATATTTACTACGATGATTTGATCAAAGGAAATATTTTACAGAAGCTCATCATAAGACCCTTGAAGAAAAATGCATTTATTGATTACATGAGGTCTGAAGGTAAATTAGGAGGGCAGAATAAAGTGCCGCGCTTAAGCAATGACAGAAAGCTTGCTGAACAACTTGAAAAACTGATCCAAATCCACTAAATTCATTCCATGCAATTTGACTTTTCACATCAATTTTCTGAAGAGGAATTGCCGCCTTTAGCGGTTAAACGAATAGGCATATTTGGCTGCTCCGGATCGATCGGTAAGCAAACACTTGAAGTCATTCGTCTTTACCCCAATTTATTCAAAGCTACTGTCTTAACGGCCCATTCTAATCATGAACTGTTGATCAATCAGGCACTTGAGTTCAACCCAGAAATTGTAGTTATATCTGATACAACAAAATATAACTTAGTTAAAGACGCGTTGAGTGGGAAAGGAATTAAGGTGATGGCAGGTGATCCAGGATTAGTGGAGGCTGCTGCTTCTGATGCATATGATTTGATGATGGCAGCAATTGTTGGATTTGCTGGATTGAAACCAACGATAAAGGCAGTTGAAAAGGGTAAAACAGTTGCACTTGCCAATAAAGAAACATTGGTTGTTGCTGGTGATGTCGTAATGAAATTAGCAGCAGAAAAAGGAGTTTCAATAATACCTGTTGACTCAGAGCACTCAGCAATATTTCAATGCTTGGCGGGAGAACAATCCAATCCCATTGAGAAAATTATTCTTACAGCTTCAGGTGGACCGTTTGTTGGCAAGAAACCTAACTATCTTGTAAACGTTAAACGCGAACATGCCATTCAACATCCAAACTGGAGTATGGGTGCAAAAATTTCTATTGATTCATCAACCTTGATGAACAAGGGATTGGAAATGATTGAAGCAAAATGGTTATTCAATCTTGAGCCCTCTCAAATTGAAGTTGTTATCCATCTTCAAAGCATCATTCACAGCATGGTGCAATTCAAAGACAATAGCATTAAGGCACAAATGGGTTTGCCTGATATGAAATTGCCTATACAATATGCAATGACTTATCCAAGAAGATTGCAAAATGAATACCCGCGTTTCAATTTTGCAAAATCTACTGTGATGAACTTTGATCCACCCGATATAAAAACATTCAGAAACCTGGGATTAGCCATTACGGCTTTGCATAAGGGAGGGAATCTTCCTTGTATCATGAATGCTGCCAATGAATTGGCGGTATATGGATTTTTGAAGAACAGGGTAGGATTTTTGGATATGACTGAAATTATTGAGCGGACCATGACGGAAATACCGTTTATTGGAAATCCAACTTTGGAAGATTATTTCAATAGTGATGCAGAGGCAAGGAACTTTGCAGCATCTTTAATAAATCTCTAGCAGTTTATTGGCTAATTTTACTTTCTAAATTTTGAAAATGTTTTCATTCGTTTTATTGGATATCAACTGGGGAGCAGTAGGACTTCAAGCAGGTCAATTGATACTTGCACTTTCTATACTTGTTATTTTACATGAATTTGGACATTTCCTTCCTGCAAAAATTTTTGGATGCAGGGTGGAAAAGTTCTTTCTTTTCTTCGACCCTTGGTTTTCTATTCTAAAAAAGAAAATTGGCGATACCGTTTATGGCATTGGCTGGCTTCCTTTGGGTGGATATGTGAAGATATCTGGAATGATTGATGAGAGCATGGACAAGGAGCAAATGAAAGAACCGGCACAACCCTGGGAATTCAGAAGTAAACCAGCATGGCAACGTTTAATCATCATGATCGGAGGTGTAACAGTAAATGTGCTGCTCGCATTTGTGATTTATGCAATGACGCTTTTTGTTTGGGGTGAAACCAAACTTCCTAATAAAAATCTAACCCAAGGTGTATGGGTTGTTGATTCTGTGGTTAATCAGGTTGGATTACAAACCGGAGATAAAATTCTTGCTGTTAATGATCAGCCAGTAAAATACTTTGATGATCTCAATGCTGCTATGCTATTGGGCGACCATATGACTATTGAAAGAAATGGTCAGCAGCAGAATTTAAGCATACCAGTAAATTTTATCGAGAAGGTTGTTGAGAAAGGGAAACGTTCAATTTTATTGCTTCCCCGTGTTCCATGTATCGTGGCCGAAGTAGGGAAGGGCACACCTGCTGAAAAAAATGGATTACTGGTCAAGGATCAAATCATCGGAATTGATTCACTAAAAATTAATTTTTATGATCAGATCAAACCGGCAATTTTAAATCGAGCAGGTGATTCCATTCAACTGCATGTTTTAAGAAGTGGGAAAGAAGTTGTTTTGAATACAGTAATCAGTAAGGATACCTCAATTGGCTTTTACCCATCGTTACCAAGCATGGATGAAATGAGTAAACAAGGACTCTATACGTTTGAAGTAAAAGAATATAGCTTCTTTGCTTCACTTCCTGCTGGCGTAAACAAGGCAATAGATAAATTAGGATTTTATGTTACGCAATTCAAAAAAATTCTGAACCCTTCTACTGGTGCATACAAAGGTGTGGGTGGATTTAAATCAATGGGATCAATTTTTCCCAAATATGGTTGGGATTGGGAAGCATTTTGGAACATTACTGCTTTTTTATCTATAGCACTTGCTTTCATGAATCTATTACCAATTCCTGCACTTGATGGCGGTCACGTTATGTTTACCCTATACGAAATGATCACAGGGAAAAGACCAAGCGATAAGTTCCTGGAATATGCACAGATCGTTGGAATGGTTATTTTGTTTGGCCTGATGATTTATGCCAATGCAAATGACTGGTTGGGGTGGGGCAAGAAATTTTAGAAATAAAGGTAATAGTCCCTTAAGTAGTCAATGAACTTTTCTGTGTATTGATCTTTGTTGTCTTTAATAATAATTTCGTCAACAACAGCATCTCCATGATTGCTCATTGAAAATGCATACATGATTCTGAATGGATCGTGAAACACAGATTGCTTTACAATTGTTTTTTTATTCAGCATCATATTGCAATTTTCAGCAATTGATATGGTTTCAAAATCTCGATAGGCAGGCATCAATAAATAAAAAATCCCTTTGTCAGATAATAGTGGGGATACTTGCTTAAATAAAACTTCCAATGTCAATTCATTACCATGCCTTGCTAAATTAATCGCCTTATCTTCTGATTTGAGTTGTTGTTGATGAAAAGGAGGATTCGATATAACGATATCATATTTATTGGAAGTCACAAAATTCCTGATGTCCATATTGATGCAATGAATTCTTTTACTCCATGCTGATACATCAATATTCTTTTGCATTTGATTGAAGCATACTTTTTCAATTTCAACAATATCAATTGTAGCTTCATTTTTTTGGGCAAGCATGAGACTTAAAAGTCCTGTTCCTCCACCGATATCAATTACTGATGTTGATTTGCTTGCATGATGGGCAACCCATGCTCCAAATAAGGATGCATCTGTTGTGACTTTCATCGCACAATCTGCCTGATCAATCTTAAACTTTTTGAATTGAAAATAGCTGTTCCTCATATTAATCCCAGCTTGCTCTGGCACTTGCAGAAACTTCTAATGTTGAAGCCTCGCCTTTTAAATATTTATGGTATCCAGTAATAGCAATCATTGCAGCATTATCAGTACAATACTCAAAACTGGGTATGTGTAATTTCCATCCATACTTATCAGCATTATCAGCAAGTGCTTTTCGTAAGCCTTTATTGGCGGATACGCCACCTGCAATGCAAATTTGTTTGATGCCGGTCTCAATACTTGCTTTTTTTAATTTATGTAAGAGAATACTGATAATTGAGTGCTGAATCGATGCGCACAAATCATTCAAATGATGCTGAATGAAATGCTCATCCTCTTTAAGTTTTTTTTGAAGGAAGTATAAAATCGATGTTTTGACGCCGCTAAAACTAAAATTGAGTCCCTCTATTTGCGGTTCAGGAAAATGAAATTTTTTCGGATCACCCAAGCTGGCATATTGATCAATTAACGGTCCACCTGGATAAGGAAGTCCGAGTAGTTTTGCTGATTTGTCAAATGCTTCACCTGCTGCATCATCTAATGTTTCACCAAGTATTTCCATATTCAGTGGGTCTTTACAAAGAACAATTTGTGTATGTCCTCCACTTACTGTCAAACAGAGAAAAGGGAAAGTTGGAATGGGATCCTCAATTAAATTTGAAAGCACATGGGCTTGCATGTGATGAACAGCAATCAATGGGATATTTAAACTAAGTGCAAGTGATTTTGCAAAACTTGTACCAACGAGTAAAGCGCCAATCAATCCAGGTGCTTGTGTAAAAGCGATAGCGTTTAATT
>JAFMEZ010000056.1 GCA_017856455.1 Parafilimonas sp.
ATGATCGCATCTCGCAATTATGCATATGCATCTATTGCTGCATATGAATGCGTCGTTGCAGGGAATGATCAGTATGAATCTTTTTCGGGAAGAATCAAACACATGCCTGCCATGCCAAGGCCTGTTGATCCCACGAAGGTTGACTATGCATTATCAGCTTTATTGGCATTCATTAAAGTTGGTAACGAGGTTACTTTTCCTGAGGGGAGTATGATGAAGTATTATGAACAAGTATTGCATGATGCTGATAGTCTCCGTGTTCCAGATATAATTATTGAGGCGAGTACTGTATTTGCAGATTCTGTTTCATCTGCCATTTTAAAATGGAGCAAGGGAGATCATTATTCAGCTACCAGAGGTGCTTCTCGGTATTCGGTGAATGACTCTTCAGGAAGATGGGTGCCCACACCTCCCATGTACGCATCAGGATTGGAGCCACACTGGCGAGAGATCAGGCCTTTTATTTTGGATTCTGCATCTCAATATAAACCAGGAAGACCTCCCATGTTTGATATGCAGCATAACAGCGTGTACTTCCATTCCATGATGGAAGTGAAAAATATAGTGGATCATCTTACAGATGAACAAAAACACATCGCAGATTTTTGGGATGATAATCCATTTAAAATGAATGTAACAGGACATGTAATGTATGCGACTAAAAAATTTTCTCCTCCTGGTCACTGGATGAATATTGTTGGAATCGCAGCAAAACATGCACATGCAGATTTTGCCAAAACTGTTGCATCTTACGCACATACTGCCATTGCACTTTTTGATGGATTCATCAGTTGCTGGGATGAAAAATACAGGAGTAATTATGTTCGTCCGGAAACCATCATCAACGCACATGTTTCAGCAGATTGGCGACCTTATATTCAAACACCCCCCTTTCCTTCTTACACAAGTGGTCACTCAACAATTTCTGCTGCTGCTGCAGAAGTAATGACAGCATTTTATGGAGATCAATTGTCTTTCACCGATACTTCATTGTTAGAGTTTGGTATTGCCAATCGTGAAATAAAATCGTTTCGTCAGGCTGCTCAAGAAGCAAGTATATCAAGATTGTATGGAGGGATTCACTATAGTTTTGATCTTGATTCGGGGAATGCTGCTGGGAAAAGATTGGGTGAACATATTGTTTCAAAGCTGCTTAAAAAATAATTTGAACTAACTTACTGGTGGATTGTTTTAAAATATATGCAAGAAACCATGCAACCACCAGTAAGTTTAGATTTTACAGTGAATGAACTGCAACTGAAATCTGTTTTCAATCAGCAAACTGATTTTTTCAATACAGGTGCAACACGTGCTTTGAATTTTCGCATTCAGGCACTTAAGAAATTGAAATCTGCTATTCAGCATCACGAGGCTGAAATTGAAAAGGCGTTATACCTCGATTTAAGAAAATCCAGTTTTGAAGCGTTCGGCACAGAAGTTGGCATTATCATTAAGGAAATTGATTTCACCATTCATCACTTGAAAGAATGGGCAAAACCACAGTCGGTTCCTACTCCCTTAATGTTTTTCCCCTCTTCAAGTAAAATTTACAGAGATCCTTTAGGGACTGTATTAATTATAGCTCCATGGAATTATCCTTTTCAACTTGTTTTTGGTCCTTTGATTTGTGCCATCGCTGGGGGTAACACTGCATTTATCAAGCCATCTGAAGAGGCTCCTCATACGGCAATGCTTGTTGAGAAAATACTGGAAGAAATTTTTGAATCTTCTTATGTACATGTGGTACAGGGGATAGGAGCAGAAATTATTCCAATGATGATTTCATCTGTGAGGTTTGACCATATATTCTTTACTGGAAGCACATTCGTCGGACAAAAAATCATGGAAATGGCTTCCAAGCAGTTGATCCCTGTTACATTGGAACTCGGAGGGAAAAGTCCAACGATTGTCGATACATCAGCCAATATCGATTACACTGCTAAAAAAATTGTTTGGAGTAAATTGATCAATGCTGGCCAAACTTGTATTGCACCAGATTATGTATTGGTACACAGTTCAATAAAGGAAGTGTTGATCGAAAAAATCAAGTTTTATATCTCGAGCATGTTTGGTTCAGATGTACAACGCAGTGAAGATTATGGAAGAATCATCAATCTAAAGCGATTTAAAAAACTGATTTCTTATTTAGAAGGGGCAAATATTATCAGTGGTGGAAAACATGACGAGAGCGATTTGTATATTGAGCCTACCATCATTGAACATCCATCCTTTGAAGAAGCTATCATGAAGGAAGAGATATTTGGTCCTATTCTTCCTGTGATTTCCTTTGATGACCATGACGAGGTAATGCAGTGGATTGCCAGAAATCCCTTCCCACTTGCATTATATTTATTTGCAGAAGATAAAAAAGTTCACGAAAAATATATTCATGGTGTGCGTTTCGGTGGATGCAGTATCAACAACGGTTTGGTACATATTGGTAATCCTCATTTGCCCTTTGGTGGTGTTGGTCCGAGTGGATTAGGACAATATCACGGCAAATTTGGATTTGAAAACTTTACCCGTCCAAAGTCTGTTATGACATCGAAATCATGGTTTGATGTTCCATTATTGTATGCACCATTTAAAGGTAAGGCTGGTGCTATTAAAAAGATTTTTAAATACACATAACATGTCATTCTTGAAAAGTATAGGTGCTAGAGCAACATTACTATTGATCATGTTTGTAGTAGTTGGTTGTGCATGTTCATCATCAAAAGTTCAAACTGATATGAGTTACAGACAAAAAGTATTAAGATCATTTTATCCATCACTTACAAAAATCACCAGATTTTTCGGTGTGAAAACTGATGTAAAGCTTCCATCTCAAAAGACAATTCCCCCTGTTTCAATCTATGAATATGCATTTGAGGGGATTGGAGGAGACACGCTAAAGATCAATCATTATGCCGGTAAGAAATTAGTAATTGTAAATACTGCCAGTGATTGTGGTTATACAGGTCAATACGAAGAGTTGCAAAAATTGTATCAACAAGAAAAAGATAAAATTGTAATTATTGGATTTCCTGCAAATGATTTCAAGGAACAGGAAAAGGGGAGTAATGAAGCTATCGCTGCATTTTGCAAAAAAAATTATGGCGTTGATTTTCCACTTGCTTCAAAATCAGTTGTGGTCAAAGGATCAAAGCAACATCCCATTTTTCAATGGTTATCAGATCCGTCCAAAAATGGATGGAATGGCAGAGATCCAGTTTGGAATTTCTCTAAGTATATCATTGATGAAAAAGGTAATCTGATTGGCTATTTTGATCCTGGGGTGAGTCCGCTTAGCCAAGAATTTCTCAATGTCTTAAACACGCCTCAATCCTAACAGCATGTCATCTGCAGCAACACATGTTGTTTTGGTTAACGAGCAGGATGAGTTCATCGGTATCATGGAAAAAATGGAAGCGCATGAAAAAGGACTCCTTCACAGGGCATTTAGTGTGTTTATATTTAATGACCAAGGTGAAATGCTTATTCAGCGAAGAGCATTGAAAAAATATCATAGTGGAGGTTTGTGGACGAATGCATGTTGCAGTCATCCTTTTCCTGATGAGGATGTTCATCATGCTGCAGAAAGAAGAACCAATGAAGAGCTAGGAATTCAAATTGAACTATCAAAGGCCTTTTCATTTACATACAAGGCTGCTTTAGACAATGGACTTACAGAGTATGAATTTGATCATGTTTTTATTGGAAAATTCAATGGTCCACTTACGCCAAATCAAGATGAAGTTGGCGATTATGCATATTTAGATATAAACTATCTCCAATCTCATATCAAACAATTTCCTGGTAAATATACTATCTGGTTTCAGATAGCTTTTCCTATGCTGACGGATTATATGAGCAAGAGTGCTAAATGATTTTATAACTTTAGTTTATATAAAAGCATAGTTTTTTGCGGAAGATATCTCTCATTCTAATTAGAAAAGATATTGCATTTGGTATCTTGACCGCATGATTGTGCAACCACTCGTTATGGCTAAATCATTTGACGCCTCAATGTTAAGGGCTTGGTCTGCATTTTCAGATGAATTCATTGCAGTTTGGGATGAAAAAGGATCTGAATTGATGTATTTCAATGATTCTTTTTCGAAAATATTTGGTTATCAAAATCGAGATGAATTCAGCGATCATTTTAATTTTTTATGTCCACGTGAAAACATATTGGATGAGAACCTATCCAAACTCATGCGGGATAATATTAATCGACATGGTAATTGGACTGAAGAAGTCCTGCTGAGAAAGAAGTCTGGAGAAGTTTTTCTGGGAAGATTGGATATAGGAAAATTCAGTTACGACGGTCAGAATTTCTATCTGCAAAGAATTATTGATATTGATACACAAAGAATATTTTCGAATAATCTCTATAAGGAAGTAAAAAAGTTTGAAGCACTCTTTCAATTTGCTACACTCCCAATTTTATTGGTGGATAAAAAAGGAAGTATCATCCTGGCCAATCAACAGGCAACTGAGCTATTTGAATATTCAGTAGTTGAGTTTTCCAACATCAAAGTTGAACAGCTCATACCAGATCGTTTTCGCAGTAGTCATGAAGGACATCGCAATAGATACGAACAGCATCCTGAAAATAGGCCGATGGGTAAGGGTTTGCAGCTTTCTGCAAGAAAAAAAAGCGGGAAAGAATTTCCTGTTGAAATCAGTTTAGGTCACTATAAAGTTGATGATGAGCAATTCGTAATTGCTTTTGTAATTGATATTACAAAGCGTATTGAAAATGAAAATAAATTGCTTGCTCAAAAAGATGAACTTGAAAAGGTCAATGCTCAAATTGAAAAACTAAATGAAGAGCTAGAATTAAAAGTAGAGCAAAGAACACAGGAGTTATCTAATGCACTCAGCAAAGAACGAGAGTTGAGTGACCTTAAATCGAGATTTGTTTCGATGGCCTCTCATGAATTTAGAACACCATTGAGTACGATTCTTTCTTCAGTTTCCCTCATTGCAAAATATACGCAATCTGAAGATCAGGATAAACGTGATAAGCATATTATGCGTATACGTTCTTCAGTAAGCAATCTTACGGGTATTCTGAATGAATTTTTATCGCTTGGAAAAATAGAAGAAGGAAAAATACAACAGCATGTTTCAGAGTTTAACTCTAAAGAACAGCTACAGCTTATCATCAATGAAATACAACCTATTTTAAAGAATGGTCAGCAAATTGTATACAATCACAACGGAGGTGCACATGTTAAAATGGATCTCTCATTATTGAGAAATATCATGATCAACCTGATCTCTAATGCTATTAAATTCTCATCTGAGGATGGAGAGATTTGGGTTGAAAGCGAAATGAATGGGAGCGGAAACTTGATCATTCAGGTTAAAGACAAGGGGTTGGGAATACCTGAAGAAGATAAAAAGCATCTATTTGAAAGATTTTTCAGAGGAAAAAATGTAACCAACATACAAGGAACAGGCCTAGGCTTGCATATTGTTTCCAAATATGTTGAATTAATGGGAGGAAGGATTGAGGTTGAAAGTGAATTAAACCAAGGAACTACGTTTACTATAAAATTTACCTTATGAACACTGTTTTATTGATTGAGGACAATGTTGAAATCAGAGAAAATACTGCAGAAATTCTAGAATTGGCCAATTACCATGTCATTACCGCTGAAAATGGTAAAGATGGAATTGAGAAGGCAACATTAAAAAAACCAGATATTATTGTATGCGATATTATGATGCCTGTACTTGATGGCTATGGGGTATTGCATATGTTGAATAAGAGCGAAGATCTCAGAGAAATTCCTTTTATCTTTTTAACTGCGAAAACAGAGCGACTGGATTTTAGAAAAGGAATGGAGATGGGAGCCGATGATTATATAACAAAGCCTTTTACTGAATTAGAGTTATTGAATGCAATAGAACAAAGAATTAAAAAAGTTAATCATATCAAAGAAAAATATTCGAATGGGCAATATGATATGAAGACACTCTTTGAGGAGATGGGAAAAGAAAGTGTATGGGAAGAATTTTCTTCAGGAAGGTTCACTAATCTTTATAAGAAAAAGCAAGTCATTTACAGTGAAGGCAATCATCCTGCTAACCTATTTTTTGTGCAAAAAGGGAAAGTCAAATTATATAAATCGAATGATGATGGAAAAGATCTTACCATCGGATTGTATGGTGAAGGAGATTATTTTGGATATATGGCATTATTGAAGCACAGTGTCTATCGTGAAACTGCTGAGGCGATGGAAGAGTCTGAAGTTGCGATGATTCCACGTACCGAATTTGAAAATTTGATTGGAGAGAATCCGTTGATCATGAAAAAATTCATCCAGTTACTGGCTGGCAGTGTTGCTGAAAAAGAGAATCAGTTATTAGGACTCGCATACAATTCATTGCGCAAAAGGGTTGCAGATGCGTTGTTGATGTTGCGGGATAAATTTGGAAATGGTTCAAGTCAGTTTTCGATTCATATATCTCGAGAAGACTTGGCCAATATAGCAGGTACTGCAACTGAGTCTTTGATCAGGACATTAAGCGATTTCAAAGGTGAAAAGCTTATTGACATCAAGGATGGACATATTGTATTGATCAACGAAAAAAAGCTCGAAAATCTCTTTAATTGATTGAGGGAATTACTAAGAGGGAAATCAAATAAGTATTGTAGTCTTTTCTGAGTACAGCATGTTCTCTTTCAATATAGTCAATTTGTTCTTTTAATCTTGCATGGATTTTCTTGAGTGATTGTATTGCAGGTGATTCATCAATTGATGTTTGCTGATTCCATTTCTCAACATGACGTTGAAGATCATGTTTCATATGAACATACACATCATCTTTGACAATAAACTGATTTTGGTAATGTTCCGCCAGTACAAGATTTTCACTATTGTTAATATCATCCATTACCTCAGATAGGCGTGTTTTCAGAAAAGAATTTTCCTGATGCAGAAAGTCAATTAGTCTAATCCATGCGGATGTCTCAAATATATACTGCGTCCATTTGCTACCAACCTTTAAATTTTTTACCATTGTTTGCCTATTTTAAAAAGTGCCAGTCAATTGCACCTGCAAACTGACTGGCGGATGAATCAGTGTACACTGATTTTTTGGTGTATTGCTTTGGTGCTTTCTTCTTTTTTTGGAAGAATCAATACCAATTCACCATTTTTATAATTTGCATCAATCTTGTCTTTCAGAATATCTTCTGGAAGCGTGAATGATCTTGAGAAGCTTCTATAGCTGTATTCCTTTCTTGAATACCCATCTTCTCTTTCTTCTTTTTTCTCGTCTTTCTCTGCACTTACAGTAAGTGTAGATCCATTGACATCTATTTTAAAATCGTTCTTTTCGAGTCCTGGTGCTGCCAGCGAAATTTCATAGTCTTTATTAGACTCTTTTACATTTACTGCAGGCATGTGTGAGGATAGCGGCCATCTGTCTTCC
>JAFMEZ010000057.1 GCA_017856455.1 Parafilimonas sp.
TTGTCCCTTTTTTATATTAACTTACAACTAAATGACGCTAGACGAAATCCTCACCGTCTCCTTTACCCTCTTCGCTGTGATTGATATCATTGGCTCAGTACCATTATTACTTTCACTCAAACAAAAAATGGGTGGGATTCATGAAACAAAAGCCAGCTTGATCTCTGGAGCATTGATGATCTTTTTTCTTTTTGTAGGTGAAAAATTCTTAAGTATTCTTGGTGTAGACGTTAAGTCTTTCGCAGTGGGTGGTTCAATTGTGATATTTATCCTAGGACTCGAAATGGTTTTAGGCATTGAATTTTTTAAAGGTGATGCTGATCCAAAATCCGGAACAGTAGTGCCGATTGCATTTCCGCTCATCGCAGGGTCTGGAACACTTACCACCATTATATCACTTCGCGCAAACTACAATGAGTGGATTGTATTGATTGGGATACTCTTAAATGTGTTGATTGTTTGGCTGGTATTGCACTCGCTTGATTTTATTTCAAAGTTATTGGGCCCAGCAGGACTCACAGCAGTTAGAAAATTCTTTGGAGTAGTGCTGCTCGCGATTGCAGTGAAAATATTTGCAAGTAATGTAGGCGGACTAATCAGATAAATTTATTCTTCATCTTCATCTGAGCCCATATCAGGCAATAATTGCTGTGATTCTGCAGATGGCAATGCTTCCACATCTTTAAGCTTACGAACAATCGCGCGATTTCTCTTGCCCAATAGCTCATCAACTGTGTCACTTGCTGTATGCAAATTCTTCTGTGCTTTCTCCAACATGCCACCAAATTTTTCAAATTCTGTTTTAACAGCACCCAATACTTTCCACACTTCACTGCTTCGCTTCTGTAGTGCAAGCGTTCTAAAGCCCATTTGTAAACTGTTCAAAATGGCTACCAATGTAGTTGGTCCGGCTACTGTTATCTTAAACTCATCACGCAATTGATCTACCAAGGCACTTCTGCGAATGACCTCTGCATAAATACTTTCAAAAGGCAAGAATAGGATTGCAAAATCTGTAGTATTTGGAGGATCGATATATTTATCGCGAATATCCTTCGACATTTTTTTGATGGTTGACTCCAAGTTCTTGATGGCAGCATCAATCTCCTCTGGAACCGCATTTTCATATGCAGTCAACAGCTGCTCATAGGTATCTTTAGGAAACTTTGCATCGATCGGCAGATAAACAACTCCATTTTCATCATCAGATCTACCTGGAAGTTTGATAGCAAATTCAACTGGCTCCAAGCTGCCCTGTTTTGTTCTGACATTGGCCTCATACTGAGATGGAGCAAGTATTTGCTCAAGAATCATTGCCAATTGGACCTCCCCAACATTACCCCTCAATTTCACATTGCTCAATACTTTTTTCAATCCACCGACATCAGAAGCAATATTCTGCATTTCACCCAGACCTTTCTGAACACTTTCCAATTGCTTTCCAACCAATTCAAATGATTGTCCCAAGCGTTCATTCAATGTCTTCTGTAATTTCTCATCTACCGTCTCACGCATCTGCTCCAATTTCTTTTCCGTCTGATCGACCAATTTATTTTGCTTCTCCTCCAATTGTCCAAATTTCTCTCGTTGAAGATCATTGAATGATTTTACATTCTTATCAAAGTTTTCAGCAATATATCGGAATGCCCTTTCGATCAAATCACGCATCTCCTTATTCTTCTCTTCCATCTTATTGATCAAGGCTTCCAACTTTTCAGCCTGATCCTTGCCAGTTTTCATAAGCGCATCTGTAAGCTCAGTGCGGTTCTCTTTGGCCAATCGATTTGATTCTTCTCTATTGATACGAAAATCTTCTTTCAAAGATTGCTCAATTCTTGCAAGCGTTTTCTCTAGCTCTGCAATTTTTACATCAGCATTCGTTTGAACAGCTGATGATTTTTTAAAAAACAGCAGAACGACAACAGCTAAAATCAGGACCAGTAATATTATTGTAAGAAGCTCCATCTATACCTTGTATTGAACAACAAATATCCGTAAATTCAGTCCATATATACCATGAAAAGGCTTGCATTTAGAATGAAAGTTTTCCCCCAAATGGAGGAGGAATATAAAAGACGACATGTTGCCATTTGGCCGGAACTCAGCACATTACTCAAGGATACGGGAATTTCAGAATATTCAATTTTTCTGGACCAAAGAGATGGAAGCTTATTCGGTACACTCAAGGTAGCTGATACATTGAGCATGGATGAATTGCCTCAACATCCCATTATGAAAAAATGGTGGGCATATATGAAAGACATCATGGAAACGAACACAGATAATTCTCCTGTCAGTTTCCCATTAACTGAAGTATTTTACTTACCATAACAACATGGAAATAACCCTTACCAACAAAACAGCCATTATAACCGGAGCAGGACAAGGTATTGGCTTACGTATTGCAGAGCTACTTCATGCATCTGGTGCAAATATTATTTTAAATGATGTTGATGCAACACTATGCAAGCAGGCTGCTGCAAAGGTTGGAAGCCGCTGTATCCCTATGATTGGAGATTCAAGTGATACTGGGTTTATACAAAAGATGGTGAATACTGCAGTTGAAACTTTTGGTATATTAAATATCGCAATTGCAAATGCAGGTATAACGCTTTTTGGAGAATTTAGTAAATATCCTGTGGATGACTTTGACCGAGTCATGAATGTCAACATGAGAGGCACCTTTTACCTTGCACAATTGGCTTCGAATCAAATGATCAAACAGGGCAAGGGTGGATCATTGTTGTTTACTTCATCGGTAACCGGACATCAAGCACATAAAAATCTTGCGGCGTACAGCATGACAAAAGCTGGAATTGAAATGCTGGCTAAAAATTTAGTTTCTGAAATTGCTGAATTTGGCATCAATGTCAATTGCATTGCTCCAGGCGCAACACTCACAGAACGCACATTAGAAGACCCCGATTATACCAAAACCTGGAGTAAACTTACCCCTATGAAGCGTCCAGGTACCGTTGATGATGTGGCCAACGCAGCTATCTTTCTTGTTTCCGATCAGGCCAAACAAATAACCGGACAGTCACTCGTTATTGATGGTGGATGGTCTGCAATGAGTCCCTCTCCTTATTAAAATATCATGAACAACTTACAAATTCAACAGATTGGTTCAACGCTTTCAACGCTAGGCGAAGGGCCCGTATGGGATGAAAAAAATAATTGTATTCTTTGGATTGATATCGTCAATGGCAAAATCATTGTATATGATCTGGCAAAAAATGAAGAGCGGCATATTTCAACTGGATCAATGATAGGATCATTTGCCATTACACAAAATGGAAATTTTATCGCAGCATTGCAAGAGGGATTTGCATTGATTGATCGAATCAGTGGAGAAAAAAATATCATTGCAACACCTGAAAAAAATATTCCATCTAATCGATTCAACGACGGAAAATGCAGTCCAGATGGGCAATTCTGGGCAGGAAGCATGTCACTCAATGAAACAGATGCCAGTGGATTTCTGTATAGTATTGATAAAGCGTACAATATTATTCAACATGAAAGTAATCTCACTATATCAAATGGACTATGTTGGAGCTTAGATAAAAAGTATTTCTATTTTATAGATACTCCTACGCTTCAAGTTGTGCGTTATGAATATGTTGATGGAAAAATTCAACACAAAACTCCCCTCATTCATATCGATGCAGCGAAGGAAGGCTATCCAGATGGAATGACCATTGATGCAGAAGGAAAACTATGGATTGCGCATTGGGGTGGATGGCAGGTCACCAGATGGGATCCATCGGATGGGAAAAAAATTGGTGCAATTTCATTACCTGTTTCTCAGGTTACTTCCATATGTTTTGGAGGTGATAATTTTAGCGATATGTTTATCACCTCAGCAAGAAGAGGACTCACAGATGAACAGTTAAAACTTGAACCACAGGCTGGTGGCACATTCCAAGTTAAAAATACTGGATACAAAGGCCTACCTTTTTACCGATTCAAGAATGCATGAAACTTGACCCATTGAGTTAACTTTGCCATGATGTAGCCATGGCCTCGTAGTACAATGGATAGTATAAGAGTTTCCGAAGCTCCAGATTCAGGTTCGATTCCTGACGAGGCTACTAAAACCTAAAAGTTTACACTGATTACAACCTATGAACCTTTTAAATTACTTCAAGGCATTTTACCAGGTTGTACATGAATTGATTCAACAGCAAAAATTCAATCATGATTTTCTCACGAGATATTTATTCGATCTCGAAAAAAAGTATGAGGGAAAATTCAGTGATGAACAAAGATTTAAAATTGAAAAATATTACGGCAAACTGATAGCACCAATTCTGTGTGGCACATACAAAATGTTGTACGGAGAAAAGCTAACAGAAGATGAGAGGAAAAGAGCTACACTTTTTGGAATACTTACTCCACTGGGTGATGATTTGTTTGATGTGCACCAGCTTCCCATTGAAAAGATCACCCAATTAACCTTCGAACCCGAGCAGTATGAAGCATCATTGTTTGCTGAACATGTTGTAAAAGAAATTCAAGCATATTTACTCAAAGAAGTTCCGAATAAGAGCGAATATATCAGCGCATCAAAAGACGTATTAGATCTTCAGGTTGCAACTGCAGCTCAAACTTCACCAGAAATTGAATATGAACTTTTGAAACAGATCACATATAGAAAAGGTGCAGTTTCTGTGATTATCTATCATCAAATTCTCTCAGAAGCCGCAGATAATGAAATGATGAAAGTTTTGGAAGAAGTAGGCGGACTCTATCAGTTGGGTAATGATTTATTTGATGTATACAAAGATACCAGAGATGGTATTTATACAATACCCAATACCTGTAAGGATTTCAGCAGCTTGAGAGATATCTTCATGAGCAAAGTGAAAAAAATGAATCAACTCATTTCTGCACTGCCATACAGAAAAGATCAAATAGAAAAGTTTTCGATCATCATCAATTCAATCAATGCCCGAAGTTTGGTTGCCATTGATGAATGGATTAAATTTTATGAAAAACACAGTACTGAGAGAAACTTGCGTTCCTTTACCAGAAAAGAACTGATTATAGACATGGAAAAACCTAGACTACTCTTAAAAGCGCTCTATTATACATGGAAACTCCCAAGAATGAAATAATATGATTGGGAAAATTGTCATATTCATTCTTATTGGATGGTTTTCAACAAACAACTTACTTGCACAGGTTTACAAAATTGATTCTGTAATTAAATTATTAGTAAAAGATATTGATGTAGATCAAGTAAAGGAAAAAGGAGAGTTCTACCCTGGCATGTTTGTGAGTTTCCGAGGTGCATCTGCATTTCCACATAACTATCAACCAGACAACAATATATTTTTTACTGCAATAGGAAACTTTACATTAAAAAACATACAAGACAAGTTAAATGAAAAAGATAAACTGAAAATCGACTCTATTCTTTCTAGAAGCAAAAATGCATTTCCCTTCTATCAGCAGAAAGAAGGTCTCCCAATGTATAATTTTTGGCCAATAGGGGGTAAAATAATGCCTCACAGTTTCATCGCACAATACTTATCAAAGCAGTTTTCTATCAGTGAAGATGCAGATGATACTGTAATGATACTGATGTTACTTTCAAACAATGATTCTTTGAATCATCTAGTAAAGAATAGATTGGTGGAAGTCAGCAATCTTGGCAGTGCGGGTAAAAAGATCAAATCAACGCTCAAGCGGTATAGAAAATATAAAGCTTATACAACTTATCTAGGGTATAAGATGCAAACAGATTTTGATTTTGCTGTGCAATGTAACATAATGTATTTCATGTATAGCAAGAGAATAAATACAAGCGAGCAAGATACTGCAACGATCAAATTAATTGCTGAAATGGTTAAAGACCGTTTGCATATAAAGAAACCAAGATTCATTTCTCCCTATTATGGTCACACAGCTTTATTGCTGTACCATCTGACAAGACTGATGGAGGCATATCATCCAAAAGAGCTGGAAATATTCAAATCAACCATCATCAAAGACCTGCATGATCAGTATGCAAAAGCAAGATCGCCTTTAGAAAAAATCTTACTTCAGACATCTCTGATAAGAATGGGGGAAGCAGC
The DNA here is from genome assembly GCA_017856455.1 of Parafilimonas sp. Classification (GTDB taxonomy): domain Bacteria; phylum Bacteroidota; class Bacteroidia; order Chitinophagales; family Chitinophagaceae; genus Pollutibacter. The sequence goes on from JAFMEZ010000057.1 coordinate 6,084, forward strand.
TGAAATACTTACTGAAAGAGAAATTCAAGAGATTAGGTTAATCAATCAAAAGAAATTTTCATTTTTTCAAGCCAGGCCTGCATATTGGATGAGACCATGGCTAAAAAATATTTTCTTGCATGCTGATTTTGTGAATTATAATTTTTTCTCACCAACCTATGACAAGATCCTATTGCTTGAAAATCTAGCTCTGAGAAAAACATCACTCCCCTGATAGATTGCCATTGGAATTTTTAGCCGCAATTTTGCATCTGTAAACACCTGATTTTGCTTTCTGATCGATCGAATTTTTATAGGGATAATCTTTCATGGACAAAGCAGTTTTAAAATAATTGTTTGCTCTGGTATAATCTTTTTTCTCCTCGTATATTAAAGCAGCCTGTAAGGCAGATCTGGCAGCAAAATAATCACGCACGTTTCTACCAAAGGCAATTGCAGAGTTATAGTATTTAATGGCAAGTTCTTTATCCCCCATTAAATCATGATTCCTAGCCAATCGGTATACAAATTCAGCTTTATCTATTGATGATTGAAAATCATCGGTAGATTTCCCTTTGAATACTTCAAGTGATTCTTTGAACATCCCACCATCGCTCAATAAACGGGCCTTTAATAAAAGAGGATGTGGCCAAGTTCCACTTTGTGCATTTAACATAGCCATATTATCTGCATCAGGCACTAAACTTCCTTTTTTAATCACCTGATTTCTAAATTCTAATGCCTTTTTTTGATCCCCTTTTAAATAAGCAATCCAGCTTAATTTTTCATATGCATCTTTTAAATAAAAATTTCCTTTGAACTGATTTACAAATTGTAAAAAAGCTTTTTCGGACTCTTCAAACTTTAATTGATTCAGATAACCAAATCCTTTTTCAAAATTCCAAAATGGTACATCTGTATAAGCATCAGTCTTAACTATACCTTCAGCAATTTGAACAGATCGCTTGGCTTGTTGATTTCCTAAATAAAGGTTAGTAGCCATATAAGCATGAAGATGATTGCGCTTAAAATCATAGTCACCTTTTTCAAGAAACTCAAGTGCCTTGCTTTTATTCCCTTCAAAAATTACAACCAGATAAGGATATACCAGCATAGCAACATTTCTGGCTATTTTATGATATTGATCTTTGCTCTGAATATATTTATGTACCATTGCAATTCCTCCATTGATATCACCAGGCATGCCAATAATGTTTAGCAACCATTGATAGTTATTGGGAACAGAACCAAGCAATGTAGTAAGCAATCCAAAATACACATCATTTGGCGTGAAATTTGGATACTTTTTTCGGTTGTCTTTAAAGTAAT
>JAFMEZ010000058.1 GCA_017856455.1 Parafilimonas sp.
TTATTTATGCAAATCAAATCGATCTAAATCCATTACTTTCGACCAAGCAGCTACAAAATCGTGAACAAATTTTTCTTTTCCATCCGCACATGCATATACCTCAGCAATTGCCCTCAATTCACTGTTTGATCCAAAAATCAAATCAGCACGTGTAGCAGTCCACTTCACTTTGCCAGAAGAATCTTTTCCTTCAAATGCACCCTCGCTCTTTTGTTCCCACTTTGTATACATATCCAATAGGTTAACAAAGAAGTCATTGCTCAATACACCTGGCTTTTCAGTAAATACGCCATGTTTTGAATGATCATAATTGGTGTCAAGTACTCTCATGCCTCCAACCAATGCAGTCATTTCTGGAGCTGATAGGTTGAGCAATTGCGCTTTGTCGACCAATAATTCTTCTGCATGAGCAGTATGCTTTTTCTTGATGTAGTTTCTGAATCCATCTGCGGCTGGTTCAAGCACAGCAAATGATTCAACATCTGTTTGTTCTGCAGTAGCATCGGTTCTTCCCGCATGGAAAGGGACTTTTAAATCATGTCCGCCATCTTTTGCTGCTTTTTCAATCGCAGCACATCCACCAAGTACAATTAAGTCTGCAAGTGAAACTTTTTTATCACCTGAAGTTTGATTGAATGATGATTGAATAGACGCTAATACTTCCAATACTTTAGATAATTGCGCTGGATTGTTTGCTTCCCAATATTTCTGAGGTGCCAATTGAATGCGTGCTCCATTTGCTCCACCTCTTTTATCAGATCCTCTAAATGTTGAAGCAGAAGCCCATGCAGTTGATACGAGTGCTGAAACAGTTAAACCAGATGAGAGAATTGTTTTTTTCAGCGCATCAATATCATTTGCATCAATCATTTTATATGTTGCAGCAGGGATTGGATCTTGCCAGATCAATTCTTCTGTTGGTACTTCCGGACCGAGATATCTTCCACGTGGACCCATATCACGGTGTGTCAATTTGAACCATGCACGCGCAAAGGCATCTGCAAATTCATTTGGATTTTCATAAAATCTTCTTGAAATTTTTTCATAAGCAGGATCAAATCTCAATGCTATGTCTGTAGTCAACATGGTTGGCGCATGTTTAACATCAGATAAATGTGCATCAGGAACTGTGCCAGCACCTGCACCGGATTTTGGCTTCCATTGGTGTGCACCAGCCGGACTCTTTGTCAATTCCCATTCGAATCCGAAAAGATTTTCAAAGTAGTTATTGCTCCACTTTGTTGGTGTGGTTGTCCAGGCACCCTCCAATCCACTGGTAATCGTGTATTGTGCATTACCGGTACCATAAGTATTTTTCCATCCCATACTCTGCTCTTCAATACCAGCAGCAGCAGGTTCTTTTCCAACATACTTGCCTGGATCAGCAGCTCCATGTGTCTTGCCAAATGTATGTCCACCTGCAATCAACGCAACTGTTTCTTCATCATTCATTGCCATTCTTCCGAATGTTTCACGAATATCTCTTGCAGATGCAATAGGATCAGGATTTCCATTTGGTCCCTCCGGATTTACATATATCAATCCCATTTGTACTGCTGCCAATGGATTTTCCAAATCTCTATCGCCTGTATATCTGTTGTCTCCCAACCATTCTTTTTCAGATCCCCAATACACATCTTCTTCTGGCTCCCACACATCTTCTCTTCCACCGCCAAATCCAAAAGTTTTGAATCCCATCGACTCCAATGCGCAATTACCTGCCAAGATCATCAAATCTGCCCACGATAATTTTTTTCCATATTTCTGTTTGATGGGCCACAGCAATAATCTTGCTTTATCAAGGTTGGTATTATCGGGCCAGCTGTTAAGCGGCGCAAAACGTTGTGTTCCTTTTCCTCCTCCACCTCTTCCATCAGCAATTCTGTAAGTACCAGCACTGTGCCATGCCATACGAATGATAAACGGACCATAATGTCCATAGTCTGCAGGCCACCAATCTTGTGATGTGGTGAGCACTTGAATGATATCTTTTTTTACCTCAGCTAAGTTCAATGACTTGAATTCTTTAGCGTAATCAAAAGAAGGCTCCATTGGATTAGACAATAAAGAATGCTGTCTTAGGATATTCAACTTCAATTGATTTGGCCACCAGTCGCGGTTTCTTGTACCACTACCTGCACTTTGTTTGATGGCGCCGCCGTGGAAGGGGCATTTTGCTTCTCCATTTCCAGAAGCGTGATGATGCGGATTGTTTCCCATAATTACATTCAATTTTTAGGTCGGTAAAATTATGTGATTGGATAGAACTTTTAGGTAATACAAATCACAAGTTTCTTAATTCGAAATAAGTCATGCTTAGTTAAGCAGCTTATAACTGACTTTAAACAATTTTTCTACTAAAATGTTCTAAAATCTACCCTTATTTAAGCGTAGCAATCGGTGCAGGGTCCATATCAGAATAAACTAGATTTTCACCCGCCATTCCCCAAATAAAGCTATAGTTACTGGTACCACATCCAAAATGCATGCTCCATGGTGCTGAGATCACTGCCTGGTGATTGGAAACAACCAAATGCCTGGTGGACTGGGGCTCACCCATGAAATGAAAAATGCGATGGTCATTGGGTAGATTAAAATAAAAATAGACTTCCATTCTTCTGGTATGCGTATGCGGTGGAACAGAATTCCAAACCGATCCTTCATGCATTGATGTCAATCCCATTACCAACTGACAACTTCTGATGCCTTCCAGATGAATATATTTATAAACAGTTCTCTTGTTGGCCGTCTCTGCAGCACCTAAATCAACCGGTTGCGCCTCTTCTTTTTTACATACTGTATTTGGATAAGAATGATGTGCCGGCGAGGATAAAAAATAATACAAAGCCGGAGTGGATGCATTAGCAGAAGTAAACACAACTTCTTTAACTCCTTTTCCCAAATAAAGACAGTCCATCTTACTTAACGAATATGATTCTCCGTCTGCAATAATAATCCCTTCACCTCCAACATTGATGATGCCAATTTCTCTTCTCTCTAAAAAATAATCTGCACGTAATTCAGCAGGATTGGGAAGCTCAATTTTATTTTTCAAAGGCATCACACCACCAATAATCATTCTGTCATAATGCGTATATGTTAATTGAATGGCATCTTCTTGAAATAATGATTCAACCAGAAATCTTTTTCTTAAATCTTCAGTGCCCAGTGTAAGTGTTTCAGTAGGACTCTCTGCAAATCTTACTTGCATAATAATTAGTTTGATGTTGATAAACGGATCAGTGCTTTTACCAATTGCTCGGCTGCTTCTGTATTTTGAAATGTATTTGGAAGCTTTCTATAGCTGATGTATTCATTGTATAACCAAGGATCACCAACTGCAATGACATGCCCCCTCCCAAATGTACTATGTGCAACGATAACATCATCTCCATTGTTGGCGACAGGTGCAACATTTTTTGAAATTGATAATGCACTGACATCTTTCATGAAAATATTGAGTCCTTCGCCAAATATCATGTTTCCTTTTGTTGGAAAAACCTTACCCATATCATAGTTTATTCCCTTTACCATATTAACTGATCGGTTCAAAAATTCAATCCCGAATTTTTTTGCCAGTATATTGAAATGATCAATATCGCAGTTCAAGCTGTCGTTTGCCATGAGTAAGAGCACACCACCTTTTTTAACCCATTTTGCAATTGCATTGGCATCTTTCTCGTTCATGTAATGCGGACTAGCATTGTCTTTGACATGATCTGGATCAACAATAATATAGATAGATGCGTTCGCTAAATTATTTTTTGATGCTGATGAATAAAGTGTTTTTAAAATTGCCCCCTCAGTGGAAAATAGTTTACCAAAATCTGCGAATCCACCATCGGATCGATCTTCCCAAGCATAATGCCAGTTGATGGATTGGCCTGATGCATCTTTTTTGGTTTCATTGTTATAATAGGCGTCCAACAATACAACAGGCTGTGCTTTAAGCAACACAACGTTGATGCATGCAATTAATATAAGGACTAGAGGTTTCATTAAATGGGAATTTTAACTGCCTGTCTGGCCAATAGTCTCCATGCACCTTTTTCTTTTTGAAAGATCATCAGCACTTTCAATTTCACTTCACCCAATACACCTTCATTATTTGTTTTTGCATAAAGTGTATGGCGGACAATTGCAGTATTTTCTACTTGATCCATTGTCTGTTCAGATAAGTCAATGCTCAGAAATACTGATTTACCACTAATTAAAGTAGCAACAAATGCATCTTGATTTTCTATCAAACCATTTGAATGTCCGTATGATAAATGTTTTGAGGAAATTGCTCTCAATTGAGCTTCATTGCCACTGAGCAATGCTTCTTTTAATTGAAGGACAGCTTTTTCAATAGAGCTATTTTTCTCTTGAGCATTAAGCGATTGAAAAAGAACTACGGATAAAGTGAGAAGAAATAATACCAAAATATTTTTCATATAATTATTTTTTCAAGATCCAATTTTTGAACCGATGCATCGCTTCTAGGTAATAATAATCAGCATAAGTGAGCGGCACATCTACTTCTGAGTTTCCAGGAAGATGTCCTACACTATGTTTTAAAAGAAATCCACCATTATCGCCAACTGTGGCAAAATAGGAAGTAGATGATAATGTATTGATTATGGATGCGCTTACGTTGATGTAATTTTTACTTTCAGCTCCTTTGGTAAACTGTGAGAGTTCAAGTAAACCAGAAGCCAGGATGGCTGCTGCAGAAGCGTCTCTCAAAGTATTTGGAATTTCAGGAACATTGAAGTCCCAATACAAAATATAATCTTTCGGCATATTGGGATGATTGAGTAAAAACTTTGCAATATTTCTTGCATGATCAAGATATCGCTGGTCTTTTGTAAATCTATACATCATCACAAAACCATAAAATCCCCACGCTTGTCCACGCGACCATGCAGAAGCATCATTATATCCCTGATGATTTTTTCCTGCAATGAGTTTCCCGGTTTCCAGATCATAATCCAATACATGAAATGCACTATAATCTGACCGGTAATGATTGGTGATTGTACTGTTTGCATGATTGATGGCAATTTCTCTGAACTTGGGATCGCCTCCATTTTGTGAAACCCACATGAGTAATTCTAGGTTCATCATATTGTCGATGATGACCGGACAATTAAAGTTTTTATTTTTATTCCAACTTTGGATGGATTTGATTTGTGGGCGATATCGCGTGATCAAAGACATTGCAGCGGTATCAATAGTTGCTTTGTCTTTTGGATCTTTAAATAAGCGGTAAGCATTTCCAAAGGGATTGAACATCATGAAACCCAGATCATGATTACCTGTATAATGTTTCATAGGTTCTTGTAATGCAAGTCGCTTTTTTGCAATGCGCAATATTTCCTGATCGTTGGTGTGTTCATATACATATAAAAGACTTGCAGGGAAGAAACCACTGCACCACCAGTTTGTTTTGCTTGATTCAACAATACCAGTTTTTGTATTCAATGTTTTTGGCATCATGCTGTCAGGAACATGTGACTCTAAAACTTTTAACTGCTTTGATGCAAACTGAAATTGTTTATTGATCAAGTCGGACATCTCTGCAGCATTGAATTGTGCAATGGACTGCATTTGAAAAAATAAGCAGACGATTATTCCCAAAAGGAATTTTTTTGATTTCATATGACAAGGTTGTAATAACTAATTTAAAAAAAATACAGATACAATGCTTGTTGTATTAATTCACCGAATAAGCAACAAAAGCAATTTTTTTGCTATCCGGACTCCATGATGGAACATTTATGGTTCCTTGTCCTCCGTAAAATATAGGCGTAATGTCTTTGATTGCTTTGGTTTCAAGATTCATCAATCTTAGAACAACTTGCTTACCGAATAAATGACTTTGCTTTTCATCAGAAGTATATGATATGTATACAATCCACTTATTATCTGGCGAAGGATGTGCAAACCAATTTGAATTTTCATCAAATGTCAACTGTTCTGGATTGGATCCATCAGTATGCATTCTCCATATTTGCATATGTCCAGTCCTGTAAGAATTGAAATAAATATATTTTCCGTCTGTAGAATAATCAGGCCCATCGTCAAGTCCATCTGTATTGGTTAGCCTTTTTTCTGCTCCACCTTTTACATCAATGGTATATATATCATAGTTGCCGTTTCTCTCTGCACAGTATGCAAGTGTTTTCCCATCCATGCTCCAACCATGCCAATAAGAAGGAACTTCAGTTGTAATTTTTCTGGGTTCACCACCAGTAATGGGAAGAATGAAGATGGCAGATTTATAGGATTTTCTTGAAGTATCTGATTTATCATTATTGCTTATGGCTAACCATTTTTTATCTGGAGAGATACCATGATCGTTGTTGTTCCCATTAGCGCGACCTGTATTTAATTGACTCATTTTTTTTGATGTCAAATCAAGTGTATACAATCCACCTCTGTGATTGAGAATCAGATAATTATTTGGATGCCAGTTAGGGGCCTCAAAGTGGTCCTTTATCATTGAAACGGTTTCTATATCTCCCGTAGTGATATCAACCGTTTGGATATAGCTTGTGGTATCCTTTTTTTCATTTGTAGTTGGAGCTTTGATGATGTGTAAGGATTGTCCAACTAGTTTCCAATTGCCTGAAACTTTCTCCAGTAATCTCAATTCTTTCGAATGTGATGCTTTCCCCTCTTTGGATATGGAGATTTCATCATGACTTACCCATGCGCTGTTCCCATTGATGCTTAGTTTATGATTGGAGTGAATGGCAAAACCGCCAGATGCTGCATTTTTTGAAGACGGATTAACAATTGCCGAGGATGGCATATCGATTACTTTGCCATCTCCAGTGGATACAAGGATACTTCCATATGGACGAACCTGCCAGCAATCAGCATGTCCCTTTGCATCACCCATCCGCCATGTTCTTCCTTCTCTTGCAATGAGTTGAACAATTGCAATGGAATCTTTTGATGATTGTGAAAAAGCAAAAGAATGTACAATCA
>JAFMEZ010000059.1 GCA_017856455.1 Parafilimonas sp.
TGATCCAAACGGTTAATCCATGTTGATTCATAAACTGCATATTATCATGAAAGCACGGTGTTCCCCCACCACAGGCAATTACGGCGTTATGTTGTGGATCTGCTGAAGAAAAATTGTTTATCAGTTTTCTAAGTTGCTCCGCCTCAATTTGACGGAAGCCCATTTCACCTTTTTGGGAAAATATTTCGGATACTTGTTGCTTTTGTGCGGCTTCAATTTCCTGATCAAGATCGAAAAATGGATAGTTCAATGCTGCGGCAATTTTTTTACCACAAAATGATTTCCCAGAGCCCATGAATCCAATCAAAAAAATCAACATGCTATAAAACTAGAATACGAATTTACTGAACTTCAAACCAAACTGGTTTCGGATCATTGTAAGTGCCATTATAATTGATGAATAACTCATCACCCTGTTTGACATCTACAACCGTCTTAATCGTCATAAGCTCATTGTCAAAATCCATTTCATACTCACAATTCGCTAAATATGCGTGGTTATAGATCGAAATATAACCCAGACCCACGCAACATTGATGTGAACTATTATCCCATTCAAATATATAATCGTGAAGCTTTGTCTTGTCTAGATGAGCTCTATCAGCCTGTTCCATGACAATTACAGGTGAAATCTCAATGGTTGTCCCTGCTGGTATTTCCGCTGCAGCAAAGACCCCTCTACCCCTTTTTTCAGTTGGTAATATGATTAAATACGGCTGTACCATAACTTAATATTGTAGGCTTGAAAACTATGATTATTTTCGCAAAAATCGGTCTGGACCTATGATTCAATTCGACCAAGATATGACCCTTCAGGAACAATTCGCATTCTTCCAACAAGAGGAAAACAGGAAAGATATGCCTGAATTTCTGAATGAATTGAATATTAGCGATGTAGCACTACTCATTGAGGAAAATTGGGAACAAGCAACCGAAATCATTGGACACCTATCTATACACAGAGCTGCAAGTACTTTTAAAATACTTGAACTCAGTATCCAGAAAGATATTATTCAAGAATTACAACCACTCAAGACAGCTGCATTATTAAATGAACTTCCTGCGGATGATCGTACTGCATTTCTAGAAGAATTACCAACAAAGGTTGTAAGAGAATTAATTAAACTGTTAAATCCTGAGGAAAGAAAAATCACTCTTTCATTGCTTGGATATCCTGAGGATAGTGTTGGACGTTTGATGACACCAGACTATATCGCTGTGCAGTCTGACTGGACCATTGCGGAAGTATTGGATCATATCAGGGAAGTAGGTAAGGATTCTGAGACGATCGATGTAATTTATGTCGTTAACGATCAGGGGGAATTGGTAGATGACGTTAGGATCAGAGAATTTTTACTTTCACCTCCAGATCGTTTGGTGAGTGAGTTGACAGATGGAAGATATATTGAGTTGAACGTATACGATGACCAGGAAATGGCCAATCAGGTTTTCAAAATGAATAACCGAGTGGCACTTCCGGTAGTTGACAACAATAATATATTGGTGGGAATCGTAACCATCGATGATATTCTTTGGGTTGCAAATGAGGAGTTCAGTGAAGACATGCAAAAGATGGGAGGTACCGAAGCGTTGGATCAACCTTATCTTGAAATTTCTATTTTCAAACTCTTCAAGAAAAGGATTGGTTGGCTGATAGTACTCTTCCTTGGAGAGATGCTTACTGCCACAGCAATGGCTACTTATGAAATTGCACTTGACAAAGCACTTGTGCTGTCGATCTTCATACCACTTATCATCTCAAGTGGCGGAAATACTGGTTCTCAAGCATCTTCATTGATCATACAAGCGCTAACAGTTGGTGAAGTAACCATCACAGATTGGTGGAATGTTATGCGAAGGGAAATTATTTCTGGAATTTTATTGGGTGCTGTACTGGGGTTGATTGGATTTTTAAGAGTTATCCTTTGGTCACAAATTTTTCCTGCAGTTTATGGTCCACATTATATGCTCGTTGCATTGGTGGTTGGTATTTCATTGATTGGTGTTGTTTTATTTGGAACCATCACCGGATCAATGCTGCCAATAGTTCTAAAAAAATTAGGAGCCGATCCTGCGGTTTCCTCAGCTCCATTTGTTGCAACACTAGTAGATGTTACTGGAGTTGTCATATACTTCAACTGTGCATATCTCTTCTTAAAAGGGACAATGCTTTAAATAGCTCAAAATTTTTACCATGAAAAGGCCCTGGAACAGGACTGATCTCCCTGTTTATAGCATCAGCTCTAAATGCAATGATGAATTCAATATGAACATCTGCACATACGTTGCTGGTGCAAGTATGGAACCAAAAAGAATGACTGTTGCAATCTATAAAGAAACCAAAACCTTAGCGCTTGCAGAAAGAGAAAAACAGTTTGTCTTGCAACTGCTTTCCAAAGATCAATTGAACTTGGTTAAATATTTAGGTTTCAAATCAGGATTCAACACCAATAAAAATGCATACCTGAGAAAAAAAGATTTGATTAAAACCTGGAATGGTTTTGAGGTATTGAAAGATGCGCTTGCATACATTCATCTAAAACAAATCAAATCAATTGACGCAGGAGATCATCAGCTTTTCCTGTGTGATGTCGTCGGATTTTTAAATAACCTTGATGCAGAAGGTTTAACTTTGAATGAACTAAGAAGAAAAAAAATAATCAGGGGTTAAATATCAATGAAGATAACATCGATAGATATAGCAAGACTGACCATCCCAATGGAACCTTTTGTCATTGCTACAGAAACTTGCTATGAAGCCCAAAATATTTATATCAGAATTCACACTGATGCAGGAATAACAGGCGTAGGCGAATGCAGCGCATTCCCCATGCTGGTTGGTGAGACTCAAGATACGTGCTTTTATATTGGGAAAGATTTAGCAAAAATCATCAAAGGTAAAAACCCATTAGACATTGCAACAAGATTAAAAGAGTTCAATGCATACATTGCCTTCAACTCAACAATCAAGAGTGCTTTTGATATGGCCTTGCATGATATTTCAGCAAAAGATAAAAACATTCCTCTCTATAAATTTTTGGGTGGCAATAAGAAAACAATACAAACTGATCTAACGATAGGCATTGATAGTCCAGTTAACATGGCAGAAAAAGCCAAAAGATTTATTGCTGATGGTGTCAAAATCATCAAAATCAAATTGGGCAAAAACGGAGAAGAGGATATTGAAAGGGTTCGTTTGATCAGGGAAGCGGTAGGAACATCTATTCAACTTCGTGTAGATGCCAATCAGGGCTGGGACTATCCAACCGCAGTAAAAACATTACAGACAATTGAAAAATATACAATTGGATTTTGTGAGCAACCCATGCACCATCAATTGGATGAATGGCTTCCAGAACTAAGAAAACAAGTGAAGATACCTATCATGGCAGATGAAAGTGTGTTTGATCATCATGATGCAGAAAGATTAATTAAAACCAACAGTTGCGATTACATCAATATCAAACTCGCGAAATCAGGCGGAATACTTGAGGCAATTGAAATTGCAAACACAGCTCAAAAATACAATATGGCATGTATGCTTGGCGGAATGGTTGAAAGTCGTCTGGCACTCACTGCAAAAGTCCATCTGGCCATGGCCCATAACAACATAAAATTTTACGATCTCGATACATGTCTTCTCGGACATCTTGAGGATCCTGTTATTGGTGGTGCAGTTTACAACAATTATTTTCTTGAGCTGGAAGATAAACCAGGTATTGGTGCTGATATTTCTGAGGAGTTTTTACAACGAATGGAATCAATAACGGTGTAACTTTGCATCATGCAACAAAAGAAATCATCAGATACAAGAGTTGAAATGACGGAATTGGTATTGCCCAACGATACCAACTACTATGGCAATCTAATGGGTGGAAGATTGATGTATTGGATGGATGTTGCTGCGGCAATGTCGGCATGGAAACATTGCAATGCTCCTTGTGTAACTGCATCAGTAGATAACATATCATTTGTATCTCCTATCAAACTTGGAAATGTCGTTCATATAGAGGCAAAGGTTTCACGTGCATTTAATACTTCAATGGAAATCCATATTAAAGTTTGGGGTGAAGATTATACGCAGCAGTATAAGTATCAGAGCAATGAGGCCTACTTTACCTTTGTTGCGTTAGATCCAAATGGTAAGCCTAGAAAAGTCCCAGAGCTCATCCCAGAATCTGAAGAGGATAAAAAAATCTTTGACGGTGCTTTGAGAAGAAGACAACTCAGGCTAATTCTTGCCAAAAAAATGAAACCAGCCGAAGCAACTGAGCTTAAAGCTTTATTTGAAGGCGAATCATGATGGCTGCAAATGATGATGCCTGCCTTTCATCTTAAAATCTGCGCTTTGTTCTATGGCGTTCATGATCAATTCTAGAATCTCATCAACGGTTTTAGAATAATCAATATCCAATGGCTGCTTGAATTGAACTGAAAGGTTAGTACCCTTTTTCTTAAACATCAAGCCCTTACGATTAAAAGCCCGCCAAAATCCATTGATGACAATAGGAACCACTACAGGTTTCATTTCCTTGATAATATAAGCAGTCCCTTTTCTACCTGGCGCAAAAGGCTTTGTTGTTCCTTGCGGAAAGGTAAGTACCCATCTTTTTTTCAGTGCAGCATAAATATTTTCAAAATCTTTAGGATCAACGTCTCGTTTGATATCAATCCCTTTACTTCTCCATGTTCTTTTTATGGTAATGGCACCTGCCAACGTAAATAATCTTGTCAATAAATTATCCTTCATGGTCTCTTCTGCAGCAACAAAATTGACATCTACAAATGGATTTAATAAGTAAAATGGCAAACCCAGTCGATTCTTTTTCTTCCACTTAAATGCACACATGATATGAGAAAAAGCAATGACATCAGCGAAATAAGTTTGATGATTGCTTACAAATAATACATTCTTTTTAGGAAGACCTTTTAGATGTTCTGTACCAGAAATCTTTAGCCTGTTGACAATTGCTATTCCTGGATAAGTGAATGCGCCAACGACTGCAAAAACCAGTTTCCTCACCAGTTTAAACTGCTTCAATTTTTTCATACGACAGTTTCAAGATAGGGAATTTATATTAAATGACATATGTTTAGCTTTGCCTACAATGATGAAATTAGACACAGTAATTTTTGACATGGATGGACTGATCATTGATTCAGAGCCATTATGGTATGAAGCTGCACAAGAGACACTCAGGTTGTTTAATGTAAGCATATCAGAAGATGCTTATAATACAACAACAGGTTTAAGAACACCAGAGTTTCTGCAACATTGGTTTCGCGTTTTTGGCATAGATCATCAACACCTAGAGAAGACCGAAATAGATATTCTTGAAAGAGTTGTTTCCAAAATCAACACTAAAGGAAATATGATGAAAGGGGTTGAACATGCTATTAATATCTTTTCAAATAATGGATTTAAAATAGGATTGGCAAGCTCATCACCCTACAGTGTTATTGATGCAGTAATAGAGAAACTAAATCTTAAAGATCAATTTAGTGTCATCTCATCTGCAGAAAAATTAGCTTACGGAAAACCACACCCACAAGTTTTTTTAGAATGTGCATTATTATTAAATAGTGATCCCGCAACTTGTATTTGTGTAGAAGACTCTTTCAATGGATTGATCGCTGCAAAGGCTGCAAAAATGAAATGTATTGTCGTTCCACATCCTACTCAATTTGAAATGGAAAGGTGGACAATTGCTGACATAAAACTTTCTTCTCTTGAGGACCTGGATTTTTCAGCGATCAATAATATTTAAAAATAAAAAAGGCCTCGTGTAAACACGAGGCCTTAAGTTATTTAAGAGGCTTTATTATTTAGCTTCTTCGCCGCCTTCCATCTTCTTCTTCAATTCAGCCAATACACCCAAATCACCCAAGGTTGATTTCTCAACTTTGTTTTGAATGTCTTTCACAGCTTTTTTAGTTTTTGCTGCGTCAGCTTTCTTTTCTTTAACAACGGCTTCTTTTTCATCAGCTACTACCTGTTCCCAGATACGAGCATGACTCAACACAATTCTCTTTTCATTGCGATCGAATTCGATTACCATGAATTTAGCAGTTTCATCAGCGCCGACTACTTTACCATCTTCTTTTGCAAGATGACGTGCAGGAGCAAAGCCTTCCAATCCATATGGAAGTTGAACCAATGCACCTTTATCATCCTTCTTGGTTACAGTTCCTTCATGGATTGAACCAATAGTGAATGTCTCTTGCAATGCATTCCAAGGATCTTCCTCCAACTGTTTGTGTCCGAGTTGAAGCTTTCTGTTTTCCTTGTCAATATTTAGGATGATAGTATCAATTGCACTTCCTGATTTTGTGAATTCAGAAGGATGGTTGAAACGCTTCAACCAGCTTAAGTCGCTGATATGAATCATTCCACCAATACCAGGTTGCAACTCAACGAATACTCCATATGGAGTGATGTTTTTAACCAATCCGCTGTGCTTGCTTCCAACTGGAAACTTCTCTTCAATTTCATTCCATGGATCTGAACTAAGTTGTTTGATAGACAAGCTCATCTTTCTGCTGTCTTTATCAAGTGTTACAACTTTCGCTTCATACTCATCGCCCAACTTGAAGAATTCTTTTGCATTTACTGGAGTATTCGCCCAAGTAATTTCACTTACGTGAACCAATCCTTCAACTCCTGGAGTGATCTCCAAGAATGCTCCGTAATCTTCAATGTTTACAACTTTACCTTTTATGGTAGCGCCTTCAACGATGTCAGTTGACAAAGTATCCCAAGGATGAGGAGTCAATTGCTTCAAGCCAAGGCTGATGCGCTTTTTCTCATCGTCAAAATCCAATACAACCACATTTACTTTCTGGTCGAGTTTCAACACCTCTGAAGGATGATTGATTCTTCCCCAGCTGATATCAGTAATGTAAAGAAGTCCGTCTACGCCACCCAAATCCAAGAATGCTCCGAAATCAGTAATATTCTTGATGGTTCCTTCCAACAC
>JAFMEZ010000025.1 GCA_017856455.1 Parafilimonas sp.
AAAATGTCACGTGGCTGATAGGTTAGGCAGAGGTCAACAAAACCTCCAAAGGCGGTTCGAATCCGTCCGTGGCGACAAACTGATGAATCAGATCGGTTGAAATTTAATACTGAGGTATGCTTTTCTTTTGGGTTCTGGCATTCTTTCAATAGCATACCTCAGCATTGTTCTTGGCATTTTATGTCCGAATGTTTTGATAAAGGCTTCTACTGGATTGGCATCTCTTTTCCATGCTTCTCTTAACATCCATCCTGTTGCTTTATGCATCAAGTCATGTGTATGATCAAGCATGATTTCACTTAGTTTCAAGATATCTTTAAAATCATTTTTTCTGATGAAATGCAAAGTTGCAACAACAGCAATTCTATTTTTCCAAAGTGATTTCTCTTTTGCAAATTTGTAAAGAATCGATCTGTCTTTGTCTTCCAGCCATTGTCCTAATATGATATGCGCTGTATTATCCACCAAATCCCAGTTATTAACCCGATCAGCATTTTTTAAATAAAGATCTACCCATTCTTTTTCTTTTTGATTTTTTCTTGCTGCAGTGAATTTGTTGCATAAAATAAAAAGTGCGGTAAGACGTTCTTCATGAAATGGAGAATGCAATAATTCAATAATGGTTGACTTATCTGTTGTTGTGGTATGCAATTTCGCAACCTTTCTTTGATCAGGGACGACTACTCCATGAAAACGATCTCCTTCAGCATACTGTCCTTTTCCTGTTTTAAAAAAGTAGGGCAGAAATGCAGCTTTCTCTTTTGTAGCATGGGCCTTTAGATCTTTTACAATTGATTTCAGATCACCCATTATGCAGCCAGTTTTTTCAGTGCAGCAACAAATGCATCAAGTTCTTCTGTAGTTGTGTAAACATTTGGTGTAATGCGACAGCCAAAAACATTTGCCCCATCAATGGCAACGGTAAAAATTTTATGTTCGTCTAATAATCGTTTTGCAAGATCACCTGGTTTGATGCCTTCAATACCAACATTTGCAATTCCGCAAGATCTTTTTTCATCTGCTGGAGTATTCAAAATAATTTTTGGGATGTTTCTCACTTTGCTTGTCCAATACAATTGTAAGTACCTCAAACGTTTTTCTTTTCTTTCACCACCAATCATATGATAGTAGTCAATTGCATCGGAAATCGTTAGGTCAGTATGAACAGGATGAGTGCCTGTATGGTTGATGCGGGAGATATCAGACATATTAGTATTCCCATCACCCAGTAGCGGCCATAGTTTGGCAATCTTATCCTTTTTTACATATAATAATCCTGCTCCAAGTGGCACACTGAGCCATTTATGCAAAGAGCATCCGTAATAATCACAGTTGAGATCACTGATCTTGAATTGAAAATGAGCAACAGCATGTGCACCATCCACCATTACTTCAACGCCTTTACTGTGGGCCATGTCACAGATTTTCTTAATCGGTAGAATTTGTCCGGTTATGTTGATCATATGACAAACCATCAACAATTTCGTTTTTGGTGTGATTGCTTTTTCATAAAGAGATACGATCTCTTCATCTGATGTTGGGTGATTTGGTACAGAAACTTTTTTCAAAACAACTCCGTAACGTTTAGCAACCTGTTCGAACATATCCAACATTGCACCATAATCTTGTATAGCCATTACTGCTTCATCGCCAGGCTTCCATTCTTGACCGGCGATAACAAGGTCTAAAGATTCTGTTGTATTTCTTGTAATGGCCAATTCATCAGCAGGGCATCCAGCCAATGTTGCTAATTTTTCTGTGATTCTTTTTTTATTATCAAACTGCATGTTACGCATGTAGTATGATCCTTCTCTGTTTACGTATCGAATGTTTTCAATAAACTTTTCTAGAATGGGTTGGGGCGTAAAATTGTAATAACCATTTTCGAGGTTGATATAATCAGGTTTTATAATGTATTGATCACGAATTTTTTTCCAGAATGCATCATCAGCAGCAAGATCACTTGCGGGTATATTTTTTTTATCATCAAATAGAGCAGCAAGTGATGAGAATCCCATTTGCACACCCAATCCTGTGAGTGCAGTAGATTTTAGGAAAGTTCTTTTATTCATGCAATAAGATTATTGCATAAATATAAGCTAATGGATTTATGAAAACACTCTCAATGTTGTGCCAGAGAGGGAAGTTTGGTATTGTGTTAATCCTGTATTGGCTGGTCCGGATATTCTTGAACCTGTTGAAGAAAAATACGAGTTATGTGCAGTACATACAAATTGATTGTTGGATGAAGAATATCCAACGGTTACACCTTCATGCGGACAACGTGAAGAAACAGCGATGTAAGTACCACTTAATGTATATGCAACGATTATACCTTGTGTGACAACATATCCACCTTTATTTTTCAATGCACTGAATTGACTGCTGTTTAGATCGATTGTAAAATCAACTGAAGATCCACCACCCAATCCATTTTTACTGCATGCTTGAAGGCAAGTAATAGCAAGGGCTGCAGCGCTACCGATACCTAGTTGAGAAAGAAATTCTTTGCGATCCATAGTTGAAAATATTGAAATGATGTGTTATAAATCTAAGATAGTATTACAAAATAAACTGCTATGTTAAAATTGATGATGTTGGGTTACATTTTGATATTTCTGGAATTAACTTTTGTAAAACTATATCGTTATGCTACAAAAGACATACTACAAAACAAAAAGTTACTGCAAGGTGAAGTTCAATTTCAAACCTGAACTTGCTGAGACAGTTGAGATATTGGGATTGAACAGTGATTGGCAGAATTCCATCATCATGGCAAAAAAGAAAGATGGAAGTTTCAGTGCCGAGGTAAATCTTCCTAAAGACTCTACGCACGAGTTTAAATATAGAATCAATAATGATCTTTGGGTTAATGATCCCGAGGCTGATGCACAGGTTCCGAATGTTTTCGGTGGCAGCAACAGCGTGGTTTCTCTCTAATGAGTTGACTTTTAACGGTTAACAGTCAACAGTCATCTTGTGGAGCTACAAACAAAACTGCTCTTTTAAGGGGTTTTTAGCGATTTTTTTCGGAAATTTGCAGTCCGATAGAAATATTTCAATTCCCTTATAAATATTTTGAAAAATGAGCAGTAAACCTTTGAGTCTGTTTGATAAAGTTTGGGACTCACATGTGGTTAGGAGTATTCCCGATGGTCCGGATGTTCTCTTGATCGATCGTCACTTTATACATGAGGTAACGAGTCCGGTTGCATTTTTAAGCTTAAAAAACCGTGGTTTAAATGTGCTTTATCCGCACAGAACATTTGCAACAGCGGATCACAATACACCAACCATCAATCAACATCTTCCAGTTGCAGATCCATTGTCTGCCAATCAATTGAAAGCATTGGAGGAGAACACATCAAGTTATGGTATTTCGCATTGGGGTTTAGGAAATCCAAAAAATGGAATTGTACATGTAGTTGGTCCTGAAAATGGAATCACGCTTCCTGGCATGACCATTGTTTGTGGTGATTCACATACTTCAACACATGGCGCTTTCGGATGCATTGCATTTGGTATTGGAACATCTGAGGTAGAAATGGTGCTTTCTTCACAATGCATCATGCAACCACGTCCCCTTAAAATGCGCATCAATGTTAATGGTAACCTACAGAAAGGTGTTACACCAAAGGATGTGATACTTTATATCATTTCTAAATTGACTGCTGCCGGTGCAACAGGATATTTTGTGGAGTATGCAGGTACTGTATTTGAGCAAATGTCGATGGAAGGAAGGATGACTGTCTGCAACATGAGTATTGAAATGGGAGCTAGAGGTGGAATGATTGCACCAGACGAAACAACATTCAATTATATTAAAGGAAGAGAGAAAGCACCTCAAGGAAAAGATTGGGATGATGCAATGGCTTATTGGAAAACATTAAAGTCAGATGATGGTGCAAGTTTTGATCAGGAATATCATTTTGATGGTGCTGCAATTGAGCCAATGATCACCTATGGTACCAATCCTGGTATGGGTGTTGGTATTACACAAACAATTCCTACAGCTTCTGAAGTAGGTGGAGGCAAGGCAAGTTTTGACAAATCGCTTGCTTACATGGGATTCAATGAGAAGGATGCTATGTTAGGAAAACCAGTTGATTATGTTTTTATAGGTAGCTGTACCAATGGACGCATTGAAGATTTTCGTGCATTTGCATCAATTGTAAAAGGCAGAAAAAAAGCCGACAATGTTACTGCTTGGATTGTACCAGGTTCTCATCAGGTTGAAAAGCAAATCAGGGAAGAGGGAATTTATGATATCCTTACTGATGCTGGTTTTCAATTGAGACAGCCGGGATGTTCTGCATGTTTGGCGATGAATGATGATAAAATTCCAGCTGGTAAATATGCAGTGAGTACAAGCAATAGAAACTTTGAAGGTCGTCAAGGTCCTGGTGCAAGAACATTATTGGCTAGTCCACTTGTTGCCGCTGCTGCAGCTGTAACTGGAAGAGTAACAGATCCAAGAACTTTAATTTAATCCAACATGGCATACGATAAATTCACGGTGTTGAAGAGTACAGCAGTTCCACTGCCCATTGAAAATGTAGATACAGATCAAATCATTCCTGCACGATTTTTGAAAGCAACAAAACGTGAAGGGTTTGGAGATAATTTGTTTCGTGACTGGCGATACAATAATGATGATACTCCGAAAAAAGATTTCGTGCTCAACAATTCTATTTACACAGGAAAAATTTTAGTTGGCGGTAGAAATTTTGGTTGCGGAAGCAGTCGCGAGCATGCTGCATGGGCGATCTATGATTATGGATTCAGGTGTGTTGTATCAAGTTTTTTTGCAGATATCTTCAAGAACAATTCAATGAACATTGGCATCTTGCCTGTTCAGGTATCTGATCAATTCCTAGATAAAATTTTTAAAGCGATTGAAGCAAATCCTGCTGCAGAACTGGAAGTCAACCTTCCCACTCAAACCATCACATTGCTTTCAACCGGCGAAAGTGAGTCATTTCAAATCAATGGTTATAAGAAACACAATTTGACAAATGGATTTGATGACATAGATTATTTGCAGGATATGAAAACTGAAATCAAGGCCTTTGCAGAAAAAAGTCGCTATTAAACAAGCGATTCATTACAATGCCAAAATCTTTTCGATACATTGAAATCATGGACACTACACTGCGCGATGGTGAGCAGACCAGTGGTGTTTCATTTACAGCATCAGAGAAATTAACGATTGCTCAATTGTTGTTGACTGAAGTAAAAGTTGATCGGATTGAAATTGCTTCTGCACGTGTATCGGAAGGTGAGTTTGATGCAGTAAAAAAAATAACCAGCTGGGCCAAATCAAAAGGGCTCTTGAAAAAAATTGAAGTCCTCACATTTGTCGATGGCAATACTTCAATTGAATGGATGACCAAAGCTGGTGCTAAAGTGATGAACTTGTTGACTAAGGGGTCGCTTAATCACTTAACGCATCAACTTAAAAAAACTCCTGCACAACATTTCGCAGAAATCGCTGGCGTAATTGCCAAGGCCAAGAAGAAAGGCATTGAATGCAATGTCTATCTGGAAGACTGGAGCAATGGTATGCGAAATTCACCGGACTATGTTTTTCAGTACTTGGATTTTCTATCCAAGCAGCCAGTTAAAAGAATCATGCTGCCCGATACATTAGGAATTCTTGAACCCAATGAGGTAAGAAATTTCTTACAAATGATCATTCCTCGCTATCCAAAATGTCATTTTGATTTTCATGGGCATAATGACTATGATTTGGGCACTGCAAATGTTTTGGAAGCAGTGAAAGCTGGTGTACATGGTATTCATCTTACTATTAATGGTATGGGTGAACGTGCTGGAAATGCACCTCTGGCGAGTGCTGTAGCAGTATTGCATGATTTTCTTCCTAATGTCAAAACTGGTGTTGCTGAAAAGTCGTTGTATCAAAGTAGCAGGTTGGTAGAAACATTTTCTGGATTCAGGATACCCGTAAACAAACCAGTTGTTGGAGAAAATGTTTTCACACAAACTGCTGGGATCCATGCAGATGGTGATAAAAAGAATAATCTCTATTATAATGATTTGTTGCCTGAGCGATTTGGCAGGCAACGTAAATACGCACTTGGTAAAACCAGTGGTAAGTCAAACATAGAAAATAATCTCGCTCAATTGGGAATTGAACTTCCTGACGCAGACTTGAAAAAAGTAACACAACGAATTATTGAATTGGGTGACAAGAAGGAAGTGGTTACACAGATGGATCTTCCTTATATTATTTCTGATGTGATTGATAGCAATACGATTGAAGAAAAAGTAACCATCGTAAATTATGTCTTGACACATTCTAAAGAATTAAGGCCTTCAGTTACTTTGCAAATCAATATCAATGGAGAATTATTTGAAGAGCATGCGCAAGGCGACGGACAATATGATGCATTTATGAATGCACTCAGAAATATTTACAAGCAGAAAAAAATGCATTTACCTGTATTGACAGATTATGCTGTTCGAATCCCACCCGGAGGTAAAAGTGATGCATTGTGTGAAACCATTATTACGTGGGACAATAAAGGGAAAGAATTTAAGACAAGAGGACTCGACAGCGATCAGACAGTTGCAGCTATTAAGGCAACACAGAAGATGCTAAACATGATTTAATTATGAAGAAGAATATTTTAGTTGTTCCAGGTGATGGAATTGGACAAGAAGTTACTGAGGTTGGTAAAAAAGTATTGGATGCCATTGCAAAAAAATTCGGACACGAATTTATTTATGACGAAGCTTTAATTGGTCATGTTGCAATAGAGGCTACAGGAAGTCCACTTCCAGACGAAACGCTTGTAAAGATGAAAGCATCAGATGCGATTTTATTTGGTGCTGTGGGACATCCTAAATATGACAACGATCCAACTGCAAAGGTCCGCCCAGAGCAAGGTCTGCTGAAAATGCGCAAAGAGCTTGGATTATATGCCAATCTTCGTCCCATTAAATTATTTGACGAACTGCTTGATGCATCTAGCATTAAACCTGAAATACTAAGAGGTGCAGATATTCTTTTCTTCAGAGAGCTGACTGGTGATATCTATTTTGGTGAGAAGGGAAGAAAAAATGACGGCAATACTGCCTACGATGTTGCTGAATACAGTCGTTTTGAAGTTGAAAGAATTGCAAGAAAAGCTTTTGATGCAGCGAGAACTAGAAGAAAAAAATTATGTTCAGTTGATAAAGCAAATGTGATTGAGACAAGTAGATTATGGAGAGAGGTCATTCAAAAAATTGCCCTTGAATATCCTGATGTTGAAGTTGAGCATCAATTTGTTGATGCCACTGCTATGCTGCTCATCAAAGACCCAAAGCGATTTGATGTTGTTGTGACTGCAAATCTTTTCGGTGATATTTTGACGGACGAAGCGTCTCAAATTGCTGGCTCTATGGGCATGTTGGCATCGGCTTCTATTGGTGACGGAACTGGTGTTTATGAACCAATCCATGGTTCTGCTCATGACATTACAGGCAAAGGAGTTGCCAATCCGCTTGCATCTATTTTGTCGGCTGCATTGTTATTGGATATCTCATTTGGACTAAAAAAAGAATCTGAGGCTGTTATCAATGCAGTCGATGGTGTACTAAAAGCTGGATTCAGAACCCGCGATATTGCAGATGCAAATACACCTGCAGCTTCTATTTTAGGCACAAACGCCATCGGTGAAGAGGTGCTAAAAAGGATATAATAAAATATTCGTCAGTATATTTACCGACTAAATAATACTGATGAAAAAAATCATTTCCTCTTTATTCTTTTTGATTGTTTTTTATACGGGTGTATATTCCCAAAACGCACAAGTTGAATTTTCAAAAGAAAAAGATCGTCCTGTTGTACATGTGACGATTGGAGGCAAGCCCTTTACAGACTTTTTCTTCCCAGATACCATTGCCAAACCGGTATTGTTTCCGATTAAAGCACCCAATGGTACGAATATTACTAGGGGATTCCCAGTGAATACCAAACCAGGTGAGCCAACTGACCATCCTCATCATCTTGGTTTGTGGATGAATTATGAAAATGTAAATGGATTGGATTTTTGGAATAATTCATATGCCATTCCTGCAGATAAAAAACATCTCTACGGTACAATTAAGTTTGAAAGATTCACTGAAGTAAAAAATGGCCCAGTTGGAAGAATGGTATATAAGGCTAATTGGGTTGATCATGCTGGCAAGAAGCATCTCGTTGAAGAAACCGGATATGAAATCAAAGAGATGAATGGTGTTTGGGTCATTGATCGATTCACAACGCTTACAGCAGCAATTCCTGTATCATTTAAAGATGCAAAAGATGGATTTATTGGATTAAGGGTTGCACGTGAATTACAACTTCCAACTTTGGAAAAGAAAAAATATGTTGATGCATTTGGTATTGAAACATTTGTTGAAGCAATTGCTGATAAAGCAGCCAATGGAAATTATATCAACAGCAATGGTGTGACCGGTGAAAATGTTTGGAGTAAAAAAGCATCATGGTGTAAGCTTTATGGAAAGTTGAACAATGATTCAATAAGTATAGTGATGATTGATCACTCTAAAAATATTGGTTATCCAACCAATTGGCATGCGCGTGGATATGGATTGTTTGCAGCCAATCCACTTGGTGATAAAATTTTCACCAATGGAAAAGCTGAGAGAAATCTTGAATTGCAGCCAAATCAATCAGTAACATTTAGGTATAGAATTTTAATTGCATCTGGTTCTATTTCATTATCAAAAAATGCTATTGAGAATTTTCAGAGAGATTTCGAGTCACAACATGAACAACTTTTATATGTTGGTTCTTATACAGCCAAGGGCAATAAGGGAATCAATGTATTCTCATTGGATCCAAAAACAGGACAGCTTTCATTTGTACGCGATTATCCCAATCCCAATGCCTCATACATGGTCATGACTCCTGATAGGAAGTTTTTATATGTGTTGGCTGAGGAAGATAAAAAGGGAGCCGTTACAGCGTATACTGTTAATAAGATAACCGGAGAACTTACAAAAATAAATACAGAAAAAACGATAGGCGAGGGTCCTTGCTATATTTCATATAATCCTGTTTCCAAAACAGTTTATACCGCCAACTATGGAACTGGAAGTGTTTCTGTATTTAAGACTGACAAAGACGGTTCATTATTACCTATTGCACAACATTTGGTATATAAAGGATCGAGTGTAAATAAAGTTCGTCAAACATCTTCGCATGCACACAGTGCTGTGATATCTCCAGATAAAAAATCATTGTTTGTAGTTGACTTGGGTACTGATTGCATTTATCAACATGCAATTGGTAATGATGGTTTGATCAATACAAAACCAGTAGTTACAAATGTTGATAATGGAAATGGTCCACGACATTTAGTATTAAGTAATGGCGGTGTTTATGCTTATGCTGTGAATGAAATGGCCGGTTCGGTTGATGCATTTCAGGTGACTGCATCAGGACTTAAAAAAATTCAAACTGTTGTTATTGATACTGTACAAACCAAAGAAGATCATGGAAGTGGGGCCATCAGACTTTCACCAGATGGTAAATGGTTGTTGGCAAGTAATCGTGTAACCAGTAATCAAGTTGTCGTGAACAAGGTATTGAATGATGGAAGGTTACAAAAAATGGATCATGTTGAAGTGACAAAGAAACCTCGTTTCTTTAGTTTTGATCCTACTGGTAAGTTTGTATTTGTATGTGGACAAGATGGCAATCAGGTTCAAGTATTTTCTTTTGACAGCAATACAGGTAAGATGAAATCTTTACAGAGAGATATTGATTTGATCAGTCCAGTTGCCATTGAATTTCTTTATTAATTAAATATGAGTAAGCGCATACTTATTCAAAATGGTCGCGTCATAGATCCAGCCAATAACCTGGATGAGATTCTTGATGTATATATTGAGAATGGGAAGATTGAGAAAGTTGCGAAATCAATTTCAGTTTCAGCAGATGTTCAAGTTGATGCGTCTGGCTTAATTGTTGTACCAGGATTAATCGATATTCATTCTCATCATTTCTATGGCACAGAACACAATCATTATTTAAGCAATGGTTATTTTGCTGTTCCTCCTGATGGGTTTACTTTTCGATCAGGTGTAACAACAGTTTTAGATCCAGGAGGCGCAGGATGGAAGAATCTGCATGTTTTCAAAAAAAATGTAATCAGTCAATCTAAAACCAGGGTACTTGCGCTTGTAAATATTGTTGGAGAAGGAATGAGAGGAAATCCGTGGGAGCAGGATACTCATGATATGAATCCTGAATTAGCTGCACGTGCTGCCAATGAAAATAAGGATTGTGTTATTGGATTTAAGGTTGCCCATTTTCTAGCTGAGGATTGGGTTGCAGTTGACAGGGTTTTAGAGGCTGGTAAATTATCAAATTTACCTGTGATGATAGATTTTGGAGGCGACGATAGCCATCCTCCATTGTCAATTGAAAAACTCTTCATGGAAAAACTTCGTCCAGGTGATATTTATACCCACGTCTATACCGATTTAAAAAGAAGAGATCCGATCATTGATCCAAAGTCAAAAAAATTGAAACCTTTTCTACATGATGCAAGAAAAAAGGGAATTGTTTTTGACGTTGGGCATGGTGGAGCAAGTTTTGCCTTTTCTCAAGCGGTACCGGCAATAGAAGAAGGTTTCTTCCCCGATACCATCAGTACTGATCTTCATATTGAAAGCATGAATGCCGCTATGAAAGATCAAATGAATGTTATGTCTAAATTTCTTGCATTGAAAATGACATTAAATAATGTTATCAAAGCAAGCACCAGTGATGCTGCAAAAGCTATTGGCAGAACTGAATTAGGAAATTTGTCTGTGGGATCAGAAGCAGATATTGCCATTCTAAATCTTCGTGAGGGGAAATTTGGTTTCTTTGATACATTAGGTGTTAGGATGGAAGGAAATATGAAGTTAGAATGTGAGGTTACCATTCGTGCAGGTGAGATCGTTTATGATCTTAATGGGTTAGCGCTGAAATAATCGATATGAAATATATTTTCTTTTTTCTAGTTTGTATGATTAATCTTGTTCATGCACAGGATGTTGATCCAAACAAAAGAATTCAAGAATTAGGAATTGAACTTACTGAATTGAAGGCACCAATTGCTAATTATGTAAAGGCTGTAAGATCAGGCAACTTATTGTTTTTATCTGGACATATTCCAGATGAGGTAGTTGGAAAAAAAACGCGTGGTAAAATTGGTTTGCAGTTAACGGTAGATGAAGGGAAGGAAGCTGCCAAAATAACTACCATTGGTTTGTTGTCTACATTAAAATATTATGCTGGTGATCTAAAGAATGTAAAACGAATCGTAAAAGTAACGGGTATGTTGAATGCTGATCCAGCTTTTACTCAACACCCGACCGTCATGAATGGATGTTCAGATTTACTTGTAGCCGTATTTGGTGATGCAGGTAGGCATGCTAGAGCAGCAGTTGGAATGTCTTCTCTGCCCCTTGACGCGGCGATTGAAATTGAGATGGTTGTTGAATTAAAATGAATTTATTGCTTATGATATCATTTGCCAAAGGGCTAACCCTTTTTGCTGTTCTACTTTTTTTAATGATTGGATTGTCTTACGCACAACAACGAAAATCTCCATTGAATAAAATAATGGAATCCGTTTTTGATGAAACTGATCCCTTCAATGGGGTTGTCTTAATAGCAAAGGGTGGAAGAGTACTTGTAGAAGAGTCATTTGGGGTGAGGGATTTCGAGACAGGCGATAAATTAAAATCATCAGATATTTTTGAACTTGCATCTGTTTCCAAACAATTCACAGCGATGGTTATCATTCAACTTGAGGCGAAAGGCAAGTTGAAATTTGATGATTTGGTTGAAAACTATTTAAGTATCCCTTACAAGAAAATAACTATTCGACAATTACTCAATCATACAAGTGGACTTCCAGATTACCAAGCCATCATGGATGCTCATTGGGATAAAAATAAAGTGGCAGATAATAATGATATCATTGCCTATCTTAATCAATATGCGCCACCTGCTAATTTTTTACCAGGGGAAAAGTATGAATACAGTAATACTGGATATGTTTTGTTGGCAAGTATTGCAGAGAAGGCAAGTGGAAGAGATTTTACCACGATGTTGCGTGAAATGGTGTTTAAAAAATTCAGGATGAATGACACAGATTTAAGGACTCCTGATGAAAAAAAATCACTTAGCAATTTAGCTTATGGGCATATGAAACCTTCGGGTGAAACCAAATATGTAAAAGCTGATTCTTTTCCTTCATCTAATTACACTATTTGGTTAGGACAGCGTGAAGGTCCTGGTAGAATTAGCTCTACTGCACATGACTTATTGAAATGGGATCGTGCACTATATGATGGAAGATTTTTTACACCTGAGATGAAGAGAGAAGCTTTCAAACCAGCTGTATTAAATAATGGTTCCTTGTCACAATATGGATTTGGATGGGAGCTAGGTGAAGATGATGTTTTGGGTAAATACGTTCAACACAGTGGAGATAATCCTGGGTATAAAACTGAGATTGTTCGATATATTGATACTGACAAAACCATCATTTTGTTATGCAATAATGCTCACGATCGTTTTGAAAGATTATTAGACGCTTTGAAAAAGCATATAGTTAGTCTCTAGGTTCTAATAAATGAAATCCATAAGGTTCGATAATCAGATAGTCATTATCCAGTCCTATTGTATATTCTTTTTCTTTCCAATAGTCATATAGTTTCGGCTTAAAGCTTCCGTGTTCTTTGAATGCATACCAGGTTAGATACGCTGATTGATTACTGAAGTTGAATAAGCAGTATAATTTTTTATCATCATATGTTCTCAAGTAACCAGCAATTTGATGATTATGCGGTGTTAACCAGGTAAGGTTTTTATGATCACCAACCAGGAAATGTTGTTTCCGAATAGAGATTAATTTTTTGGTAGCATTAAAAATGATTGATTCAATCGAATGGGGGTCAGTTATTTTTTTGTTTTTCTCCCAGTCAATAATTGGCCTGTGCATCCATCTGTTATCATAACTTTTCCCTTCATCATTCAAATAACTATAGTCATTTGTATAACCAACTTCGTCACCATAAAAAATGATAGGAATTCCTCCAAGAAAAAAAGAATGCGCTTGCATGAGTAATATCTTTTTTATGGAAAGATCAACTTGGTATTCATTTTTTTCATCTAAAGCTTTTTCTAATCCGCATAGTGAAGCCAACGAACCACTTATTCTCGCATCACCAGTTTTAGGGTTTGACGAAAACAGAGCTCCTTTTGCTGGACTATTCCAAATTGCACCAGCGTAGTAATCTTTTAAAAATTTCCTGTGTTCATATGGATTTCTTCCTGCCTGTTCAATCATATAGTCGTCATAACCCAATCCGATGTCATCATGACATCGCGTGTAATTGATCCACGTTGTTCCGTATGGCTTTTGTAGAATTTCATGTTGAGCCGCAAGCATAACTTTTGTATCACCCGAAGCAAGCATATCCCATTGTAATGCCATGTGCGTTGCATTGTATGCGACATCGCATTCTTTAGCAGTGAATGCACCTGTTCCAAAATACTTCATGATGTCTTTAGGGGCAACAATTGCTTCTCCAAGTAATGCCATACCTGGTGCAGATACCAGCACACATTGTTTAATCAATCTCAATAGTGTATGGGCTTGTGGGAGATTCTGACAAGTGGTGCCAGTTTCCTTCCATATGAATGCAGGGGCATCAATACGAAGTATATCAACACCAATATTTGCATAAAAAAGAATATTTTCTAACATTTCACAAAAAACATCAGGATTGCGATAGTTGAGGTCCCACTGGTAATTGTGGAATACAGTCATTACCCATTTATTGCAATCTTCTATATAAGTGAAATTACCAGGTGAGCTTTCTGGAAATATATCTGGCATTTTATCATCGTACTGATTAGGGATCCACCTATCATCGTACATATAATAGTAATCTTGATATTTCTTTTCTCCAGATTTTGCTTTTTGGGCCCATTCATGATGATGAGAAGTATGATTGAGTACAATATCAATCATGAGGTACATATCTTTTTTTTGCATCCTCTTTCTGAGTGAAATCAGATCTTCAATATTTCCAAATCGGCTATCAATTTTTCTAAAATTTGAAACGGCATATCCTCCATCACTTTCACCAGCCGGACTTTCAAAGATTGGCATAAGGTGGAGAAAGTTTACTCCTAAATTTTCGAAGTAAGTAAGTTTCTCAGGAAGAGATTTCAAATTTTCACAGAATCGATCAACGTATAGACTCATGCCTGTAATCTCATTGCTCAGGAACCAATTGCCTTTTTCTATTTTCTCTTCATCTCTATCCCTCAGATCATTTTCTCTTTTCTGATGTGCTTCAATCAGTGTTACAATTAATTCATTGTATTTTTCATCTGCAAATTGACCGTGTCCATAGATTTCTCTGTACAAATGATCAATTGTATCAATATTTGACATGAGTCTTGAGTAAAACACATTGTCTTTTCCTTTTACATCGACTTGCTTTTTGTCAATGATGCTATTCACGTATTCGTGTAATTCTTTATTGAAGGTCATCAATAGGGTTTTAGGAATTGAATATATCGCTGCTCAAATGTTTAAATGCTTCCATTGCACCCATGTATTCACATGTTCTTGCGCCTGCTTTATTTGCATTTTCAAAAATGGAAATCCATTGATTGATATCTAGCGAATTGATTTCATGATTATTAAATTTACTCAGTTGGTACAATACTGCACCAACGAATGCATCACCTGCACCAGTTGTGTCAACTGGTATTATAGGTATACTAGGAATGATCCGGGTTTCACCTTGAATGCCAATAAGTGTTCCATCTTTTCCAAGTGTTATAGCAAAAACACCATTATTATACTTGCCAAAATATTCAGCAGCTTCATTCAATTGTGTTTTTCCTGATATTAAAAAAGCTTCTTCATCACTAACTTTAAAAAAGTTAGCTTGTTGAATAAAGTTTAGTGATCTTTTAATGAATTCGGCTTTATTGTTTCCAAACAATAATTCTCTGTAGTTTGGATCGAAACTGATAAAATGATGGTGTTCAATTGCTTTTGAGAGAAGAAATTCATAGGTTGATTGAAGTGGTCCGGGTAGAAAAGCAGTAGCAGATCCAAAGTGTGAAATTAGAAAAGATGACATATCAATTGCTTTAACATCTTCTGTATCAAGCATGCCATCTGCACCTCGATTAAAATAGAAATCACGCTCACCATTTTCCATCAGTGAAACAAAAGCAAATGTTGTGAAATGATTTGGATCAATTTTTATTGCATCTGTAGAAACGCCAAAGTTTTTTAAAACTTCAATCAAATGAGCTCCGAAAGGATCTTTCCCAACTTTTGCAGAAATTTCAACATTTCCTCCTAATGCTGCAATTGCCGCTGCAACATTTGTTGGTGCGCCACCAGCTTTTTTTAGAAAGTGCTCACCATCAGATAAAGATTTTCCTTTGTCTGTACAAATCATGTCAATCAACGCCTCTCCTATACATAGTATTTTATTCATACCTCAATATCCTGATGATAATTAAATTGTATTTGAATTATTAATTGTATCCTTAATTCTTAATGTTGCAAGTGCAGCTAAGATCAAAAGTATTCCTGCAAAACTAATGGCAGAACCAGCATTATTATTCAGTAGATACTTTGATACATATCCAAAACTCAGGGTTTGAAAAATCATTGGCACAACAATCATCATATTGATGATACCCATGTAAACGCCGTATCGTTCTTTTGGAATTTCATTTACAACCAATAGATATGGTACTCCCATCATACTCGCCCATGCGATTCCGAAACCAATCATAGGTAAAAACAATAAAAATTTATTTTCTATGTGAGGGAAGAAAAGAAGTCCTGTTGCTGCCAGTATCAAACAAATGAAGTGTACTTTTTTGGCTCCATATTTTTTTGCCCATCCCACCAATGCAAAAGCAGATAGAAATGTGATGATGTTATACCAGCCATTTACAAGTCCTGTCCAACCAACAGCCTCTTCAAAAAGGGATTTGTTATCAGTGGGACTTGTTTTCCATACTGATTGAGCGATGCTTTTTGCAGCATTTTGCCAATAACAAAACAGTGCATACCATTGAAACAAATAAACCAATGCCAGTTTCCACATCACTGAAGGCATTTCAAAAATTGCATCAATAATTTCTACGTTTTGTGCAAAAACAATTTTTAACCATTTATGTTCCTCTGTTTTCTTCAGTAGGTTTTTTATGAGATCTTTAAAAAAGATCGAGGGAATAATCAGTATGATCACTAGAGAATAAGCAATAATTGTAGTGATGATGGATAGTAGAAATTGAAAAAATGGATGTGGTAAGTCTTTAGTTTTTTCTCGCAAAAGTTTTAATTCATCTTCTGACGGAGGTATTTCTGGTGTGGTATACAAGCTCCATGAAACAGATCCTATTGAACAAATTGTACCCAGGAAGAAGGAAGCATATACCCAGATTGGGAGAGATCCAGCTGTACCTGTTATATATTTCTGAAAAATAAAAAGAGAAATATTTGCAAGTGTAATGCCGAGTCCAGTAAAAAAACTTTGTGAAAGAAAACCTGTCCCATATTGTTCATTGGGTAGTTTATCTGCAATAAAAGCTCTGTAAGGTTCCATTGCGGTATTGTTGGCAGCATCTAAAATCCATAATAATCCTGCTGCCATCCAAAGTGAACTGCTGAATGGATAAACCAATAAACATAAGCTGCATAGAAGGGCACCAATAAAGAAATATGGTTTTCTTCTTCCAAACTTAGGATGCCAAGTACTATCACTCATTGCTCCAATAATGGGTTGAATGAGCAGACCAGTCATGGGTCCAGCTAAGTTTAAAATTGGTATTTCATCTGGCTGAGCACCGAGCATATCATAGATCGGATTCACAGCGCTCTGTTGTAAACCGAAACTGTATTGAATGCCGAAGAAACCGACATTCATATTAATGATTTGCAGAAATGATAAACGTGCTTTTTTCATTGCTCAATCGTTGTATGACCTCACCGAGGTCATATCTAACTTACGAAATAAGCAGGATGAGCGCTACATTCAATTCAAAAAATATTCTTCAATTGAAGAGATTTTAATCTGCAAACGTTTGAAATCAATTTTTCTTTTTATTTATAAAGATGATTGAATACCAATTTAAATGTTCCGTGTGTTTGTGCCCTGAATGTTATTTCCGGACCGTAAGCGATTAATTTACCTTTTCCAACTTTTGCATCAAAAGCTGCAATTCCATTTTTTAGATAAGATTGACCCCATGCCCATCCGCTTCGTAATGATTTATCTGATGCAAACCATGCAATTGGTTTGATCATTCCACTGCTTTGTGCATCAGGATTGATGTTGAAAACTGGACTATCATCGAAGTATACATCTGCAGTTTTTTTCATACCCCATGTATTGGATTGTGTTTGATCCAAGGTGATCTGCATAACGCTTCCCGGTATATAAAATTTTTCATTCGGCAAGTTTCTTTGATTGCCATTCACTGTTTCAACCAAGGCGTTTGTCACGGGAAGTTTTAAATGATAGGCAAGACTGGTAGAATTTCCGATTGTCAATACTGTTCCTCCATCTTCCATGAACTTTTTGAGTGCAGGAATTGAAGTTTCAGTTGTCAGATTACCAATTGTTTTTTTGAATTCATCAGGCGTCTCCTCTGGTTTTGGTCCAACTGGTTTTCTCGCATTTGGATTCAGCGAAGGCATTGCTCCCTCAACAAAAATAATTATGTCATACTTAGATTTCAGATCACCTTTATCAATGTCTTGTGCGTACACTACATTATAATTGAAATTGAACTGTTCAAAAATCCATCTCATCCAACCAGATGGCATTGATCCACCATAGGTGTCCCATAATGCAATACGTGCAGGTTGGATAGGGGAAGATGAAATTGGTTTTTTATCAATTGCTTTTACATCTGCACCCATCTTCTCTGCAAGTTCTTTGATCAATGAAGTTGCAGCTGTTGATGCCGACACATAAAACGAACCTTTTGCAAATCCTTCATGTTCGTCAGTTATCCTCGATATTTTTATATCTTTTTTCAGTAAAGCATTTACCAATGCAAATGAATGATTGTTTGCTGCATTGATCAGGTATCCGCCTTTTGCATTATCAGTATTTACATTTCCTTTAAGCGCTTGAACTTCACCAATTTTAATTTTAGAAAAAGGACCAGAAAGATTTTCTGTAATTCTATCAAATTCTATTCCCATTTGATATGCTAAAGTCCAGCCTGCTGCATCATACGGAGGAACAGGAGGTCCGCCTGGATATTGAAAATCATTCGGGTGATCTTGCGGTTCGAACATATCTAATATATGTGGACGAAAAGCTTGGTCGCATTTTACGATATATGATCCTGCAGGATATGTTTTGCCATTGACATTGAAAGGTGCATTTGATTGATGGATTTCGATACCAGTTCTAATCAGTGCATTGATGAATCTTGTTGCAGTAGCAAAATCAGGTTGATTGGCAGGAACAATATATGCCCGTGCATCTCTATGCATCGGGTTTTTAAATACAGTATCAAAGTATTTAGTAGAAATATTTGCGATGTTTCTACCCCAGCTTTCTGGAGTGGCATTTTCTTCGCGAGGTTTTTGAGGTTGATCCTTTTGATATAATTCTTGGATCATGGAAGTCTTACTTGGATAGAGTGACCAATTGTTTTTACTTCCTCTTTCAATGGAGTTTTTACCCATTCTATATATATTATAGAGCAATTCATCTCTATGTCTTGCTGCATACATCAACACACCATAGTTCAATGAAACAGAGTAGTCAATCGAATTTCTGAAATACCATTTACGGGGAGTGATTGGATATGGATTCGCACTGCTAGGGATAAGACGATTAGGTACTACAGGAATTTCTGAGGGGGTAGGACTTCCAATAATTTCTGTTAGCAAGCCAATCATGTTATGGAAATATGTTGTAGTTCGCAGTCCACCGTTATACCAAGTTGAATAAGGAGAACCTGCACGTTGCGTGTATCCAGGTTTGTCTTCTTGAATCAAGCGATTGATCATTGCAGCCCCAACTGCATCAAGGCTTGTCATTACCAGTGGATCAAAAACATAATTAAATGGATCGCGGAATGGAGGTCCTGCTACAACTGTTCCCTGTGGGCCAGTTTGGTGATGGTTGTACATGATTTGAGGTATCCATTCAACATACAGTTGACGACCCATATTTTGGGTCTCTTTTAAATTCATCATGTAGAAATCGCGGTTATTGTCATGTCCTGCATATTTTTCATATAGGCGAGGTAGAAACGACGTTGTTCTCTTTGTTGAGTCATTGTTTCTCATGTACCAATTTGAAACCAATTCTTGTCCGTCTGGATTTGCATGTACAATGAGAATGATTACGTTATCCAGTATGTATTTTGTCTCTTCGTCATTTCTGCTGCAAAGTTGATAAGCAATCTCAATCAGTTGATGTGCTCCCACAACTTCAGTTGCGTGTAAGCCACCATCAATCCATACAACTGCTTTTCCTTCGGCAGCAAGTTTTCTAGCATCAGCTTCTGATAAGTTTTCTGCTCGTGCCAGTTTTTGTGAGATTTCTTTATAGGTAGCCAGCTTTTGGTGGTTGGCAGGGGAAGTAACAATCATCATAAATTGATCTCTTCCTTCCTCTGTCTTGCCGATTGAATGCATCATTGCACGATCTGAGGCAAGATCTAATTTCTTAAAATAAGCTTCTGTTTGGGTGAAGTTGGCCAGTTTATAGTTATCGCCAATTGAAAAACCAAAGTGTTCTTTAGGACTTGGTATTTGTTGTGCGAATGTTGTCAGTGAGAAGAAAGCGAAAAGAAAAATTTTTAAAAACCTCAGCATGATTATGAGTTTAAATGATGATTCTAAGTTAATGATTAGTTGCTATATCTATCTGAGCAATAATGAGATGACAAATTTGTTGTTGAAACTTCGAAATGCTGAAAACGTTTTCGGAGATTCTAAATCGCGGGGGATTGAGCAAAGTAAAATTCACCTAACTTGAAAGAGCATAGTCAACCAAAACCAAAACGTAAACTTGCCATGAGAAAAAAAAGTATGAGCACGTACTTTTATGCTGCCTTAGTGGCTATGCTGTCACTAAGCGTTGTACAGGTACATGCAGAGAAAATTTCTCTTTCAAAGAATTCAAGAAATTTTGAAAGACCACCTATCGACATCACAGGTACTGTTACGGATGTTAGAAATGCACCTCTTGTAGGCGCTACCGTAACCATCAAGGGTACCAAGTTATCAACTGTTACAGATCAAAGCGGAAAGTTCAGTTTGAGAGGAGTAGCCAATGATGCTGTTCTTCAAATTTCTTTTAGTGGTTATATCACAGAAGAAATTCAAGCTGCTGCTGGTGCTATCAAGGTAACCTTAAGAGAGCAAATCAATCAATTAACAGACGTCGTTGTTGTAGGTTATGGCACACAACGTAAGAAAGACCTCACAGGTGCTGTTGTTCAGGTAAAAGCATCTCAATTGGAGAATGAAAATGCACGTTCTGTTCAGGATATGTTACGTGGTAACGCACCTGGATTGGATGTTGGATTCAATGCATCTCCAAAGGGCGGTGGTGATTTACGTGTCAGAGGTCGCGCTTCTCTGACTGCTTCAACAACACCATTGATCGTTGTTGATGGAGTTATTTATCAAGGCGATCTGAGTGACGTCAATCCAAATGATATTGCTACAATGGACGTACTGAAAGATGCAAGCTCTGCTGCAGTATTCGGTGCACGTTCTGCCAATGGTGTTATTTTAATTACTACCAAGAAAGGTAAAAGTGGTAAGCCAGTAGTTACGTTCAATTCTAACTATACAATGAATAAAATTGCACGTTGGCCTGGTTTATTGTCTCCTGAAGAGTTTTTAAACTGGCGCTCTGATGTTATTTATAGTATGCGTGGATATGATTCAACTTCTAAGCCAGGTATCAAATACTGGGCTTGGAATCCAAGCAAACTTCCTGCAGGATTCACTGTTGATCAATGGTTGGCATTGGGTAACCAAGTTGGCCAAGATCCAACCACTGTATGGTTAAATCGTTTGGGTGGAACTGTAGGTATGGCTCCAGTTGAAATTGAGAGTTATAAAAATAATACACCTATTGATTGGGAGTCATTGATGTTGAATAAAGATGGTAGACAACACGATCATACGGTGAGTGTTTCTGGTAGAAATGAAACATTCAATTACTATACATCTTTTGGTGTATTTGATAATGAGGGCATGGCTGTTGGTGAAAGATTCAAAACCTTCCGTGCAAGGACTAATATTGAATCAAATATTGCAAAATATTTGACGATAGGACTGAACATGCAATTTGCCAGCAGAGATGAAGGAGCAGTTCCAGTGAGGCTTAGTGATATGATTCGTTCTACTCCATTTGGGAATCTTTATCAAGCTGATGGAAGATTGCGTTCAAGTACTACAGACAACATTGGTAATAATACCAATCCTTTGATTGATGTTTATTACGTTAAAAGAAGCATCAAGTCAAATAACTTGTTTGGTACTGTTTATGCAAAAGGAAAATTACCATTGGGCTTCTCCTATCAGGTAAACTATACACCAAGATTTGAGTGGTATAATAATTACCAGCATACTTCCTCACAACGTCCTTTATTAGAGAGTAGACGCGGTATTACATCCAGAAGAGATGATCGTACTTATCAATGGCAAATTGATAATCTCTTGATGTGGAACAAAAAATTTGGCAAGCACTCAGTTGATGCAACAGGTTTGTTCAATGCTGAGAAATTCCAATCTTTCTCTTCTACCATCAATGCTGAAAACTATTTGCCGAATGATAATTTAGGTTGGAATGCCATTCAAGCTGCAAGATTAGTAACCTTAATTTCTGCTGATGATCAATATGCAACTGGTGATGCGATCATGGGTAGAATCAACTATAGTTATGACGATAAATATTTGTTGACCGTTACTGGTCGTCGTGATGGATATTCTGCATTCGGACAAGGAAACCCAAGAGCATTTTTTCCTTCTGCCGCCTTAGGTTGGGTGCTGTCTGATGAAAAGTTTATGAGTAACACACAAGACTGGTTGGAATATGCTAAGGTTAGAGTTTCATATGGTGAAAACGGAAACAGGGAGATTGGTAGATATGCAGCCCTTTCTCAATTGTCATCCAATAGTTACTTATACACGAATACAGCAGGTTCAAATGTTGGCGTAGGTACTGTGCAAACTGTGAACATGAGTAATCCAAATCTGAAATGGGAAAGAAACAGCTCTCTAAACTTTGGAGCTGATTTCTCATTGAAAGGCGGTAAGATTTCCGGTGCTATTGATTATTATATAAGACAAACTAGAGATTTGTTGGTTAACCGTGCTCTTCCTAATGTTACTGGTTTCACTAGTGTAGTTGCAAACCTTGGTGCGATTGATAACTCAGGTATTGAATTGAACCTTAATACCGAGAATATGAATAAAGCCAATTTTGTTTGGAGGACTTCATTCTCCATTTGGAGCAATAAAAATAAGATCATCAAATTGTACGGTAAAGTTCCCGTTACTGATGCAAGTGGTAACGTTACTTATGTAGACAAAGATGATCAGGCAAATGGATGGTTTATCAATAGAAATGTAAATACCATTTGGGATTTCAATATTGTTGGTGTTTGGAAAACTTCAGAAGCAGCAACTGCAAAATCATTTGGATTTAATCCTGGTGATTTTAAACTGGAAGACGTAAACAAGGATGGTAAGTTTACCATCGATGATAAAGTTTTCTTAGGACAATCTGTGCCAAAAGTATCCTTCAACCTTAGAAATGAATTTACCATCTACAAAAACTGGGATGTATCATTTCAACTGTATGGTAGATTTGGACAGCTGACACAATTTAATGAGGCTACCAATGCAACTCTGTTTGGAGGAGTAATGTTCTATGATCGTTCACAATTCTACAAGGTGCCATATTGGACTCCAGAAAATCAAATTGATGATTATGCAAGGATGATGTCTGCTGAAGGATCTGGTATCAAGTTCAATGTATGGAGATCTTCTTCTTTTGTTAGGGTAAACAACGTGAGCATTGCCTATACCGTTCCTAAATCTGCATTGAGTAAGATCAAGGCACAGGGACTTAAACTTTATTTCAACGTACAAAATGCTGCTGTGTTTTCACAGTGGAAGTATTTTGATCCAGAGAATAAGTTTTTCACACCTTCTTATGGAACATTTGGTTTAAACTTAACATTATAATTGAACAACTGAAACCATCAAAAAATTGAACATGAAAAATTCAAAAAATAAATTAATGAAATACTTCGCTATAACAGCGTTGGTATTGTTGGTAACTCAGTCGTGTCAAAAAGACTGGCTGAAGCCAAAACCTTTATCTTTTTTCTCACCTGAGAATACCTTGATTGACGAACCAGGTTTCAATGCAGCCTTGGCTGCCATTGCACGAAATGTTCGTGATGAATGGTATGGTGACGGAGCACCCATTATTACAGAAACAATTTTTTCTGAAGTAGCCGTGGAAGGTACAACAGATAAGTTTGGACCTGCTGTTAACCTAAACGTGCTTATAACACCAGATGCAAATTTGAATAGTAATGACTTTAACAGAATTGGCTGGTATTGGGAAAGATGGTATTTAGTTGTACGCTTGGCCAATACAATCACAACACGTATTGCAGAAAATAAAACAATACCTGATGCAACTAAAAATATAATTCTTGGTAGGGCTTATTTCTATAGAGCATATGCATACTACAGACTAACACATGAGTTTGGAGATGTTCCATGTACATTGAAAGAACTCACAGATGCTAAATTGGATTTTGCTTCAGTGAAACGTGAGGTTATCCTTCAAAAGATGAAAACTGATCTTGAGTTTGCATTTGCCAATGTTCCTTGGGTTGCAAATAAAGGGGATATCAACAGAGGTGCAGTAGGGCATTTATTGACTAAGATCAATTTAGCACTAGGATTATTTGATGATGCAATTGCTTCATCTACAGCTGTGATTAATAATGGTGCATTTAAATTGATGACTTCCCGCTTCGGAGCAGATGCAAGCAATGCAAAACGCAATGTTATTTGGGATTTACATCGCCCTGTCAATAAATTTCTTGCATCCAACACAGAGGTATTATTCTCTGTGATTGACCGTTTCGGAGATCCTTCAGCAACTGCAAGTGGAGTGAATACGATGCGTCAGGCACTTCCATTCTCATCCAATGCTGCAATTTTAACGCCAGACGGAAAGCAGGGAATGACCAATACATCGGTTGAGATTGATCATATGAAAAATTATGGTCGCGGTATCGGTCGTTGCCGTTCTACTCCATATCATACAAAGTATATCTGGGATGATGTGAAAGATTTACGTCATGATACCCTTTCAGGCAACTGGATGGAAATGGAAAATTTAACCTACAATAACCAGGCAATCAAAGCTACTTCTCCATACTATGGTCAACGATTACAGTTGAGAAAAGCAGATGGATCATTGCTGGTTTCAAATGGCGACACCATTCGTAACTGGTATGCATGGCCACATTACAAAATGTATGTGGAAGATCAAATCAGGTATCCATGGCAGGGAGGTAATTCTGACTGGTATGCATTCCGTTTAGCTGAAACATATCTTCTGAGAGCAGAAGCTTACTGGTGGAAAGGGGATGTTGCTGGTGCAACAGCTGATGTCAATACAGTTAGAAAGAGAGCAGGTTGCGATGCATATGGAGCTGGTATAGTTGATATTGGTACCATACTTGACGAAAGAGCAAGAGAACTGTATTATGAAGAGCCAAGAAAAACTGAATTGACAAGGGTTGCATACATTTTTGCAAAAACTGGCAAGTCATATAATGGCAAAACATACAATGCGGCAAACTTCTCTACAGCCAACTTCTTTTACGACAGGATTATGGCTAAGAATGATTTCTATGCAAAAGGTGTGAAGAATATACGTGGTGACCAGTACACCATCAGTCCATACCACGTTTTATGGCCAATTCCTCGTCCGGCTATTCTTGCCAATAGCTTAGGCGTAATCAATCAAAACGTCGGGTATTCAGGTGCTGATAAGAATAAGCCAGCATTGGATAAAATCCCAGATTAACCTTTCTTTTTTTCTCATAAGCAGTGCGCCCCGCTCCTTTTGGAGCGGGGCTTTTTATTGAATATATACAAGTATGATATTTCATCCGTAAATTGCTAGACTCAAACATTGGATATGAATAAAATTCAAAAATTATCACTGGCATTTCTATTGGCTGCCATTTGTTTTGCATTTTCTCAAATACACTATTCTGGCAACAGGAAAATTGCCGACCAGGATCCAAAGAAGATATACACCGAAAAATGTGCTTCTTGTCATGGTGAACGTGTTGATGCATTTGTTGATCGTGTATGGAAACATGGAAACAAAAAAGAAGATCTTGTAAAAAGTATTACAACTGGATATTCAGATTTTGGTATGCCAAGTTGGGATGGAATTTTGACTCCAAAAGAAATAGACGGACTCGCAAATCTTATTACAGAGAGTTTGAAGACAGTTCAACAGTATGATTTTGCAAAAGATAAATCAAAACCAACTGGTCCGGCTATCTTCAAAGCAAAAGGTATGACTGTTACCTTAGATACGATTGCAACTGGATTGACAAGTCCTTGGGGATTTGAACAACTTCCAGACAATACGTATTTGATTACAGATAGAAGTGGAGTGCTTTATCATGTTGATCAAAACAAAAATAAAAAAGCAATCACAGGAACTCCAGCAGTGCTTGCTGAAGGACAAGGCGGACTCCTTGATATTACCCTTCACCCCAAATATGATCAAAATGGTTGGGTGTATATCTCTTACTCTAAATTCAAAGAAGAGGGTGGAAAGAAATTGGCTACAACGGCAGTTGTAAGAGGAAGAATCAAAGATGGTCAATTTGTTGATCAGCAAGAAGTTTTTGAAGGGCTACCTTATACCACTACAAAGCATCACTACGGATCGAGACTTGTGTTTGATAAAAAAGGATATCTGTTTATTTCCATGGGTGAACGTGGTCAAGAGAAAATTTTCCCTCAAGACATCCATACTTCACCTGGTAAAATACATCGTATCAATGATGATGGAAGCATTCCTGCTGACAATCCTTTTGTAAAGGACGGCACTGCAAAAGCTACTATTTATACTTATGGTAATCGAAATCCTCAGGGATTGACAATGGATCCAGTAACTGGATTGATTTGGGAAACAGAACACGGTCCACGCGGAGGAGATGAACTCAATCATATAAAACCTGGTGTGAATTACGGATGGCCAGTGATTTCATATGGAATTAATTATGATGGGAAACCTATTACTCCAATCAGTAAAAAAGAGGGTATGGAGCAGCCAGTTCATTATTGGATTCCGTCTATTGCGCCAAGTGGATTAGCTTTTGTAACTGGAACAAAATATCCAGCATGGAAGGGAAGTTTATTGGTAGGGTCACTTCGATTTAATTATGTAAATCGTGTGATGATGCAAAACAATAAGGTTATTGGTGAAGAGAAAATTTTATTGAATATTGGTCGTACACGAAACGTTGAAATGGGAAGAGACGGTTATATCTATGTAGGTATTGAGAATCCGGGTACTGTATTCAGGGTAAAACCAATGTAATAATAGGAAAATAACATTTAAAAAAAAGGCTCTCAACTGAGAGCCTTTTTTGCGTATTCAACACATTTTGCTACTTCTTTGACAGCGTCTGAACCTGAAGGGACTTCATATTCAAGCTCTATCGTAGCAGGAAACTTATATTTCTTTTTCTTCATCA
>JAFMEZ010000060.1 GCA_017856455.1 Parafilimonas sp.
TCATTGAAATGGCTTGGGAAGACAGAACCCCTTTTGAAGCCATAGAAAAGCAATTCGGTATTAATGAGTCGACTGTCATTAAAATAATGCGCAAAGAATTGAAACGCTCTAGTTTTAATTTATGGAGGGAAAGAGTAAACAGTGGTATTAGCCAAAAACATGCACAACTAAGAGACCCTTCAATCAACAGATTCAAGTGCACACTCCAACGACAGATTACACACAATAAAATAAGCAAAAGATAAGTGAAGAACCCGCTTACTACAAAGTATAATGATATCATAAAACAACTTGAACAAATTGAACCTGTCCAATATAGTAAGACAAGAAATTTTACCAACGGTGCTGTAACCGAACTTTCTCCATATATATCCAGAGGAGTTATTAATGGAAAGATGGTATTGAATCATTTGATCAAAAAGGGTTATACATATTACTCTTGTGAAAAATTTATTCAACAGCTTTTATGGCGAGAATATTTTCAACGAGTATGGCAAAAACATGGCGAGGGCATTAACGCAGATCTAAAACAAGTTCAATCAGATGTAAATAATCATGGAATCCCAATTTCAATTGTATCAGCTAAAACATCCATACAATCAGTTGATGACGCTATTGATGAACTGAAGTTATCAGGGATGATGCACAACCATTTAAGAATGTATACTGCATTTTTAACTTGCAATTTGGGAAAATCACATTGGCTGCATCCAGCGCAGTGGATGTATTATCATTTGCTGGATGGAGATTGGGGGAGTAATGCATTATCATGGCAATGGATTGCTGGTTCCTTTTCAAATAAAAAATATATAGCCAACCAAGAAAATATTAATTATTATACAAAAACTAGTCAATCAAACACCTTTCTCGATCTGAGCTATGAGGATCTTCAAAAACTTGAGACACCATCTGCACTAAATGAAAATGAAAAGATTGATCTCAATACTCAATTACCGGTTGTAGAAAATCTGAACTTGAATACGGAACTCCCAACACTTATTTACAATTATTATAATCTCTCTCCAACTTGGAGGGAAGATATGAATGCAAATCGAATTTTATTATTAGAGCCCGATCTGTTCAATCAATATCCAGTTTCAAAGAAATGTATTTCATTTATATTAGAACTTGCACAGAACATCCACGGAATTCAAATATTCGTAGGAAGTTTCATTGACCTTAAAAACAAACTGGGCAATCAACCAATCTATTTTCAAGAACACCCTTTAAATAGACATTACCAAGGAATTGAAGATCTTCGACCTTGGATCATCCCTGAAATCAAAGATGTGCAGGGGTCTTTCTTTTCTTTTTGGAAAAAAAATGAAAAATTAATCAGATCGTTTTTCAAATAAAATTTCTGTAAGATTTATCTGAACTATTCATGAATACAATCATGTAGATTTACAGGATGAGACAATTGACTTTTTCTATACTTTTCTGTTGCATCTATTTTTTTACCTATGCTCAGCAAAGACCAAATATTCTTTTTCTACTTGCTGATGATTTCAGTTACCCATTTGCAAGTGTTTATGGTGACAAGGTTGTGAAAACGCCGAATATTGAAAGGCTTGCAAAAAAAGGAATCACTTTCACTAATGCATATGCAGCGTCGCCTTCTTGCACACCCTCAAGAGCTGGTATGCTGACAGGTAAATATCCTCACAAACTTGGTGAAGGTGTTAACCTTGTTGGAAAATTAGATGTAAACATTCCAACGTTTGTACAATTACTTAGAAATGATGGGTATTTCGTTGGATTTGAAAGAAAGGGATGGGGACCTGGAGATTATACCAAGATGGGATACGCAGAAAATCCCGCAGGAAAAGAGATTGGATTTAAAGAATTATTACAGGAAATAAAAAACGATGAACCTTTCTTCTTTTGGTTCGGGACGAATGACCCTCATAGATTTTTTCCATTTGGTGCAGGAAAAAGAAATGGAATCAGTCCTGATAATATAAGTGTCCCGGGATTCTTACCCAATACAGATGAAATCAAAAATGATTTAGCAGATTACTTTCATCTCATTGAAAGATTTGATAAAGAAATTGGAGAATTATTAGATATGCTTGAAAAATCTGGAAGATTAGAAAATACAATAATTGTTCTGACCAGTGATAATGGTATGCCATTCCCCCATGCCAAAGCAAATTTGTATGACCACGGAACTCGTGTACCACTGATCATCAGTCATATGGGAAATCAATATTTAAAAAATACAGTAAATACATCTTTTGTAAACCTCATTGATCTGATGCCAAGTTTCTTAGATATGACTGGTGTTAAAAATCAACCTCAAGTAGATGGATTGAGTCTTCTACCAATCATGAAAGGAATGAAAAAATCAAATC
Organism: Parafilimonas sp.; assembly: GCA_017856455.1. Taxonomy (GTDB): domain Bacteria; phylum Bacteroidota; class Bacteroidia; order Chitinophagales; family Chitinophagaceae; genus Pollutibacter. Next base: position 2,355 of record JAFMEZ010000060.1, read on the forward strand.
GTGATGAGGTTTTCCTAGAAAGAGAAAGACATTGTCTGTGCAGAGTTGACGATGGAATGCTGGCTGGATATCCCATGCGTGCTGTAAGAGATCATGAATTTTTATACATCAGAAATTTTCGTCCGAATAGATATCCCGCCGGAGATGAATCAATTCCTGGAACCCCCTCGATCTATGGAGATGTTGATGGGGGACCTTCTAAAGCATTACTAATTGATAACAAAGATGATGAGAAAATAAAATACTATTTCAATTTGAGTTTTGGGAAAAGACCAGGAGAGGAATTATATGATATTAAAAATGACCCATTTCAATTGCACAATCTTGCTGGAGATAAAAAGTATGATGACATTTTGAAAAAAATGACTCTAAAACTTCAAAACTGGATGGACAAAGAAAATGATCCAAGAAGAAATGGTGGTGGCGATGAAATAGATCGCTTTATTGGAACCACTAAAGCTTGGATCACTAAATGGGGTATTGTTTTCGAAGAAGATTAATGATTATGACTGCCGTCGCAATACGGTGGATTTTTGGTCTTCTTGCATTGACATAACCACACTTCTTTATTTTCACTCACTTCAAACTTTAAACTTTTATAAGGCATCCCTTCAATTTTCTTGTGTCGCCCATCACAGAAAGGTTGCTTCTCACTAATTCCACAAGTACACCAAGCATATGTTTTACCAGCTTCAACATTTACACAACAAGGTTGAGCAGCAGCAACTTTTGGAAAACCTTCATTAGGGATCATTTCTTCCATGTTCATATATTTTTATTTAGAACAAAATAAATAAAAGTTTGTTCGAAATAGCCATCATAAGTTTGATGTATATTTAATAGTAATAAATGCTGCATTATGAATAAATTAAACATAAGATTATATTTAATTCTATCATTATTCATAACACTTGATCTCTGTAAATCACTTACACTAAACGCCCAAACCAAAAATCTTCCTAATATAATACTGATATATATGGATGATATGGGCTATGGCGATCTTTCCTGCTATGGAGCACTAAATATCCATACACCAATTCTAGATAAAATGGCTGCAGAAGGCATCCGTTTTACCAATTTTAATACTACTCAAGCAGTTTGTAGTGCCTCCAGAGCTTCGTTGCTGACTGGCTGTTATGCAAACAGGATCGGCATTTCAGGTGCTCTTTGGCCTAAAGCAGGAATTGGACTTTCACCAGATGAAATGACTATCGCAGAACTCTTGAAACAAAAAAATTATGCAACTGCAGCATTTGGAAAATGGCACTTGGGTGATGTAAAAGGATATCTACCCAAAAGTCATGGGTTTGATGAATACTATGGAATACCATACTCAAATGACATGTGGCCAGTTTTGTATGATGGTACACCTGCAAAAACAGGAACAAATAAAAGTAGTTACCCACCATTGCCGTTGATCGAAGGAGACCAAGCCGTATCAACAATCACAACACTTGATCAACAAGCACAACTTACTGGAACACTTACAGATAAAACCATTTCGTTTATTGAACGAAACAAAGAACATCCATTTTTTGTCTACCTCGCTCATCCCATGCCTCATGTGCCTATCAATGCAAGTGAAAAATTCAAAGGAAAAAGCAAACAAGGATTGTATGGTGATGTGATACAAGAGATCGATGCTAATGTGGGAAGAATTCTGAAAAAACTGGATGACCTCAAACTCGACAAAAACACGCTTATCATTTTTACTAGTGACAATGGGCCCTGGTTTAATTTCGGAAACCATGCAGGTAGTACAGGTGGATTGCGCGAGGGAAAAGGTACTTCATTTGAAGGCGGTCATCGTGTGCCTTGTATCATGAGATGGAAAGGAGTATTGCCATCAGGACTCGTGCTTAATCAACTTGCTTCAACGATTGATGTTTTGCCAACACTTGCTGCAATTACAAATGCAAAGCTCCCAGAGAAAAAAATTGATGGTGTCAATTTATATCCACTCATTAAAGGAGACATCTCACAAAATCCACGTTCTGAATTTTATTACTACTACAGAAAAAATTCTCTAGAGGCAGTTAGAAAAGATCATTGGAAACTTGTATTCGAACATCCATCAAGATCTTACGAAGGGCAAGTTGCAGGTAAAGACGGATTTCCAGGAAACTCACCAGAGAACATCATGATGCCTAAAGCGCTTTACGATTTAAGAAGAGATCCTGGAGAGAGATATGATGTTCAAAAGGAATTTCCGGAAATGGTGAAAATACTGGAAGCTATTGCAGATAAAGCAAGAGAAGAACTTGGTGATGACATTCAAAAAAAGCAAGGTTCACAAGTAAGAGAAGCTGCAAAAATTATTTATCAATAAATCTTTTTAATAAGACATATTATCATGGAAGTACATCATTCACATAAGAACCATGGCAAAAAGAATTGGAAAGAACATATCACAGAATTTTTTATGCTCTTCCTTGCAGTCAGTCTTGGTTTTCTTGCTGAAAATTACAGAGAACACCAGATAGAAATGCATAGAGGAGAAATCTATCTATCAGAACTGGTTACCGATCTGAAAAACGATTCAACCAGCCTAGAGAACTTGACTTTCTTGATTCAAAATCAAAAAGATGCTGCAGATGCTGTCTATGCTATGTATAAAAACAAAAATTGGGAAAACCATATCAACGAACTTTACTTTTATTATGCGATCATTTCTCTCAGAACCAACTGGGAACCCAATGATGCAACATGGGAACAAGCGATTAATTCAGGAACGCTGAGGTATCTAAATAATGATACACTGGTTAAAAAATTAAAAGCCTACTACTTCCATATTAAAAACATGAAGAACCGAGAAAATAGGATTCTTACAATGATGGATAATTATTTTGAATATTACAGACAAAATCATTTTGTATCTCCATCTATAACTGGCAATAAAGATTTTATAGGAGTATTAGATATTATTTATAAATCCAAAAGGCCTGAAATGCCTGTCTTTACTGCACAACAAAAGATTTTAAACATAGATAAATTTGATTTTGAAACTTTTGTCAATATGATAGCAAGATTACAGGGAACAAGAAATCTTGATCTCAACTCGCTTATATCCAAATGTATTGATATGAATAAAGAACTTCTTCAAATCTTTGAATAAAGTATAGCAACAACCAAAATAAACTTTAATATACTTTTCATTTAGATCATCTTTTTGATTGACGATTGTCATTTTCAATGGCAAAATGTGACAATAGCATTGCAAAACATTTTTAACAGTGCTATTTGTTAATTCGTTAATCAGTCATAGATGAAATTTTTCTGGAGCTTCATTTTTTGTACATGCTTTCTTTCATATAGCTTTTCACAAATCAACCATGTTTACGCTGGCGGTGAACTAGTTAATTACGGTACAATTGATATCTCTTTAATTAAATCAACAACATGGAGTTCAGAAAAATCATTTCAGCCTGGTTATTATAGTATAGTTGGAAATGGAAGTTTTACAGGATATTCTGATCAAGCTAATTTCAATGGCTATGTCAAAAAATATGGTAATACACCCTTTGTTTTCCCTGTAGGCAATGGTAACGATTTAAGGACCATTGAAATTTCAAAACCACATAAAGCTAGTGATGCATACGCAGTCGCATGGATACAAGGTGATCCATCACAACACAATGATTTCACTTACCCTTTTCCTGGAAGTCATTCTATAAAATCTATTCAGTCTCCAATAACTCAAGTAAGCAGAATAGGTCAATGGGACTGGCAAGTTGGGCACCTTGGAAATCTTGGTGAAGAAACAACTGGTAATGGCGAAGGACTAACCATCACTGCCAGCATACCAGATATGACCAGCTTTGCTGATCCGGTAGAACTTAGAATGGTTGGATGGAATGGAATGAAATGGATAGACCTAAGTGGTAAACCAACTGCAACGGGAAATAAAGAAGACTCTAAAATATCTGGTACAATGATACCAGGAATATCCGCAATAGCAATTGGGAAAATAACATCTCCTGATTTTGTTATATACCCCAATCCAGTTATCAATTACAACGATATCAATATTCAATTCAAATCCTCATCTGTTGGATCTGCACATTTAATCATCTACGATGTAATTGGGAAAAAAATATTTGAAAATGTAATTCAGTATAACAATGGTATTAACACACTACCGGTTAATGTAAAAACACTTTCTAACGGATCGTATTTTATTAATCTGATCAGTACTGATGGAACAGTGATCGGAAAAGGTAAACGATTTATCAAACAATAAATTTAAAATAGTGAAAAACAACATTTCATTTATCAATGCATCATTGATTCTGGTCTTCATGAGCCTTCTAATGTGTCAGTATACAGATGCTCAAATAAAAATCGGTGAAAACAATAAATCAATGAATGCAGACGCAATGCTTGAAATTGAATCAAGCAACAAAGGATTTCTGTTGCCAAGAATAGCACTTGTTTCTACTTCATCCTCACTGCCCTTAAAAACATTTACCAGTGGAATGATTGTATACAATACTT
>JAFMEZ010000061.1 GCA_017856455.1 Parafilimonas sp.
CACTTCGTTATACCAACTTTGAAACCAATCAGATGTTGAATTTGTATGAGTTGGAATAATACAACTTCAACTCAAATGGGTTGAAGTTACTATTTGTATATATGATTCAAAGTTTTGTTCTGTATACTCCAATATTTGTACCTACAAACAAATAGTTGTCAGCAAAAGTTATATTGTAATAATTAGTTGCATTATCAAATGTATATTTTTTCCAAGTCTTACCAAAATCAAGTGAAATATATAAACCACTAGAAGCAGTTGCGGCTATCATTTTGTTTGATGAATTAGATTTCATATCAACTTCGTACACGCCTGATGTTGCAGCAATTGTTGAGTTTGTTACGATGTTGAAAGTAGGACTAACATTTACATTAGGAGAAGAAGCATTTGTTATATAAAAATTACCTTTATCATCTATCCATGCCAAACTATCTTGAATTATTTCAACGTCATGAATTCCATTTGATAGTGATAAAATTTTAGTCCATGATTGACCATCATCTGAACTTTTCAATAAACCACCGTCAGGACTGCAACATCCGCCTTTTGAGTGACAAGAGTATAAGACTTTATTTTTATAATATGTTAGGTCAATGGGGTCACTGTTTGAACCTCCGTCCCATACTTTTGTCCAGGTCTGATTGTTAGTTCCAGAACTTTTCCAGAGTCCTCTTTGAAAGCCTCCCATACCTGCTATAAATCTCCCATCTGGTAATGTTAAAATTGTTTGAGAACCACATCCAAAACCAGTTGGACCTGATTGACTGAAAGAAGTGCCAAAATTTTCTGTTGTGTAGAAACCGTTATCAAGACTTGCAATTATAAATTGTCCATTATTAAAAGTAGAGAATGAACCTCCTGGGTTTGTCGAGGTGGATGACCTGACTATTCCTAATGGCCAAGTCGTGGTGATCCAATTTGTACCAAAGTCTTCAGACTTTAAAACTGTTGTTCTTGTTATTAACATATATTTTCCAGGAGTGTTTGAACTAACTACTGTGAATGCATCTGAGGAATTAATTTTGGTAAAGGTCAGATTATTAAGGTTTAAAGAATTTATATATTCATTTAATAGGTTGTATAATTCTTGACATTTCTTTTGTAGTTCAGCTATTTTTATCTGAATATCTACGATGTTTGCGTTTGCAGTTGTAAGTTGTGTGTTTAGAGTATTAATTTGGTTTAAAACTAATGTTAGTTGTGATTTCAATGAATCAACCTTTTTGTCAAGATTTGAAATAGAGGTATTTGTTGTTCTCAGTACATTAGTTAAAGAGTCTGTTCTCTTTTGTAAGGTTGTTATTTGAATTTTAAGACTATCATTTTGTGATATTATTTGTTGTAATAAGTTTATTACTTCAGGATCTGTTTTGTAACATGAAAAAAAAACAAAACAAACTGATATAATATACAAGAATCTTCTCATAAATCTTATTTAATTGTAACAATTTACAATTCGATTTATCTCCAACATCCATCAATAAAACATAAATTTTATATTCATATAAAGTGTATTGAAAATGAGTAATTTTTTACATATTTGGTGGAAAAATTGGTGGAAAAAGGAATAAATTTTTCGTATAAAAATATAACCCACTGAAAATCAGTGGGTTATCTGTTAATGATGTGTTAAAATTGTTGCCCGACCTGGATTCGAACCAAGACAAACAGAACCAAAATCTGTCGTACTACCATTATACTATCGGGCAGCCTAATTGGGGTGCAAAAATAAGTGATTTGGAAAGAAGATCCCAAAATTTAAAAAGAGTATTTCTCAAGTCTTACTGCAGCTTTACCAAATGATGGTTTTTCTTGCCCCTCTGCACAACAATGTACTTCCCAGCAAGTAGACTTTCAGCATTGATGATTAATCCAGCATCATTTACTTTTTCTTTGTTTACACTGACCCCTCCGCCAGCAACCATCTTTCTTGCCTCTCCTTTGCTAGGGAATATTCCTGTTTCTGATAAAAAAGATACAATATCAATTCCATTATTGATTTGTGTCTCAGTGATGAAATGCACTGGAACGCCTTCCATCGCCTGAAGAAGAGTGGTCTCATCCATCTCCTTCAAATTGATATCATCCTTTTTGCCAAACAATTGCTCTGTAGTTTGCATAGCTATCTCACACTCCTTTTCACCGTGCACAAAACTTGTTATAGATGCTGCAAGCTTTTTCTGCAATATCCTTGCTCCAGGATCTTTTGCATGCTCTTGAATCACCTGATCAATTTCAACCTTATCAATCAATGTAAAAATTTTGATCCATTTTTCTGCATCAGCATCTGCTGCATTCAACCAAAACTGATAAAATTGAAATGGTGATGTTTTCTCCGGATCTAACCAAACATTTCCTTTTTCAGTCTTGCCAAACTTGCCTCCATCAGCTTTAGTAATCAATGGACAAGTAAAAGCGAAAGCTTCACCAGAGGCTTTCCTGCGAATCAATTCTGTACCAGTCGTGATGTTTCCCCATTGGTCACTTCCGCCCATCTGCAGTTTGCAGTTTTTGTTTTGATACAACCAGTAAAAATCATAACCCTGCATCAACTGGTATGCAAACTCTGTATAACTGATGCCTGTCTCACCTTCAATCCTCTTTCTAACACTGTCCTTTGCCATCATGTAGTTGACAGTAATATGTTTACCAACATCCCTCAAAAAATCGATAAATCCTAATCCCTTGAACCAGTCGTAATTGTTAACAATCTCAGCGCAATTCTTTTTGGACGAATCAAAGTCAAGATACTTTTCTAGTTGTTTTCTGACACCTGCAACATTCTTTTGAAGTGTTTCCTCATTCAATAAATTCCGCTCTTCACTTTTTCCACTTGGGTCGCCAACCATTCCCGTTGCACCACCTACTAAAGCCAATGGCTTGTGTCCTGCTCCCTGCAAATGATACAATAATAATATTGGCACCAAGCTGCCAATATGCAGACTGTCGGCTGTTGGATCAAAGCCAATATAGCAGGTAGTGGACTCTTTTTTTAATTGCTCCTCTGTACCCGGCATAATGTCCTGAATCATGCCTCTCCATTTTAACTCAGCTACAATGTCCATTGAATGAATATTTCTGCAAATGTACAAGGATTCAAAAACATGTGCTGCACGCAATATTTCTCCTTTTATTACGTTGTTTTTCTGCAGTTTATACATCATATTTTGAACTAACTTTGTGAGATCCAATATCCAGCGTAATTACCAAATAAGTATTTCAAATAACCCATACTTACTGGCATTGGATTTTCGTTTCATTTCATTTGCAAAGTCATTATTCGCCATACTGCTCATTGCCTATTCCCTAGAAGGAAATGGACAATTCAGAAAGTACTCCAATGAATTTATGAATATTGGTGCGGGAGCACGTGGACTCGCAATGGGGGGAGCACAAATTGCAACTACAGAAGACTCATATGCTGGATTTTGGAATCCTGCCGGACTCTCTGAATTACGCGGACACTCTTCTTATTCACTCATGCATGCTGAGTATTTTGCAGGCATCGGTAAATATGATTATTTCTCTGCAGCTTCTCCAATAGGCGATCCTGCAAGGGCTACGATGGGACTGGGAATAAGTTTATTGCGATTTGCAGTTGATGATATTCCTAATACTTTGTTTCTGGTAGAACCTGATGGTACCATCAATTATAATAACATTCGCTCATTTTCATCTGCAGATTATGCGCTGCTTATATCGTATGGACAAACTTTATACAGCGATTCAAAACAAAACTTTTCTTTTGGAACCAATGCAAAAGTGATCCATCGTTCTGTTGGCGAATTTGCAAAAGCCTGGGGAGTAGGACTCGATGCTGCCCTTCAATACAGATCTAAAAAAATAAGTTTTGGTTTAGTTGTTAGAGATATAACCTCAACATACAATGCATGGAGATTCTCTTTTACAGAGAAAGAAAAGGAAGTGCTTTATCTGACCAATAACGATATACCTGTTAAATCAGTTGAACTAACAGCACCTAGACTTTACTTGGGCGTAGCATACAATACTGATTTGAATGAAAAATTTTCATTCCTTGGAGAAATGAATTTTGAAATGAGTTTTGATGGAAAGAGGAATGTTTTGTTGAGCTCCAAGTATCTTAATATGGATCCTCGAATCGGTGTCGAGCTAAATTATGCAAAGACTGTGGCCTTTCGTATGGGTATTTATAATTTTCAAAAAGGACTCAAAGATGGTGATACAACCAATCTTTCAAAGGTTTGGATTTATCAGCCAGGGGTGGGTGTAGGATTTAATATCAAGCAATTCCGAATTGATTATGCATTTACAAATCTTGCCAATCAATCAAATCCACTTTACACGCATGTATTTTCTCTCCATTTGCGAATGCCAACCAAGAAGTACATATACTGATGTTGAAAAGAGTTATACATATTATATGCTACATGGTTTTATTCAATGCTGTACAAGCACAGCAAGAACTTGGGAATGAGTGGATAAAAGATTTTAATAAAGCATATTATAAAATCAAAGTTGGTAAGGATGGCTTGTATAGAATTTCTTACAATACACTGAAAAGTGCTGGAATAGAGAATACAAATACAGATTATTTTCAATTGTGGAATAATGGAGTGGAGGTGCCGATATATACCACTCAAACAAATGCTCCTTTAAGCAATGATGGATATCTGGAATTTTATGGAAAAATAAATGATGGAAAGTTTGATACGAGGATGTATGCAAATCCAAAATACCAGACAACCGATAAATGGAGTCTGCTTACAGATACTTCAGTTTATTTTCTGACAATCAATTCTTCTTCTGCTAATCTTCGATTTACAACAAAGCAAAATAATTCAGCACAAAGCAGTTTAAGTCCGGATACTTATTTTAATTACACATTCCGTCATGCATTTAAAGACATCATCAATCCGGGTAATCCGAATGTTATCGCGGGTGTAAATGTTTACTCTTCATCATTTGATGATGGGGAGGGTTGGACAAGTAGAGGGGTTACTGCATCAAAAACGTTGAGTATAAATTTTCCCAATACTCAGGTTTTGACAAATGGAGGTGATGCAACGCTTCGAATAAACTTTTTTGGAGGATCACAAACAACTCGCCAAGTGAGTGTATTACTGAATGGAGTAAATGTATTATCTCCTTTCTCACTTGCTGGTTATAGCAGTAGAGATACATCAATACAAATAGCTAAATCAAGAATTGCAGGTCCACTTCAGTTGGATTTCATTAATACCAGTTCCTCTGCATTTGATCAGTATATGGTCGGCCAAGTCGAAATTTCTTATACAAGAAAGTTTGATTTTAATAATCTCGCATCATTTGAATTTACTATTGATCCATCTGTGAGCGATCGATTGATGGAAATTAGTTCATTTAATCATGGAGGCACTGCTCCAATATTATTAGATCTTACCAATCAGCATCGATATACAGGTGAATTGAAAGGTTCAAATGTTCGATTTTTAATTCCATCAGATTCCAAAAAAAGAAATTTAGTTTTACTGAGTACATCAATTGCGGAAATAAGTTTGGTTGATAGGCTCAAAGACCAAACATTCATTGATTATTCAAAGACTTCAAATCAAGGTGACTTCATTATCATAACTGACTCTGTGATCAGAAAAAGTTCTTCTGGAGATGCAGTTGAAAATTATAAGCAATACCGATCAAGTGTTGAAGGTGGAAATTATAAGGTACTCGTTGTGAATATGAGTCAGTTGGTTGATCAATTTGCATATGGAATCAAGATGCATCCATTGGCAATTAAGAATTTTCTTCAGCAAGTATTTGTCAAGTTTGCACCCAAATTTATATTGTTGATAGGGAAGGGCGTAACCTATGATCAATATCGTTTAAATGAAACTTCTTTGTTTGCCAATCAATTGAATATTGTCCCAACATTTGGTAATCCAGGCTCTGATCATATACTTGCTTCAAAGAATTTGAGCCCTGCTATGCATGTGCCCATTGGAAGGCTTTCTGTTGTCAACGGAAATGAATTGAATACATACATCGACAAATTGAAACAACATGAAAGTTTAAAAGGCACTTCATCCAGTGATCAAACGGTTGATAAAAAGGGTTGGACCAAGAATGTATTGCATTTAGTGGCAGGAGGAGTGGTTCAATCTGTGATCTCAGGATACATGAAGGATGCTGCATCTAAAATTGTTGATACTGTTTTTGGAGCAAATGTTACCACTATTGAAAAGTCAACAGCAGCAGCAGTTGAAAGTGGAAATAATACGCAAATTGATCAGCAATTTGAAAAGGGAGTCAGTATCGTAAATTATTTTGGACACTCTTCTTTAAATGCAATGGAATTTAATTTAGATGATCCTTCAAGGTTCAATAACCAGGGAAAATATCCACTGTTTCTTGCAAATGCATGTACGGCAGGTAATAATTTCTTCTATGATAGTTTAAGGGTGGTGTCAAATAAAAAATCAATTTCTGAAGCGTATACGCTTGAGGCCCAAAAGGGAAGTATAGCTTTCATAGCTAGTACGCATTTCGGAATTCTGATGAATTTGAATGATTTTATTCAAAGATTCTATCAGCGTATTGGCAGAATTGACTACAATAAAACCATTGGGGAAATTCATCAAAATACGATTGCTGCTCTTCAAAAAGATTTTGGTAATACTCCCAATAATCTTGTTACCATGGAACAGATTCTTATTCATGGTGATCCTGCTTTAAAGCTTCATCCACATCCAAAGGCAGATTATGTTGTCGAAGCACCCATGATAGTAGTCACTCCTCAACCTCTTTCTATCGCAGAATCTTATTATGATTTGAAAATTTCCATTAGAAATATTGGAAGCGCACACAATGATTC
>JAFMEZ010000062.1 GCA_017856455.1 Parafilimonas sp.
AATGGCCAATGCGTTCGATAGCTGTCCGTTTTCTGTGTGTCAATTTCTACCACCAATACTTCTTCATTGTCATGTGAAGCTTGAGACAATAATCTTCCAAATGGATTCGAAACAAATGATCCGCCCCAAAATTTCATGGCACCATTCTGCTCTAACCCTACTCTATTTACACTAACTACATGCACACCGTTGGCAACAGCATGACTCCTTTGTATGGTTTGCCATGCATTGAATTGTTCATCATTGGTAGCCTGATCCTGTGCAGTCGCCCAACCAATAGCAGTTGGATAAAATAAAACTTCTGCTCCCATCAATGATGTGAGACGTGCAGCCTCTGGATACCATTGATCCCAACAGATCAACACACCAATTTTTGCAAACTTGGTATGAAAGACTTTATATCCTAAATCACCTGGCGTGAAGTAAAACTTTTCATAATAAGCAGGATCATCTGGTATGTGCATCTTGCGATACTTACCTAGATAAGTTCCATCAGCATCCAAAACTGCTGTAGTATTGTGATAAATACCTTGCGTTCTTTTTTCAAACAATGATGCAATGATTACAACACCAAGTTCCTTTGCAATGGCTGAAAGTTGATCAGTTGATTGTCCTGGAATCGACTCAGCCAATTTGAAATTTTCATAATCCTCCACATCACAGAAATACAAAGAAGTAAATAGCTCTTGTAAACAAACAACATTCGCACCTTTCGATGCTGCATCTCTGATTCCTTTAATCGCTTTATCCATATTCTGTTTCGCATCTGCAGAACATGACATTTGTACTAGTCCAACTTTAAAACGTGACATATTTTTTCTTTATGTTTCATTCAGTATCATCTGCTCTAGACTGCTGATACCAATATTTTTTTGTGAAATAAATCCTTCTCCATACTTCACTCCAATTCTTTTACCCATCAATCTTGCTCTTGAAATGATTGCATCTAAAAAATCAGGCGTGGAAATATAGGTCTGGGTACCTTTTGCACCATCAGCACTCGTATGGAACTGTGTTGCATAAGCCTTGATGGATTCCATGCGTTGCTCAAACACATCAGAAATATCAACAATCAAATTCGGCTCATAGAACCTGTCTTGGATAAAATGCAATACATGTTTGGGTCTCCATCTTGCCTGTGGCTTTCCATCATCATCAACGGTTTCAATTTTTGATAAGCCAGATAGAAAACATGATTCAACAATTAATTTTCCTGCACGACCATGATCTGGATGTCTATCCTCCAAAATATTTGCCAGCACCACTTCAGGCTGATACTTTCTAATCGCCTTAATTAATTTCAATTGATGCTCTTCATCATTCTTAAAAAAACCATCTCTCATGCCAAGGTTTTCACGAACGGATAATCCCATGATCTCAGCAGCCTTTTTTGCCTCTGCATCCCTTGTTTCAGCAGTACCCCTTGTTCCCAACTCACCTCTTGTCAAATCAATCACACCAGCCTTGTTGCCTTTCCTCACTTCATTAATGAGGGTTCCAGAACAACTCAGCTCTACATCGTCTGGGTGTACACCTATGCCAAGCACAAATAGTTTCATGTGTTGAAATTGATGTGCAAAGATACATTTTTGGATGATGATGGAGTGAATTCCTCCTTAGGCATGGCCATACATGCGGGCAACCTCGAGCACAATACTCTCCATTTCAGCATCACTGCCTTTTGGATCGTAATCCTGCTTTAAACTGCTGCCAAAAACCCAGGCAACGGTTTGCCAAAAACGAGCAGTAAAACCACCGCGATATTCTTTGATGAGATCATAACATGTATTTCGCGTTTCACGGTTGATGAGCTTCATCAGAATCTTTCCCTGGTATACGGAAAGGGCGGTCAGAGGTTCTGTAAACTCCTTTTTCAATTCTTTTTCCCGCGTACTTAAATATTTTTTTCGCTGCTGTGGATCCGGAATTTTGTCCAAATGCATGATCACATCATTGATAATATGACTTGCCTTTTTTGCATAAGGATAAGTAACATAAACTGCATTGCGCAAACGCGTCCACTTCTTCAAGTATTCCCTTTGCTCATCAGTCATCTTCCCATAAACACTTACCATGTCCATCACTTTAAATGTCATGGTATCTCCTTCATAAATGATATAGGGAACCCACAAGGTATCGTTTTGCCCTTGTGTCCATTGGGCCTCTGCCTTGAATACAAAGCTTATCAATACTATGATAAACAGCTTACGCATAATTCTAAACTACGTATAATTTGGCTTTCAACCTATTCCACATGCTGAGCAAAAATCCGAATACCATGATGATCGTTCCCAACCAAAGCAGATTGATCCAAGGAAAACGATAAGCCTTCAATGTAATGTATCGCATAACAGCATTAGACTCTTTCACACCTAATTTAACCTCATTGCCTTTTCTCTCCAACGCAAAAATCAAACTCTGTTCCATGATGGTATCGGTCTTTACAGAACTGCCTCCATCTTTAATGAAATATGCAGGCGTTGACGTAAACTTTCGACCATCCTTAGCGAATACTGAAAGCTCTGAAAGCCAAGCACTGTCGACTACAGGTAAATCTTTGTTGTCATTTTTATTGGCGGCCAGCATCTTATCCACTACAATAAATCCATTTGAATAAAATACAGTATCCCCTGCACTTACAGTTTTATAATTAAATGCAGCAGTATCTTTTATGTTATCAGGATTCAACCATGATGTGATGTAAACAAAAACATCATTGGACAAATAATGTCTGGCGCCTGGATTGGATGACAACTGTGTGCCTTCGCCTGATTTCATTAAAAAGGCATTGGGACGAACATCAAATTCTTCGGTAATTGAATTGTCTGATGTATCTGTTTTCAAAAATTTGATTTTGAAATAAACCCTGTCGTCTTTCTCAACTGTCGAATCACCTAGATAGGTAACAGTATACTTTCCCATTGGAGTGGGAATATTATAAATGAGCGTTACGTTCTCGCGAGGATCTTCATCTTTCCCTTTTGCATCTTTTAATCCTGCTACTGCAATACCAGTCCTGTTTTCAGATATCAATTCTTTTTTTGCGGATGAAATCAAAATTCCAACAAGCATCATTCCAAATCCAACGTGTGCAATGGATGCACCAGCTGCTTTCATTTTCCATTTTACAATCGATGCCAGGTAATGGAAGTTTGCAATGACTGCATATACAGAAGAAAATAATGCGAGATGTATAGCAGCCAAATAGCCCATTCCATACTTATCATATTGAATACCTCCAAAATAGCTGATACTTAATGAAAGTACAACTGCTACGATGCTGGGTATCCACAACTTTGACCAAAGATATTTTCGTGTTGTGTTCTTGTATTTCAAATACTGCGTCATTGCAGTAAGAACACCCAGAATAATCGCCACCAAGATCATGATGCGGTTGTAGACAAATTCAACATCTTCCCCTATGGCCCATTTCGTTCCAAATAGTTTATTGAAGAATGGCAATGATGTTAAAATGATGATGTACAATCCAGCTATGAAAAGCAATAGAGATCCTACAAACATCCAAAACTCACGACTATCTAAATTTTCCTCTTTGACTTCAACTGGAATATTTTTTTTGTCTTTGAAATAGAAAACCAAAGGAGCGATTAAAAATACAAGCATCATGATAATCAAGTGCCAATACAATGTGCTGCCCTCTCCAGTGAACGAGTGCACTGATGTATCCCCCAATACTCCAGTTCTTGTCAGGAATGTTGAATACAAAACCAATAGATAAGATAAAGCAATGAACGCATAGCTCGCCTTCAATGAATGTCCTGTGCTCTGGAATATCAACAATGTATGAATGCCTGCAACCAATAGCAACCAGGGGACCAATGATGCATTTTCTACAGGATCCCATGCCCAATATCCTCCAAATGTAAGTGACTCATAGGCCCATGCTGCTCCCATCATGATACCTAATCCGAGTATACCGGCACAGAATAATGCCCATGGCATAACTGGACGAACCCAGCCTTTGTGATCTTTTTTCCAAAGTCCTGCTACTGCAAAAGCATATGGCACAACCGCTGATGAAAATCCCAAGAATAAAATAGGTGGATGAATCACCATCCAATAATTCTGCAACAATATATTCAGCCCATTCCCATCTGTGAGGTATTTCGACAAATAATTTGGATCCTGAAAGATAGGAGCATCCGGAAATTCGTTGCGCATCAATACAAAAGGATTCGAACCAATGCGTTGATCAAAAAAGTAGATGCCTATGAGAAAGCTTGCGAGAAATACTTGTAACAAACTCACTACCGTCATTACGGGAGCCTCCCATTTTTTTGCATACTTAAGTAGCACGAGTCCAATCACTGCATTCCAGAATCCCCATAACATAAAGCTCCCTTCCTGCCCTTCCCAAAAACAACTCAATAAATATTGAACATCCAAGCTTCTCTTGGAATGCTGATGTGCATATTTATATTCAAAATAATGATTGTAAATAATCAGGTAAAGTGTTACAAACAACGCCAACACTGAAATGGCATTCACAATGAATGCCCCACGTGAAAGGAGCTTCCATGGCTTCTCTTCAAGTGTATCCGATAATTGCGTTGTTTTGTAGTACGAGAAAAAGGCAACAAGTGCAGCTGCAAAAGCAAGCAATGTAAAGAATGTGCCGATCTGTCCAATCAGCAAATGCTCATCAGTGTATTTAATCATAATTGATTACTCTTTTCGTCCTTATACTTAGACGGACATTTTAGCACGATCTCTTTGCATTCGAAAGTCCCATTTTGCATGGCACCTTTCATCACCACCCTACTGCTCTTTTCAAAGTCAGTTGGCTTTGCATTTTTATATACTACTTGTGCAAATGATCCAAGCGAATCTACGGCAGTGAATGACAAATAATTTGGATCTTTTATTGGATCGTAGATAATAGGTTTTGTCGTATCCACCTTGGCGATGATATGAACAAATTTCCCTTCTTTTCTCTGTGCAGATCCAATGGAATCATATGTGCTCATATCTCCCATCAAACTGATCAAAGCAGCGATAGCCAATGCTACCAAAACGAGTCCAACGATATGTATTTTTTTCATAGCAGTATGATTCGCAAAATTACATCAAATTAATCCTCAAAATGACTCTATAAGACTTTAGTTTTTCCTTAACTTGCGTGCCCAAATTCATCATGATCATATGATCGCAGATCTCTCCAGGTTCGACCCCAATGGGGTGAGCGTTGCCAACAACAATGTATTCGGACTTCCTTTTACAGAAGACAGTGCCTCTTTAATCATTATTCCAGTGCCCTGGGAGGTGACAGTAAGTTTCAAGTCGGGCACTGCCCGTTCACCTGAACATGTTTTGGAAGCAAGTTTACAGGTCGATCTGTTTGACAGCCAATTTCAGAACAGCTGGAAGAAGGGTGTTTTCATGAAGCCGGTTGATAAGAAAATTCTCCTTAAAAATGACTACCTCAGAAAAGAGAATGAGCTCTATCTGCACTTTATCAATTCTGGAGAAAAAATCGAAAGCAATAAATTCATGTGCCGCACACTGAAGGAAGTGAATGAGGGATGTGCCTTCATGAACAATTGGGTGTATGAACAAACCGTTACTCAGCTTAGCAAAGGAAAAAAAGTTGGATTGCTTGGAGGTGATCATAGCGTAGCATATGGACTGATCAAAGCATTGGCGGAAAAAGAAAATGATTTTGGGATCTTACAAATTGATGCGCATTGTGATCTCAGAAAATCTTACGAGGGATTGGATTACTCACACGGATCAATCATGTACAATGTTTTGAATGATTTTCCACAAGTGAAAAAATTGATTCAATTGGGCATACGCGATTATTGTGAATCAGAATGGCAGTGCATTTGTGACAGCGACAGAAGAATCGCAACATATTTTGAAAAAGAAATCAAAGAGCGCCAATTCGAAGGCGAAACATGGGCTACCATCAGTGATGAGATCATTAGTCAATTACCTCAGAAAGTGTACATCAGTTATGATATCGACGGACTCGATCCGAAACTTTGTCCACATACAGGGACCCCAGTTCCCGGCGGATTTGACCTTGATCAACTCAACTACCTTTTCAAAAAAATAATGAACAGCGGAAGAGAAATCATTGGATTTGATCTAAGCGAAACAGGTGTTAGCAAAGATGGTTGGGATGAAAATGTAGGTGCCAGGGTTTTGTTCAAGTTATGTAACTTGATGCTCAGTCAAAATTAATCAAATGTCAAAAGGCAAAGTGTATGATTATGTGGTTGTCTTGAAAAACAACAACAAATCAATCATTGAAAAAACCAGCTGGCTGCTCTCCATCATGTCATTGCTTCCCATTAGCATGATAATTTACCATAACCCAAGTTCAATATTGACATATTTATTGCTCTTCTCAGTTGTTATACTGATGATCAGTCTTTACTCAGATAAAAAGAAAAAAAAGAAACTGCATTTTACTGCCTTGCTGATTTGCATCGGCGTTGGACTTATTTCTATATCAGGAAATCTTTTTTTAGGCATGCTTTATGTTATCGCCGGCATTAGCGAAAGATTTCTATCCGCCAATATTGAAATCGGTTTTTCTAATGATGCAATTGTAAAAAAAGGATTGACATCATCCACGTTCCATTGGAAAGAGCTAAACAATGTGATGATCAAAGACGACCTGCTCACAATGGATTTCAAAAATAATACACTCTTGCAAGCTTACACAGATGATGCAGAGGATGAGGAGTATGATGTAGAGGATGAGGAGTTTAATAACTATTGCA
>JAFMEZ010000026.1 GCA_017856455.1 Parafilimonas sp.
GGTGTTGATATTTAGAGGTTTGAAAAGAGAGTGAGCAGGGATATTTTCGTAAACTGTCTAAAATTAAAAAAAGTTTAAAAAAATTACATACCCATCAATATGCCGAACAAGACTAAAACCAAAAACCAGGGACTATCCTTTGAGAGACAATTTACCAGCGATAAGGTGAATGTATTTGAGATGTTTGAATATGATTACAGAACATCTGTAATTAGAAATCCAAGTGGAGAAGTTGTTTTTGAAATGACCAATGTTGAAGTGCCAAAGCAATGGAGTCAGATTGCAACAGATATCATTGCTCAAAAATACTTTAGGAAAGCAGGTGTGCCACAGCCAGATGGATCATTGGGTAGAGAAACATCTGCAAAACAAGTTGCACATCGTATGGCAAATTGCTGGAGAGTATGGGGTGAGCGTTATGGTTATTTTGCATCAACTGAAGATGCACAGGTTTTTTACGAAGAGTTGGTTTATTCTATTTTGAATCAAGCTTGTGTTCCAAATTCACCACAGTGGTTTAATACAGGTTTGCATGAAAGTTATGGTATCAAAGGAAAACCTCAGGGTCATTATTATGTAGATCAAAATGATGGGCAGTTAAAAAAATCTACATCTGCATATGAGCGTCCTCAACCTCACGCTTGTTTTATTCTTAGTGTTGATGATGATTTGGTAAATGAAGGTGGTATCATGGATTTGTGGGTACGTGAAGCTAGAATTTTCAAATATGGTTCTGGCGTTGGAACAAACTTTTCAAATCTTCGTGGTGAAGGTGAAAAATTAAGTGGTGGTGGAACATCTTCTGGCTTAATGAGCTTTTTGAAAATAGGTGACCGTGCAGCAGGTGCTATTAAGAGTGGTGGTACTACTCGTCGTGCTGCTAAAATGGTTTGTCTTGATTTAGATCATCCAGAAATTGAAACATTCATCGACTGGAAAGTTGAAGAAGAAAAGAAAGTTGCAGCATTGATCGCAGCTGGATATTCAAGTGATTATGAAGGAGAAGCTTATCGCACAGTAAGCGGACAAAACTCAAACAACTCTGTTCGTATACCAAACGAGTTCTTTGAAAAGTTAGCAAAGGGTGAGGATTGGGAATTGACTGGAAGACAGGATGGAAAAGTAATGAAGAAGGTTTCTGCAAAAGCATTGTGGGATAAGATCTCTTATGCTGCATGGCGTTGTGCTGATCCTGGAACGCAATACGATACGACCATCAACGAATGGCATACTTGTCCGCAGGGAGGCCGCATCAGAGCATCCAATCCATGCAGTGAGTACATGTTCTTAGACAATACAGCTTGTAACCTTGCATCTGCTAATCTTAGAAAGTTTTTCAATGAAAGTGATAACAGTTTCGATGTAAAAGGTTTTGAATATACTGTAAGACTCTGGACAACTGTTTTGGAGGTTTCAGTTTTGATGGCACAGTTCCCAAGCAAGGAAGTTGCACAACTTAGCTACGATTATCGTACACTCGGTTTGGGCTATGCAAACCTTGGAAGTATGTTGATGGTGAGCGGTATTCCATACGACAGTGACGAAGCAAGAGGAATTGCAGGTGCTATCACAGCGATCATGACGGGTATCTCATATAAAACATCTGCAGAGATTGCAGGTATTCTCGGAGCATTCCCTCGTTATGAAGATAATAAAGAAGACATGATGCGCGTGATGAGAAATCATCGTGCTGCTGCGTATGATGCTGAAGAAGCATACGTTGGATTAAGCATCAATCCTCAAGGTATCAAAGCAAAAGATTGTCCAGATTATTTGCTCAAAGCAGCTTGCAAAGCATGGGATGATGCAGTAGAATATGGTGAAAAATATGGTTATAGAAATGCACAAACAACTGTAATTGCTCCAACAGGTACAATTGGATTGGTAATGGATTGTGATACAACTGGTGTAGAACCTGATTTTGCTTTGGTGAAATTTAAAAAACTTTCTGGTGGTGGATATTTCAAAATTATCAACCAGTCAGTTCCTCAAGCATTGGCAAATTTGAAATACAGTGAAGCTGAGCAAGATGCAATCATTAAGTATGCAGTAGGTGCAGCAAGTTTTGCAGGCGCACCATTTATCAATCATCAAACATTGAGTGAAAAAGGTTTCATTGCTGATGAAATCAAAAAGTTAGATGATGCAGTATTGTCTGCATTTGAAGTTGGATTTGTATTCAATGTATATACACTTGGTGAAGAATGTTTGCAGCGCTTAGGCTTCAAGCCAGAACAGTATTTCAATTTTGATTGGAGTTTGTTGAAAGCACTCGGATTTACAGGTGCTGAAATTGATGCAGCAAATGATTATGTATGTGGTACCATGACAATCGAAGGAGCTCCACATTTGAAAGAAGAGCATTATCCAGTATTTGATTGCGCAAACAAGTGCGGAAAGAAAGGTGAGCGTTATATCCATGCACACGGACATATCCGTATGATGGCAGCAACACAGCCATTTATCAGTGGTGCAATTTCCAAAACCATCAATCTTCCAAATGAAGCAACGATCAGTGAAATTGCGGACTGCTATCACCTTAGCTGGGAACTTGGATTGAAAGCTTGTGCATTATACCGTGATGGCTCTAAGCTCAGCCAACCATTAAGCAATAAAAGCGACAGCAAGGCTGACGATGATGCAACCACAGAAGCAACCGACAGCCAGTTTATTGATGTTGGAAAGTTGACAGTTGATGAATTATTGGATGAATTGCAAAAGAGAATGCAAGCTTCACCTGATACAAAGTTGAAGCGCCAACTTTCAAGAATTGTTGAGCGCAAATCACTTCCTGCAAAAAGAAGAGGTTTCACACAAAAGGCAAGAATCAATGGACAAACTATATTCTTGCGCACTGGAGAATACGGAGATCATACACTTGGTGAAATTTTCATCGATCTTGCTAAAGAAGGATCAACCTTGCGCAGCTTAATGAACTGTTTCGCGATTGCTGTTTCAGTTGGCTTGCAATATGGTGTTCCATTGGAAGAGTTTGTTGAGAAATTTGTTTTCACAAAGTTTGAGCCAGCAGGAATGGTAGACCATCCGAATATTAAATCAACAACTTCAATCGTTGATTTCGTATTCCGTTGCTTAGCATATGAATACCTCGATAGAACTGATTTGGTGCATGTGCTAGACAGACCAGAGGTTATGAATACAGGTAATGACGACTGGGATGAAACACCAGTTGACAGCAAACCAGAGTTGTCTGATGTAAGAGTAATTGCTTCTTCTTCTGCCCCTGCTCCTAAAGCTCAAAAATCACAAGTTGCAGTAAAAGCTGAAAATAGCACACAAGAATTTATGAAGAGTATGCAAAGCGATGCGCCAGCTTGTAATACATGCGGACATATCACAGTAAGAAGTGGTACTTGTTATAAATGTTTGAACTGTGGAAACAGCATGGGTTGTAGTTAATCGTTGTCTGTGAAATTGAACATAAGTTATCAAAAAGGAAAGGTACTGCAGGCTCTGCGGTACCATTTCATTTCTATGAGGGAGATCAAGATCATGATCATTCTCGTTAATGTATTTGCACTCTTTGCCGCAGTCATGTTTTCCATGAAACTTATTTCTCCATTACCATTTTTAATGAGTTCTGTTTTATGGATTTCAATGATGGTCGCATTTTGGATTTGGTTGCCAGCACTGATTTATAGAAAAAGCAAAACTTTTCATGATCAGTTTGAAGTGATCATAGAAGAGCAACATTTTTTTATTGAAACATCAGGCGCAAAAAAATCTTGGGCATGGAGGGAATTCAACAGGTATTATGAAACGCCTGGATTTTTTCATTTGTATTTTGATGCAAAAAGTTTTTTCCTGATCCCAAAAGATGCATTTAAAACGCAAGAGGAATTGGATTTGGCAAGAGAAATTTTCCGCAACAATATTAGAAAGCCTTAAATCAGCTTTTTTCTCATTTCAATATGTGGTATGGTGACCTCAATAAATTCATCACCATAAGCAGCGTATCCTAATTTTTCATAAAACAATTCTGCTGATTTTCTGGCATGCATGGTCATGGTTTTAAACCCAGTATCCCTTGCTACATGTTCAGCAAACTGCATAATAGCATGACCGATACCGTTGCGTTGCATTTTTTGGTGTACTGCCATTTGCCTCAATTTGCACATATCTTGTGAGACCTTTGTGAGTATGCAACAGGCAACCAAATCATCATCCTCAAAGGCGCCAATCAAAATATCCTCTTTTTCTTTTTCAAGATCCTCCGCTGTAAAATGTAAGCCAAGGGGTTTTCTGAGAATTTCCATTCTCAAATCAACCATTTGCTGGTATTGTGGGGAACCATGATCTATTATCTTGATGGGCATGCTACAAATTAAAATAATTATCCCATCAATCGAATAATTCAATTTCTTTTTTGTCTTTTTTGATAAATAAATTAAATAATAGAATTATAAAATATATTTACAATTGATAATCAACTGTTTGTGGCGAGTTCATCTGATTAATACTTTTTCACAAAACTTCAACAAATTATGTTTTTATCGCAAATAGTTTATTTTTGCAACCACAAACCAAAATAAAAAACCATGTCAGACATTGCAACAAGAGTAAAGAAAATTATTGTTGACAAATTAGGAGTAGATGAGAACGAGGTAACTGCTGAAGCATCTTTCACCAATGATCTTGGTGCTGATTCATTGGATACAGTAGAATTGATCATGGAATTTGAAAAAGAGTTCAATATTTCAATCCCTGATGAACAAGCTGAAACCATCACAACTGTTGGTCAGGCTATCACTTATCTTGAGGAGCATTCAAAGTAAGAGGAGGCACACCTTTCTTACTCAATTATATGGAACTTAAACGCGTTGTAGTCACTGGGATGGGTGCTATCACCCCCATTGGCAATACTGCCCAATCTTATTGGGAGGGATTGTTGAATGGCACTCCAGGTGCTGATAAGATTACACTTTTTGACGCCTCTAAATTCAAAACTCAATTTGCTTGTGAAGTAAAGGGGTTCGATCCTGTTGCTTATCTTGATAAAAAAGAAGCAAGAAAGGTAGATCGCTTTACACAACTTGCATTGGTATCAAGTGATGAAGCGATCAAGGATGCTGGTATCAATAAAGATAATGTGAATCCAGACCGCATTGGTGTTATATTCTCAAGTGGTATTGGTGGATTACTGACTTTCCAAGAGGAAGTTATGGCATATGCAAAAGGTGATGGAACACCGCGCTTCAATCCCTTTTTCATCCCTAAAATGATTCTTGATATCGCAGCTGGACATATTTCCATGCGTCATGGATTTAGGGGACCAAACTTTGCAGTAGTCAGTGCATGCGCTTCTTCAACACATGGAATCCTCGAAGCATTCAACTATATACGTCTTGGTAAAGCTGATGCCATCGTTGCCGGTGGAAGTGAAGCTGTAGTATGTGATGCAGGCGTTGCAGGTTTCAATGCAATGAAAGCATTAAGCGAACGCAATGATGATCCAAAAACTGCTTCTCGTCCGTTTGACAAAGATCGTGATGGATTTGTAATGGGAGAAGGCAGCGGCGCAGTGGTATTGGAGGAACTTGAACATGCCGTAAAGCGTGGAGCAAAAATTTATGCAGAAATCGTAGGTGGTGGCGCTACCGCTGATGCCTACCATATTACCGCACCTCATCCAGAGGGACTCGGTGCAATGAATGTGATGCGTGTAGCATTGGAAGAGGCTGGTTTACAGCCAAGCGATATTGATTATATCAATGTTCATGGTACTTCCACTCCTTTGGGAGATATTGCTGAAACAAAAGCAATTCTTAATGTATTTGGCGATCACGCATATAAGCTTAATATCAGCTCAACCAAATCAATGACAGGTCATCTGCTTGGTGCAGCTGGTGCAATTGAAACCATAGCGTGTATCAATTCCGTAGTTCATGATTGTGTTCCTCCAACCATCAATCATTTCACTGATGATGACCAGTTGGATCCGCAATTGAACCTCACTTTTTGGAAACCTCAGAAAAGAACTGTCAGAGCTGCACTCAATAATACATTTGGATTTGGCGGTCACAATGCATCTATCATTGTAAAGAAGTACCTTTAAGAGAACTGATTTTCATCAGATATAACATTTAAAGTAATCAATACTTGCTTTACAGACTCTATTATATATTCAGCAATCGAAATCGAAAAGATTTCCTCAAACATCTTGTCTATTTATTGGGATTTGCACCAAGTCGCATTAGTTTATACATCACAGCATTGTCGCATCGCTCGATCAAGGAAAAGACTACAGACAATAACGAGAGGCTTGAATATTTGGGTGATGCAATCCTCGGGGGCATTATCGCAGACTATCTCTATATGAAATACCCCTATAAGGGAGAAGGTTTTCTAACAGAGATGAGAAGCAAGATGGTAAACCGTCAAATGCTCAATGATATTGCGATCAGAATGGGGTTAAAAAAAATTACTACTTACAACAAGCAGGATGGATCCCTTAGGTCGAGTCAAATTTTTGGCAATGCACTGGAAGCTTTGGTGGGAGCCATTTATGTGGATAAAGGATACAATGCGACAAAAAAATGGGTGTTCAAAAAAATCATTATTCCACATCTTTTTATTGAAGATTTAGAACAGATTGAAATCAATCAGAAAAACAAACTCTACAGCTGGGCAAACAAATCAGGTAAATTGCTTGAATTCGAGACCATTGATGAGAAAATGGAAAACGGAAGAAAACTGTTTACGGTTGGAGCAATCCTTGATGGAGAGGTACTGGCTGAAGGAAAGGCATTCAATAAGAAAGATGCTGGACAAATAGCCGCTCAAAATGCAGTAGAAAAATTAAAGTTGTAAACCATTAGAACGTTTACTTTATCTCCTGACATAATTCTATCAGTACACCATTTGTACATTTAGGATGAAGAAATACTATCCATTTATTATCAGCACCCTTTTTGGGTATTTCGCTAATAAATTCAAATCCCTCTTGTTTTAAACTCTTTATTTTTTCTTTGATATCATCAACACCAAAGGCAATATGGTGCATGCCTTCCCCTTTTTTTTCGATGAATTTGCTAATCACCCCATCTGGATCCTGACCCTCAAGCAGTTCAATTTTACTTTCTCCTGTCTCAAAAAAAGCTGTTTTAACCTGCTCTGATTCAACTTCTTCTATTTTATAACAGGGGCTGCCCAAAAGTTTTTCGAAAAGAGGAATGCTATTCGATAACGACTTCACTGCAATGGCGATATGTTCAATTTTATGCATTG
Source organism: Parafilimonas sp. (assembly GCA_017856455.1). Taxonomy (GTDB): domain Bacteria; phylum Bacteroidota; class Bacteroidia; order Chitinophagales; family Chitinophagaceae; genus Pollutibacter. The sequence goes on from JAFMEZ010000026.1 coordinate 7,249, forward strand.
TTTAATAAAAGTACTATTCATTTCTTAAAAGCGGATGCGTTAAATTTGCAGTATTAAATCCTGATTATGGTTGAAGCCAGTATGATGACTGGAATATTTATTAGTGATAAAGCCAAGGAGCGGGTATCAAAACTTTTATCTGAAGAAAATAAAGGGACTGATTATTTCGTGAGGGTGAGCGTTGTAAGTGGGGGTTGTTCCGGACTTACATACAAAATGGATTTCGATAATGAAGTCAAGCAGGGTGACCAGGTTTTTGAAGATAAGGGGATGAAACTGGTTACAGATAGGAAAAGCATTCTTTATCTTTTTAATACCACTTTAGATTTTTCAGACGGATTAAACGGGAAAGGTTTTCATTTCATCAATCCAAATGCAAATCGTACTTGTGCTTGTGGCGAAAGTTTTTCAGTTTAAAGTTTTATAAACCGGAATGATTGTTGATATCCATTTGTAATTGTAATCAAATGGTATAATCCATTATTTAGTTTTGAAACATCAATTTCAAGATGATTTTCATGTTGCTTTTGATTAATTTTTACTTTTCTGCCTTGCTGGTCTATCGCCCAAACCATGGGCTGTACGTCTTTGCCCATTCTCAAAAACAACATATTGCTGCAAGGATTTGGATAAGGAAAGCCTGATGTTGTTTCTTGTTGAAACATTACAATATTCGAATAATGGTTTATTTCATTATGATGTTGGGCCCTTATTCTATAATAATTTTTTGAGTTGAATCCATCTTTTATGAAGTATTGATATGATTTATCTATTTGACCTTTTACCGCCTTTATGGAATCTATTGATTTAAATGAAATAGCGTCTTCTGACGACTCAATAACATATTGAATAGTATGGTCATTACTATCATAATTCCAACTGAGCATGTTTTTCTTGTTGAGATGTAAATGAACCAATTGAAAACGCTGCCTGGCAAGTGCCACTTGCTGAATCAGTCCTGTTGTATAAACTGAGGATTTTAATGTTGTTTTGGTCTCAATTGAATTAGGGAGTGGATTATTGCTGATCAATGGTAACAATTCCCATTTTTCAGACGTTGATAATCTAACAATATATGTGTTACTGGTTGAGAAGCTCTTGTTTAAGCTAAATACAATCGATCGATTCAAATTTGTAGAATCCGTTCCTTTGCAAGTGATTTTCCAATACTCTTCCTTGTTTACATATTTTACCGGAAACTCCATTTGATTTTCCTGAGTAGAATATGAGGTGTCAAAATATTCTGTAGTAATCGATTCGTCTTTATTCATATCGATAAAAATAGGTGCAGCATGATTGTTTTTACCAATCGGAAATTTTATTCTCCCACTGTCTCTTGCTAAAATTTGAAGTGGACCATGAACAAAAGCGCTGTCATTAGAAATCAGGTATTTACCACTGAAAAGCAAATTCCTTATGGTGTCAGTATAAACAATTCCTCTGTACATTTTTAATGAATCCGTTATTTCCAATGGTTGGTTCAGATAAAGTACTCCTGATTTATTTATACTCAGGCTACTTAATTTTTTTGGAATTCCTGTTCCTGCATTTTGACTTCCTTTAGCGGTATACAACAGATGTATCGAATCATACCATGATATATGAGCAGTTCTAAGAGCACCGATTGTACTGTCTGTTGATATGCCTTCAGGATTTGCTGTTTCAACGACAGCAGCATGATTAACTTGAATCGCATTAATTGATTTCAAGTAAAATGTATCGAGATGTATAAAAGCTCTTTCGCCAAATATAAAATCACCATATTCAATATGAAGATTAGATTGTACCCAATTGTGCTTAGATCCAAATATAAAATGATTAAAATGTATGCCAGTCGATAGTTTGCCGTGTATTTTCAACATGCTACTATCTCCTGAAAACTTGAATGTGCGCCCACTGCTATCTGAAGAACTCGGATTGAATACACAACTTCCATCTACTAATAGGTTGCCTTTTACACTAATAGTATTTGTAAGTGAAGAAGACAATGTTGCATTTTTTTCAATCATTAAATCACCTTCAATATTTAAAGGATTTATTCCATTGCCAGTATATGATTTTCTCCCGCCAGTTGCATTCAAAAGTAAACTTCCAAATTTTCTTCCAGACAAGGAGAGGGTATATCCACTGGTTCCAGGTACATCAAACTCGACAATTCCCTTGCTGTTGTTTGAGTCAATCTCGAGTTTCGAAATGATGTATGAGTTGCCACGTATTGTTTTATGAATATATTTTCCATCATTATGAATATAAATTTTGCCATTCAAAGAAAAAACATTGCCACTTGAAGCACCAGTTTGATTGATCAAAATACCATTTTTACTCAATTCAACGCTTCTTTCTGATGAAAGTATATACATGGCAATGGGAAGTGTGCTGGAAGGAGTGATCTCAACAATGATTTGATTATTATCTTTTGGTTTTATGTTTAATGAATTAATGACAATACTATCAATACCAGTAATCAATATTTTATAAGATCCTGACATCAGACTATTGTCGATGATTACATTATCTGAGGCTAAAGGAATTCCATCAGGAAACCAGTTTCTGGGGTTATGCCAGAGACTATCTCCAGCCTCTCCATCCCATGTTTTTTGAGCGTAAATACTAATCGAATAAATAAGTACACAAACGAGTAATTTCAATTTCACGACACCCATACCACCTCCAGTTGGCTAAATTAGCTTTGAGGTATAAAAAATATTCGTTTTTATCACTTTATTTGAAGGTAATTTTCACTACTTCATGTAATCTTGCAGTCAATTATGTGGACGATCATCAGAAAGGAATGGGGACAGTTTTTTTCAGGTTGGATGGGTTATGTTTCCATTGCTGTATTTCTATTGGTGACCGGCATCATGTTGTACTTTGTTCCAGAAGAAAGTTTGCTTGAAGCAGGCTATGCAAGTCTGGATCCATTTTTTGAACTTTCACCTTTGCTTTTACTTATCCTGGTACCAGCTGTAACCATGCGCATCTTTAGTGATGAATATAAAATGGGAACTTTTGAATTACTCAAATCCCTTCCCGTTCGCAATAGCTCTTTGGTGTTGGGAAAATATTTCTCTGCTTTATTCATCGTGTTCGTTGCAATTCTTAGTTCTTTAGTATATGTGTTTTTGCTATACCATCTTTCATTGAATGGAATTGATGCTGGTTCGGTAATAGGATCTTACATAGGACTAATTTTTCTTGCAGGAGTATATACATCTCTTGGAGTCTATATCAGCAGCCTCATGAATAATTCTCTTGCAGCCTTTATGCTGACAGCATTTGCAAGTTTTCTTTTATACAATGTATTTTCTTATTTCCCGTCATTGTATTTAGGTAGTCAAAATATTGGATATTTTATCTCATTGATAGGCGTAAAATATCATTATGAAAATATGAGCAAAGGATTCATTGCGTTAAGCGATCTAATCTACTTTGTAAGTATTATTTCTCTTTTTATTTATCAAACGTCAATTCATTTATCTAAAAGAAAAAATTGAGAAAACTGCGTCCATATTATTTTCATTGGATTATTGCTGTTGCAATCGTCATTGCTTTGAATATAATATTTTCTTTTTTTCAGGCAGGTATTGATCTTACACAGGATAAACGTTATACTATCTCTGAAACATCATTAGACTATGTAAGTCAACTTTCTCAGCCTTTGGAATTGACAGTTTATTTGGATGGAGATCTTCCAATTGGGTTTAAACGACTTGCTAAGGCAACAGAAAATATTGCTAATAGATATCATCAAATCAGCAGAGGTAACTTCAGCATCAAATTTGAAATTCCAGGCGAGGGATTAACTGATAGTTCAAAAGCATTGTTATTCGACTCACTCCAAAGGATTGGTATTCATCCAACAAATGTTAAATCACAGAAGGAAGATCTTTCTAAAACAAAAGAAAGCTTGGTGTTTCCTGGTGCAATTCTTTCAGGAGAAAACGGACAGGTTGGCATTGATTTTTTAGAGGGGCAAAATAATTTATCAGGTTTAGATGCATTAAATAATGCTGAATCACAATTGGAGTACAAGATTACAAGAGCAATTAAATTACTACAGCGCAAGCAAATTCCAGTAGTTGGGTATCTCATTGGGAACGCTGAAGTATTAGATCTGCGTATTTATGATTTGGTAGAAAATGTATTGAAGAAAGAGTATGGATTTGGACTCATAGATATTGATAGTGTTAACTATATACCGAAACAGTTTGATGTTTTGTTGATCAATAAGCCAATGAAGCCTTTTACTGACAATCAAAAGTTAAAGATAGATCAGTACATCATGAAAGGTGGGAAAGTGGTTTGGGCATTAGATAACGTTTATGCAAGTATGGATAGCCTTGAAAAAAGCAAGGGATCTTTTCTCTCATTTGACCTTGGACTAAATCTCGATGATCTGTTATTTAAATACGGCGCACGTATCAATAGGGATCTAGTATTGGATCTTGAATCAGATCAGATGCCATCTATTGTTGGGAATATGGGCGATCAGCCTCAAATTCAATTGATGCCCTGGCCATATGCCCCGTTGATTGGAGATCATGCTGCTCACCCTGTATCGAGAAATCTTGATAAAATTTTGACTTCATTTCCTCAGTCAATTGACACCATTTCAAGTCGCGGTATAGCTAAAAATGTTTTGCTCTCCACCTCAATTTATGGTAGAAAAATTGCAACACCTGCAATGGTAGAATGGAATCCTATCAGGACGGAGGGTGATTTAAAAAACTATAACATAAAAAAAATTCCTATAGCTCTATTATTAGAAGGAAAATTTATTTCTGCTTATAAAAATAAAATCTCTTCAAATGATGAGGTATTTCTGGCAACTCAAACGGATAGCAGCTTTATCAACGCTTCTCAAGTTGACAATCAAATGATTGTTATAGCAGATGGTGATGTTTTTTTAAATCCAATCAGCGACAGTGATGGTCCACTTACAATGGGATCCAATAAATACACCCGTATTCAATTTGCAAATAAAGAATTTCTTAAAAACTGTCTTTTTTATATTACCGATGGTAAAGAAATCTTAACAACACGTGCCAAGAATTTTCAATTGAGATTATTGGACAAAGAAAAACTACAAGGAAATGAAAGCTTTTGGAACTTCACCAGCATGATTCTACCTGTATTTTTTCCTTTGATACTGATGCTGGTTAACCGGTTCAACAGAAAACGCAGATATTCCAAATTACCCACTCAGTAAGCCTGATAGATTGATTATCTTTGCTGAATATTAATACTGCTTTATGACAGTTGATCAAATTACCTATCTGACTTTTGGTGTTGTACTTGTTGGTGCTCTTTTGCTCGATCTAGGACTAATGAGTAAAAAAAATGAAAGCATTAGCATTAAGAAGGCATTGATTCAAACAATTTTTTGGGTGGGGCTATCAGTCGCTTTTGCAATATTTCTATGGTTTGAAAAGACGCCACTTACCGCAACAAAGTATTTTACTGCATACCTAATGGAATGGTCACTCAGTATTGATAATATTTTTGTTTTCATATTGATTTTCACATTTTTTAATGTTGAAGAGGGAGATGCTGGACGTGCGTTGCTAATTGGGATATTATTAGCAATTGTTTTCAGAATTATTTTTATAGCTATTGGGATTGAATTGATTGACCGCTTTCATTGGATCTTATATCTGTTTGGATTTTTTCTTCTCTATACGGGGTATAAACTTTTTTTCAAAAAAGATGAAGCAGAGTTTGATCCAGCCAACACAAAGATCTATAAGTGGATAAATAAATATTTTCGTGTAAGCCTGATTGAACCTAAAGGACGATATATTGTCAATTTGCATGGTAAAGTATATTTTACTACGCTCTCTGTAGTGGTAATTATTCTTGCTTCAGTAGATATTGCATTTGCACTTGATTCTATTCCAACAGTTGTTTCATTGGTTCGCCAAGATCCGAAAGTGCCATTTTCAAGCGACGATATCATGGTGATTTATTCATCAAACATTTTTGCGATACTTGGACTGCGTTCATTATTTTTCTTACTCAAAGGAGCGGCAAATAAGTTTGGCTTTTTGCAACAAGGTATTGCTGTTGTCTTAATCTTCATTGGGATAAAAATGTTAATTGAGTATTTTCATATTCATATTGATATTTTGATTTCTTTGGCTGTAATTGTTATTTGTTTGGTGACATCCATAATATATTCCCAGCATCATAACAGAAGAAAAGCCAAGGCTGATTTTAATGCTTAATGAAACCATTTGTAGTAAACGATATTTTATCTATTACAGCAGTTGAAAAGATTGGTGTCTCATCTAATGTAGAAATTCAACATCTCCTGATTGATAGCAGGAAGCTTGTTTCTCCTGATAACACTATTTTTTTTGCCATCAAGACTTCTACAAATGATGGACATCATTTTATTGAAGAATTATATTTAAAAGGAGTTAGGTTTTTTGTCGTTTCACAACTTCCTGAAATTGTAAAATTTCCTGATGCAACTTTTTATGTTGCAGAAAATGTAATTGCTGTTTTACAGACAATAGCTGCTTTTCATCGTAAACAGTTTGTATATCCTGTAATTGGTATTACAGGTAGTAATGGAAAGACTATTGTAAAAGAGTGGCTTTATCACTTATTGCAACCTTTTTTTGATATTGTTAGGAGTCCTCGCAGCTTTAACTCACAAATAGGCGTTCCGTTGAGTGTATGGCAAATGAGGGAATCAAATGAACTTGCCATTTTTGAAGCAGGTATTTCACTTAAAGGTGAAATGAAGAGACTTCAGGAGATTATTCAACCTACAATTGGACTTATAACAAATTTGGGAGAGGCTCATGCAGAGGGTTTCCTAGACGAAGAGGAGAAACTGCTTGAGAAACTACAACTTTTTTCTGCTGTTGAGGTATTGGTATATTGTAAAGATCATTTGATCATCGATAAAAATGTTGAAAAGCTTGCTTCATCGAACAAAAATTTACGAACACTTACATGGGGGCGTCATAACAATGCGACTATTGTTTTAAAGGATATAAAATCTCAACAACATACAACATCACTTTGTGTTGAATATAATCACCATATTTTTAATATTGAAATTCCTTTTGTAGATCAAATCGCTATTGAAAATGCAATGCACTGTTTTGCACTATCAGTTGCCTTGAATGTATCAGAGAAAGTTATTGAAAGGATGAAAGATCTTCCTTCACTTGCTATGAGACTGGAAATGAAAGAGGGGCAGCAGAATAGTATTCTCATTAACGATAGTTATAATGCTGATCTAACTGGAGTTCTCAGTGCAATAGATTTTCTTGCGGGTCAGAAATCAGGAATGCAAAAGACTGCTATATTATCGGATATATCCGGACTTTCAAATAATATTGAAAATACATATCGTAATCTGGCCACATTTCTGCATTCCAAAAAAATCAAGACACTCTATGCTGTTGGAAGTCAATTTGTGTCATTTGCATCATTTTTTCAATCGTCGGGACTTGAATGTTTTATTTTTAGTTCTACTGATGAATTAATCAATCATATTCATCCAGGTTTCTTCAAAGATCAATTGGTGCTTATTAAAGGGGCAAGAAATTTTCATTTTGAAAGAATAAGTAAGGTTTTGGAAACCAAATTGCATAAGACGAGACTGGAAGTCAATCTCAGTACCATAACACAAAATTTGAAGCAATACAGAAGTAGGATTCAACCCTCTGTAAAGTTGATGGCAATGGTAAAAGCCTTCTCTTATGGAGCCGGTAGTTTTGAGATTGCCAGTCTGCTTCAGCATAATAGGGTAGATTATATTGCTGTTGCGTATGTTGATGAAGGAGTTGAATTGAGAAGGGCCGGAATTCATATTCCCATTATGGTTATGAATGCAGAGGAAGATGGTTTTCCATCTTTGGTTGAATATGATTTAGAACCGGAGGTCTTTTCAATCGAACATGCGAAAAAGTTATCGACCTTTCTCGAAAAAGAAGGAATTCAATATTTCCCTATTCATCTGAAGATTGATACAGGCATGCACCGACTGGGTCTCGATGAAATTCAAGTTGACGATTTTCTTGAACATTTCTCAGGTAACCGCTTTCTATTGAAATCAGTATTCACACATTTGGTCGCATCAGAAGATCCTTTGCAAGACAACTTTACAAAAGAACAGTTGAGTGTATTCAATAACATCTTCCAAAAGATTCAATCAGCGTTTTCATATCGTATTATTCGACATGCCTCAAATACAGCTGCTATCATAAGACATCCTGATGCCGCATATGAGATGGTACGCTTAGGCATAGGTTTATATGGCGTTACTTCTTACAATGAAAATATTTCTCTGACCGAAGCCGTTGAATTAAAAACTACTATTGCTCAGCTTCGAAGAGTAAAAAAAGGTGAATCTGTTGGATATGGAAGGGGAACTATACTCGAAAATGATACCACCGTCGCAACAATTCGAATTGGCTACGCAGATGGTTTCCCAAGAACACTTGGCAACGGACAGGGGCAGGTAACAATCAGGGGACGACAATATCCTACCATTGGAAATGTATGTATGGATATGACCATGATTGATCTTGGTGATGATGATCAAATTCAAATTGATGAGGAAGTACTGATTTTTGGAAAGGACTATTCAGTCAAAATATTTGCTAAGAAGGCATTAACTATTCCCTATGAGATTATGACAGGTATTTCAGGCAGAGTACCTCGTATTTACTTGAGTGAATAAGTGAGGTTGCCTCATTTCCTACACGTATATTTGCAAAAAAATATCTGTGAAGTTTCGTCACGCAATTGTTATTACATTATTGATTCTTTTCATAGATCAGTTGATCAAAATTTATGTGAAGACCCATTTTTACATGGGCGAAGAAAGAATACCTATTACATCTCTGCCTTGGCTCAGGTTTCATTTTATTGAAAATGAGGGAATGGCATATGGCTGGAAGCTTGCTGGTTCTTGGGGTAAAATCGCGCTAACTTCCTTTCGTCTCGTTGCCGTTGCTTTTGGTACTTATTATATCATGAGCATCATCAAAAAATCTTATCATTCTGGCTATGTATTTTGCGTAACGTTGATTTATGCTGGAGCCATCGGAAATCTTATCGATAGCCTTTTTTATGGAATGGCATTTGAATTTAGCGATGTGTATGCTCAAAATCTTGCAAAAGGGTTTTGGCAAGAAGGATTTATGGGGGGATATGAAAGCATCCTGCATGGAAGAGTTGTAGATATGTTTTATTTCCCCATTATTCATGATGTGAACTTTCCAGATTGGGTACCTTTTTGGGGAGGACAGCCCTTTGAATTTTTTAGGCCAGTTTTCAATTTAGCAGATGCTTCGATTTCGATTGGCTTGATTTGTATTTTATTGTTTCAATCAAAATTCTTTAAAACTCCTGCACCTGTTGAGAGTGAATCAGCGCATCATATTCATTAACCTCCCCATCCTTCACGATCCAGGTTTCTGTAGTGAATGGCTTCAGCAACATGTTGTGTTTTAATCTCTTCACATTTGTCTAAATCGGCAATGGTCCTGGATACTTTCAGAATGCGATCATAAGCCCTTGCTGATAGATTCAGTTGTTCCATCGCTTTTTTTATCAAAGACTGACTCTCCGTATTCAGGATACAAATTTTCTTCAGTTCTGAACTGCCCAATTGCGCATTAGCATATATTCCTTTTTTATGTTTAAATCTTATTTCCTGAATATGTCTTGCCTCTATTACTCTTTTTCTTATCACTGCCGAACTTTCCTGCATAGCAGATGAAGTTAAATGTGAAAATTCAACAGGCGTTACCTCAACATGTATATCAATCCTATCGAGTAGGGGTCCGGAAATCTTATTGAGATATTTAGTTACAGCACCAGGAGGACAAGTACATTGTTTTTCTGGGTGGTTGTAATATCCACATGGACAGGGATTCATCGATGCAATCAACATAAACGATGCTGGAAAATCAATTGCCATTCTTGTTCTTGATATACTGACTTTTCTCTCTTCAATGGGTTGTCTCATGACTTCAAGGACAGTTCTTTTAAACTCAGGCAATTCGTCGAGGAATAAAACACCATTATGTGCCAGTGAAATTTCACCTGGTTGTGGACTTGATCCTCCGCCAACAAGGGCAGCATCTGAAATTGTATGATGTGGACTTCTAAAAGGACGTTTGGTGATCAGGGTTGTTTCTTCTGATAGTTTTCCGGCTACACTATGAATTTTAGTGCTTTCCAAAGCTTCTTCTAATGTGAGTGGTGGTAAAATTGAAGGAAGTCTTTTTGCCAGCATTGTTTTCCCAGCTCCGGGAGGACCAATCAATATCACGTTATGACCTCCAGATGCTGCAATTTCAAGTGCACGTTTTATATTTTCTTGTCCTTTTACCTCAGAAAAATCGTTCTCAAATTTCATCTGTTGGTGGAGAAAAATCTCATTGATGTCAATCTTCACTGGATTCGCAGTGTTTCCATCTGATTTGAAAAAGTTTACAACATCCATTAAAGTATTTAATCCATAAATATCAATGTCATTGACCATTGATGCCTCTTTGCTGTTTGCAGAAGGGAGTATCAACCCTTTGAATCCATCTTTTTTGGATTGTAATGCGATAGGTAGTGCTCCTCTAATTGGTCTTAATTCTCCATCTAGACTAAGTTCCCCCATCACAACAAATTCGTTGATCAGATGGGACGGATGTATTTGTTCAGATGCAACTAAAATTCCAATGGCAATGGGTAAATCAAAGGCAGTTCCGCTTTTTTTGATATCTGCAGGTGCCAGATTGATGACAATTCGGGTGCGAGGCATTTCAAACTTATTCGATTTCAAAGCACTCTCCACTCTTCTGACACTTTCTTTTACAGCGGCATCTGGCAATCCAACAATACAATATTCCTTCCCTTGGGATGTCCAATTTACCTCTACCGTTATAGGTACTGCATCTACACCGTAAACTGAGCTGCCATTTATTTTTACAAACATGTTGTGAAAATATAGGAGTCACTGTTTAGGATGCAAGTATTTACATCAAATCAAATTGGATTATTTCTGTTGGGATGATGTTTATTTACCCAGGTTTTCGAGTAATGTTGTGACACCTTCTTTTTTCAGAATTAGGTATCCCATACGATCTTGACTGATACCATCTTTCAGCTGATAACTGAAGAAAAGTTCATTTTCTTTCAACATTGTTTCAAAGTATTTGAAATCGATTGTAGGAAGATCCTTTAACTCTTCTCCAATTTCATAGAGGTGAGTCGATAAAATAAAAAGACTATGATTGATCTTGATGAGTCCCCTGATTACTGCTGTAGAACACTTCATGGCATCCTGAATATTGGTTCCCTTGAAAAGTTCATCAATGAGGACAAGCCAATTCCTGCCATCATTAATTTTTTCAATTGTTTCTTTGATTCTCTTTACTTCATTGAAAAAATAACTTTCTCCTTTTGTGATATTATCTGATATGTTGATATTGCTGAGCAATCCTTCAAACAACGAAAGTTCCATTGAAGCTGCTGGAACACCCATTCCAATATGTGCCATGTATACTGCTAAGCCAACAGCTTTAATCAAAGTGCTTTTCCCAGCCATATTTGCACCGGTAAGAAAAATAAAATTGCTTTCCTTATTCATTGCAATATTATAGCTCACTGCGTTTGGAAGCAGTAAATGCCTTAGCGAATCTGCTTTTATTTGGGTTGCGGCATCTGTAAAAACAGGATTTTTAAGATTGAGCGCTATGTTTGCCTTTGCCATAGCATACCATGCATCCAGTTTTCCGTAAAGCTTAATGAGAACACGAATTTCTGCAACCAAGTCGATGTGAAACAGTCTGCCAAAAAAAAGAATATCTCTTTTATTAAGTTCATCGAAATGCTCTTTCTTCAAGAGTTCTTGTACTGCATGAATAGCAAGTATTTTTTTGGATTGATTTAAAATTTCATCCAGTTGCTGTGGAAGCGCTGATTCATCGAAAAACTGATGAATTTTTTGATATCCTTTGATGAGCAAAAACAGTTGCTTCATTGAAAATAGAATCAAGGAGTAATCTCTCGGGTGAATCCACTTATATGAGACTGCCTGTATGTTGCTGATATTTTCAGGTATGGGATCTGGGTTGTCGTCAAAAAATTTTTCGATGACCAGTAATGTTCCATTCGTAATTTCAGTTGGCCAATTAGAAATCTTTAGCTTGATGATTGATAAAATCCTTTGTACAGCAAGAATTTCTTCAATTCTGTTCAACGGTTGATGCAGTAATTGCATCAGTTCCATTTTTCCTTCTGCTGTTGTTGTGTAATCAATTAGATAAAACAGGGAAGAATCATCTTGCGTATGAAAAACCGAAAGATCATATAAAGTTGTTTTATCAATATACATGATCAGTTTCTGTTGAAGTGTAATCTCATGCCACGTTTATCGGCATTCACTTTCCCGTTTTCATAAACGATATCTCCATTTACAAAGGTCTTTTCAATGGTGGCAGGCATGGTAAATCCTTCAAGTGGACTCCAACCGCATTTGTATAAAATATTATCCTTGGAAATAGTTTGTTTTTTGTTGATATCAATCATTACGAGGTCGGCAAAATAATTTTCGCGGATAAAACCTCTTTCAGCTATCTGGAAGCAAATAGCGGGGGCATGCGCCATTTTCTCAACAATTTTTTCAATTGAAATTTTACCTTGCTGATGATAGTAGAGCATCAATTGAAGACTATGTTGTACCAGTGGGAGTCCAGCATGTGCATGTTCATAAGCCTCCTCTTTTTCTTGAATTGTATGAGGGGCGTGGTCTGTAGCAATGATATCAAGACGATCATCCAGTAATGCTTCCCAAAGTGCAGTTTTGTTTTCAGGCGATTTGATGGCAGGATTGCATTTGATTTTATTACCTAATCTTTCATAATCATCTGCAGTAAAATGCAGATGATGTACACAAACTTCAGATGTTATTCTTTTTTCACTCAATGGCAACATATTGGAAAAAAGCTGTAATTCTTTTGCAGTAGAGATATGAAGGATATGTAGTCTTGTATTGTATTTTTTTGCAAGTTGTACTGCAAAAAAAGATGATTCAAAGCAGGCGTCTACATTTCTAATGACAGGATGATCTTCAGTAGTAAGTACGAGTTTGTTGCTTTTTAATTTTTCAAGATTTGCTTTGATAATACGTTCATCTTCACAGTGTGTTGCAATCAGTAATTCAGATTCTTTAAACACTTTATCTAGCGTGAGTATATTATCGACTAACATGTTTCCTGTTGAGGATCCCATGAAAATCTTTACTCCGCATACACGGTCTTTCTTTTCATTTGTTCTCAATACTTCTTCAGTGTTTTCATTTGAAGTGCCCATGAAAAAAGAAAAATTTGCAGGGGAGGAGTTTGATGCTATTGTATATTTTTCTTCTAATAGTTCTTGTGTCAGTGCAGCTGGTTTTGTATTTGGCATTTCCATAAAACTTGTTGTGCCTCCTGCTACAGCAGCACATGATTCTGTATGGATGTTTGCCTTATGTGTGAGTCCGGGTTCTCTGAAATGAACCTGATCGTCTATCACGCCCGGTAAGATGTACTTTCCTTCACCATTAATTTCATTGGCATTTGGATGATCAATGATGCCACCAATTCTTTCAATTCTATGATTCTTAATGAGCAAATCACCTTCAATGGTTCTTCCTTCATTGACAATTTTCGTGTTCTTTATTATTACAGAAGCCATAACCTGAATTTTTATTTTCCTATTCCACCGCCCTCAAAATGGAGTGTAAACATGAGCATTCTGTTGTTCATGTTGTTTACCACATTTGAAAAGATGAGTTCAGTGTCTCTTGCGTGAATATTTGATAAGCCATAACTGATTTTAATTTCAGGCGAAAGAATAAAGTAGGGCATGAAAAATTGAAAACCAATTCCACCTTCAATTCCGTAATCATTTTTTTTGATTTTGAGCATATTGTCAGAGTTTCTGGCGCCTGCATTACTAGCAAGGTCAAAATCATACTTAGCTCCAACCAAGGTATACACCCTAAAATTATTGATGCGGTCACTCTTCAATCTAACTTGTAGCGGAAAGCTCATCACAATTGATTCAGCTCTTTGTTTTTCGATTGAATTATCTTTCATCAGATAGTCAAGCTTCTTCTCACTGAAAACAAGATTGAGTGGATAGAATCGAAGATCAAATCTTTTTGAGAATTGATAATTCGCCATGATACCAAGATGAATTCTTCCGGTATTTCCAGATTCAACATCGGCAATTTTTGAATTGATCGATGGATCAAGAAAGTCGGGATGATGTGAAATATTGTAATGAGATGTATTATAACCAAGCATGATGCCAAAGTAGTATGGTTTTACATCATGGTCAGCCAGATTCAGTTCAACTGATTTTTGAGCATTTGCTGCTGTTGCAAATAAAAGACAGCAACTGAATATTATTTTATTCCAATGTATATGGTACATATGCCGAAGCTCAATCTTTTAAAAAATGTATGTTTAAATCCAACTTTCTCCATCACACTTGTCAGGTTCTTTCCTTCAGGAAATTGTTGAACTGAGTCGTTGAGGTACTGATAGGCTTTTCTGCTCTTTGAAAACAATCCACCAATCTTTGGCGTGATGACATCCATATAAAGATTATAGAATTGTTTAATGATGGGTGCACTTGGTCTTGAAAATTCGAGGATCATTAATTTTCCACCGGGTTTAAGTACACGCAGAATTTCAGACAGGCCTTTTTCTAGCTGTTGAAAATTTCTGACGCCGAATGATACTGTTACCGCATCAAAGCGATTATCACTAAATGCAAGCGCTTCGCTATCGCCTAGATGAAGTTGAATGCAATGATCCAAGTTGAGTTCCGTAATTTTTTTCTTTCCAATCTCCAGCATTCCTTCAGAAATATCAATTCCAATGATTTCTTTCGGGGCAAGCAAATGGGCCGACATAATGGCAAGGTCTGCTGTACCTGTTGCTACATCCAGCATGGTTTGAGGCTGGTCTTTCTTGAGCATTTTTAATGCTTTCTTTCTCCAGCCGATGTCAATTCCAGCTGATAGAAACCTGTTCAGGAAATCGTATCGATGTGCGATTTCATTGAACATTTGAGCCACCTGTTCTTTTTTCGGTAAATTTGAAGCCTGATCAGGTACAATCCTGTCGTGTGCGTAGTTTCCCATCTCGACAAAAGTACTTAAAATCGATTCAAGGCCTCTTAACAGAATGGTAAATATCCCTCAAAAATGATCATCCATAAAGCTGAATATGTGATCAGTAGTCCAAAGGTCGAAGCTTGTCCAAAAGCCGATCGGCCAGAGTATGCTTTTATAGGAAGAAGCAATGTGGGCAAATCATCTCTCATCAATATGTTAACTGGCACAAAGCAGCTTGCCAAAGTTTCTGCAACGCCAGGGAAGACACAGCTTATCAATCATTTTTCGCTTCAAAGTAAGGGCAAGGAAGGAATGAAGCTTGACAATTGGTACCTCGTTGATTTACCTGGATATGGATTTGCTAAGGTTTCAGCTTCGCAGCGCAAAAGTTGGGAGAAAATGATCGACGGATATATTCGGACCCGTGAGAATTTGATGAATTTATTTGTATTGGTAGATGCACGTCATAAACCACAGGAAATTGATTTAAAATTTATTAATCGGCTAGGGGAGTGGAATATTCCTTTTGCAATAGTGTTTACAAAATCTGACAAGGAAACACAAAAAGTGGTAAGTGCACATGTAAAGGAGTTTGGTGAGGCGTTGAAAAAAAGGTGGACATCATTACCTCCTATTTTTGTAACAAGTGCTGAGAAACGGACAGGAGGAAAATATATATTGGATATGATTCAAGAGATGAATCAAGTTTATATTGCTGAAAAACATACATAGATAATGAATTTGCCTGTTGTTGTTCCTTTATGGATGAGGGTATTTTATCCCAACAGAATTTGGCAGATGCCGAATAATCATAAAGTTATCTATTTGAGCTTTGATGATGGTCCACATCAACACATCACACCACAGGTTTTAAGTATGCTTGAAGACTATCAAGCAAAGGCAAGTTTTTTTTGTGTAGGGGATAATGTCAGAAAATATCCGGAAGTTTTTTCCAACATTATTCAAAGAGGACATGCTGTAGGAAATCATTCCTTTCATCATTTGAATGGATGGAAAACTGATAAGCAAGCATATGTGAATGATATTGTCAAAGCCAATGCATTGATTCAATCCAATTTATTTCGTCCTCCTTATGGACGATTGAAGAGCAATCAGGCCAAAACATTGATTTCACATGGATATGAAATTGTCATGTGGACATTATTAAGTTCCGATTATGATGAGCAATTATCTAAAGAGAAATGTGCAGAAAGATTATTGAAGAAAATTCGTCCTGGTGCTATTGTCTTGTTTCATGATTCAGATAAAGCAAAGAGGAATATGATCTATGCTTTGGAGAGATTACTTTACGAAGGAACCAGGCAGGGTTATCGATTTGAGGCGTTGCCTTATAAAAAAGGGCCTGCGTGAAAACGCTGACCCGTTTAATCCGTACCCTATGAAAACTGTTTGAAAGTTAATGACATTTTTAAAAAAGATTCAAAAAAAACTTTTTAAAAAAATTTATGATCGATACCCATTGCCACCTGTATGCTACTGAGTTTGATGCTGATCGTGAGGAAGTTCTTGATCGTGTAAAAATTGCTGGGGTAGAGCGTATTTTCTTGCCTGCAATCAATACTGAAACCCACCAAATGATGATGCAGTTGGCTGACCATTCAAATGGTTTCTGTTTACCAATGATGGGACTGCATCCCTGTTATGTTAATGAGCATTTCAAAGATGAATTGAAAGCAGTGGAAAATTGGTTGGAGAAAAAGAAGTTTTATGCAATTGGTGAGATAGGATTGGATTTTTATCATTCTGTCGAGTGGAAGAGACAGCAGTATGAGGTTTTTGAATTTCAAATTGAATTAGCAAAAAAATATACATTACCAATTGTGATACATTCCAGAAGTTCAATGGATGCATGCATCAAGGTATTGGAAGAAAAAAATGATATTGGGTTGAAAGGAATATTTCACTGTTTTGGTGGGGATGAGCGTCAAGCTAAAAAAATTATTGATATGGGATGGATGTTAGGAATTGGAGGAGTGGTAACATACAAGAATGCCGGTTTAGCAAAATTATTGGAGAATATTTCCCTGGATTATATGGTGCTCGAGACTGATGCACCCTATTTGACTCCCACACCATTCAGAGGCAAAAGAAATGAACCTGCATATGTTAAATATGTTGCGGAGAAAATTGCAGACATCAAAAAAATAAGTGTGGAGGAGGTTATTGAAGTCACCACCCTAAACGCGAAAAAAATATTCAGCTTCTAGGGGAAAGAGGTATTTTTGCCATCCTTCTTAGGAGACTTGTCCGAGTGGTTGAAGGAGCACGCCTGGAAAGTGTGTATACCTCTAAAGGGTATCGAGGGTTCGAATCCCTCAGTCTCCGCATCTTTAATTCTTCCTTGCCATGAAACATGCAGTTTTAAAAATTCATCCCAAAGACAATGTCATTGTAGCATTGCGTGATTTGAAAAAAGGTGAAGTGATTCAATTTGATGGTCAATCAATTGAACTCATTGAAGATATTCCAGCAAAACATAAATACTATACTGCCGATTTTTCAAAAAACGATGAAATTATCATGTATGGTGTATTGGTAGGAAAAGTTACCCAAGATGTTAAACGGGGTGGTTTGATGACTACTCAGAATCTCCACCATGCTGCTGAACCTTATGCATACAGAGGAAATCAATATAAATGGGTTGCTCCCAATGTTGATCAATGGAAGCAAAGAACATTTATGGGTTATCATAGAGCAGATGGACGTGTAGGAACTGCCAACTATTGGCTTTTTATTCCAACCGTATTTTGCGAAAACAGAAATCTGGATGTGATACGTGAAGCCATGCAGAATGAATTGGGCTATGGAGTAACAGATAAATATGTATCGTTTACGAGGGAGTTGGTTAGTGAATACAAGGGAGGAGGGAAGAGAGAGGAGGGAAAAGGGAATACCGTTGACAGTTCACAGTTGACTGTTAACAGTCAACCTTCAACTGTGAACCGTCAACCGTCAACTCAAAACAGGATATTCAAAAACGTTGACGGGATTAAATTCCTCAATCATCAAGGTGGTTGTGGGGGAACGCGACAAGATTCTGAAATGCTCCAAAATCTGCTTGCGGCATATGCCGATCATCCGAATGTAGGCGGTGTTACTGTAATGAGTTTGGGTTGCCAGCATCTTCAATCAAATGATTTTGTAGCTGCAATAAAAAAACGCAATCCATCTTTTGATAAACCTCTTTTTGTTTTTGAACAGCAAGGAGGAATGACTGAAGAAGAGTTAATAAAACATGCAATCTCTTCGACATTTCAAGGGTTGGTCGAAATCAATCAACAAGAAAGAAAACCTGCAACGCTTGATAAATTAACCGTTGGTGTAAAATGTGGCGGAAGTGATGGATTCAGTGGTATTTCTGCAAACCCTGCTGTTGGTTATTTCTCTGATTTGTTGGTTGCATTGAAAGGGAAGATTTTATTGGCAGAATTTCCTGAGCTCTGTGGAGCTGAACAGGAATTGATCGATAGGTCAGTGAATCAATCCACCGCTGAAAAATTCATCCACTTGATGAATACTTATAGTGCTCAAGCTGAAATGGTAGGTTCCGGCTTTCATGCAAATCCTTCTCCAGGAAATATCCGTGATGGATTGATTACAGACGCTATTAAAAGTGCAGGTGCATGTAAAAAAGGTGGAAGCTCACCAGTAGTTGATGTATTAGATTATACAGAACCTGCT
>JAFMEZ010000063.1 GCA_017856455.1 Parafilimonas sp.
ACAGGGATAAAGCAAATCAAGGGAGATTTTTATAATGTAATGGGTTTGCCTGTTAGTCGCGTTGTAGACACGCTTAAAAAAGCCTTTCTCTAAGTTATTTTCTGGATTTATTCCATTCATTTCACTTTTATTAAACCAAGGTCATTTTATTGTTTTGTATCCATATGCGAGAAATGGATTTGCAATTATTTTGGCTAAACAACTCATTTGAATGGAAAAATTTTAAAACCATTTCAGGTGATGAAATAACAGTATTGAATCCAGGTGAGTTAAATCGTAATCAAGGTCCTGATTTTCTGCATGCCGAACTTATTATTGAACAAACCAAATGGATTGGCTCAGTCGAAATTCATTGTAGAAGTTCTGAATGGTTTACTCATCGTCATCACATTGATCCCTTTTACAAAAATGTAATATTACATGTTGTCTGGAAGTATGATTCTATCGAATTTAATCATTGTCCAACACTTGAACTGTCAACTTATTTCAAAAATAAACCTGAGATTGAATCAAATCGATTGGATGATTTCGGACTAAAGCTATATCATAAAACTAATTGGTCTTTGAATGACCTTGAAGAAATTGGCTTGCAAAGAATGGAAAGGAAATCAAATGAATTTTTAATTGAATTAAAATACCTGAAAGGGAATTGGGATAAGCTATTATGGAATAAACTGTTTTATGCTTTTGGTTTACATATCAACAAGAAATCATTTGATGTGTTATTTCAGTCTGTTTCAAAACTATTTGACTATCCAAATTTGTTAAATGAATATCATCTTAGATGTTTGCTATTAGGGCAGGCTTCTTTATTCACTTTTATGGACGAAGGAGAAATAAATACTTATGAGCGTTTAAGGACGTTATTGAATATTCAGACCATAAACATACAGTTACTAAAATTTCGAATGCGTCCATCTTCATTTCCAGAAAGAAGAATCATACAGTTTGTTTCAATCTTTTTCAATATTAAATTGACGATCAGAGATGTATTAAACCATGATGAATGTTCTAGAGGAAAATTTCATGCACTCAGCAAGCAATTAGGGTTAAGTCAATATAATAAAATTGTTATAAATACTTTTGTGACAATCCTCTTAGCCTATTCAAAACAAAAAGGAGATATCCACTATAGGATTAAAGCGATAAATTGGATTAGCTCAATCAGACCCGAGATCAATTTTTTAATTACTGAATTCAAGAAGAATCATATACATCCATCTAATGCATTGCAAACGCAAGGCATTATTGAACTTCATTATAAAGGAAGATTTTAACTATTGCCAGTTGAAATTCACATGAAGCTTGATATCTGGATGAATGCTTTCTTTAACCGGACAACTCCATGCAATATCTTCCAGTGTTTTTTTCTCCTCCGCTGAGTATGTATTGCCTTCGGGCCAGTGAAATGTTATGTTGATGCCACTAATTTTTCTAGGGGGTGTTGTCGACATGATTTTTTCTGTCTCGGTAATGACATTTCTTAATTTATGTTCAAGATCTTTTGCACGAATAGCCATTGTTGTTAACATACAGGCAGCCAATGAGGTGCCAATAAGGTCCGTAGGTGAAAATCTTTCTCCTTTTCCATGGTTGTCTGTTGGTGCATCAGTCTCGATAGTTGAACCAGATTGTAAATGGGATGCTAAAGTTCTGAGCTCACCTGTGTATGTTACCTTTGAAGTCATTCTTTTTTGTATAAATTTACAACACATTCAATCAACATGTTTATTAAAGGCAATGTTTTCTACCTGACTTTGTTATTGATCAACTTTTTTACTACAACGCTATATGCTCAAAAAAAGGCATCAAATAAAGAGCAGGCAAGAATTGAAAAGCAAAATAGAATCAATCAAATGTTAAGGAATGAAGAAGAGGGAGTTCCGGCATTTGAAAAACACAATATCACTTCAATTAAAAATCATCATGATGGTTTTGGAATTGCGTTTGAAAAAGGTATTTCTAAGTCGCCATATAAGACAACTATTTTTCAATTAGAACTTGGTGAAAAGCAACACAGAAAAGAGCAGAAACAATCAACATCAGGTGCCATCAATGGAGGTTTTGCTTATTTCGGAAGACCATTTGTTTTTGGAAAACAAAATATTTTTTATCAGGCAAAGCTGGGTGTGGGAAAACAAATCATGATAGGAGGCAAAAGCAATAAAAACGGTGTTGCTGTATACGGTGTTTTTGTTGGAGGAATCAGTGCAGGATTATTAAGGCCCTATTATATTCAGTTTTCTGTTGATACAGGAGTTGCATACTTAAAATATCAGGCAGATACTAAAGATGCTTTTTTAAATCTTGATCCAACTAAGGATATTATAGGTGGAGCTGGGTTAAAGAAAGGCTGGAACGAGATCAAGGTTAATCCGGGTTTATATGCCAAAGCTTCACTCAGATTTGATTGGGCGAGATTTAATCATGTTGTTTCCGCAATCGAAGTTGGATTCATGGCAGATTTCTATACTCAAAAGGTGGTTCAAATGATTGATCTGCCTGGAAAAACCTTCTTTCCAACAGGATTTTTAGCCCTGAATTTTGGAAGACGTAAGTAGATTAACTTTGTACTCAAATAGCTGCTGTGATGAATGAAATTATTACTGAAGAACGTCAAAAGAAACCAGATTGGCTCAGAGTAAAATTGCCTATTGGTGAAAGTTACAGACATGTTCGTTCACTTGTAGATACGCATAAACTTCATACCATTTGTGAAAGTGGTAATTGTCCGAATATGGGCGAATGCTGGGGTGCTGGCACAGCAACCTTTATGATTCTTGGTAACGTATGTACAAGAAGCTGTGGCTTCTGTGCTGTCGCAACTGGTCGTCCTGATGCAGTTGATTGGGATGAACCACAAAGAGTAGCAGAGGCTATTCATTTGATGAAAGTTAAACATGCTGTAATTACTTCTGTAGACAGAGATGAGCTTCCAGACGGAGGTAGCGTAATTTGGTACAATACTATCAAAGCTGTAAAGGCATTGAATCCTGAAACGACACTTGAAACATTGATTCCGGATTTTAAAGGAATAGATGACCAAATTCAAAAAATCGTTGAAGCGGCTCCTGAAGTCGTGTCACATAACATTGAAACTGTTGAAAATCTTACCAGAAAGGTTAGAATTCAAGCAAAATATTGGAGAAGCATGGAGGTGTTGAGAAAATTAAAACAAGGTGGAATGAGAACCAAATCTGGCATTATGTTGGGTTTGGGTGAAACAAAGGATGAAGTAGTACAAACCATTAAGGATTTAGCAGATAATGGAGTGGATGTAATTACCATTGGACAATATCTCCAACCAACCAAAAAGCATCTTCCTGTACAACGATTCGTTCATCCAGATGAGTTTTATGAGTACAAAGAAATTGGATATAATCTTGGTATAGATTATGTTGAAAGTGGACCATTGGTCAGATCCTCTTATCACAGTGAAAAACATGTAATTCCAGGTTATGGAAAGAATGCATGGGAACAGGAGAGGGCTTTAAAGAATAATTAATTATTTTTCTTTCTCCCAAACCAGTGCACTGGCACCTAAAATTGCAGCATCAGATTCTTTAAGGTGACTTATCAGAATTTTTACTTTGTTCTGGAATACCTGAATCAGGTTTTCCTCCATATGTTGTCTAGTTGGCTTTAAAATCAAATCACCTGCTTTTGTAAGTCCACCGAATAAAACAATTGCTTCCGGACTACTAATCATCACTGCGTTAGCAAGTGAAATTCCTAAAATCTTGCCTGTGAATTCAAATATTTCCAATGCGAGTTTATCCCCTTTAATTGCAGCATCATAAACTGCTTTAGAATCAATCTCATCTTTATTTAAATCACGCAATAAGCTCGGCTCTTTGCTATTGTCTAAAACTTCTAAAGCGGTTAATCTAACGCCAGTTGCTGATGCATAGCTTTCCAGAGAACCTTTCTTTCCAGTTCCTTCATGAATCCTGCCTCCTGGTATTACAATGGTATGTCCAATTTCTCCTGCAAAACCATCATGTCCATATATCAGCTGACCATTTGCCACGAATCCACTACCGACACCTGTGCCTAGGGTAATCATGATAAAATCTTTCATTCCTTTTGCAGCGCCATACATCATTTCGCCAATTGCAGCTGCATTGGCATCATTCGTAAGTGTTACATCCAATTTGAATTTATCACTTACCATTTTTGCAATGGGGATGATTCCTTTCCAAGGTAAGTTTGGTGCATATTCGATTGTACCACTATAAAAATTTCCATTGGGTGCACCCATTCCGATTCCCCTCATTCTTCCAATGCCACCAGCTTTTTCAATCAATTCACTCAAATGCAAATGCAATTCATCAATGAATGTTTCAATTGTTTTATGTTTTTTAGTAGACATTTCACTGGAAAAAAGCACGTTACCAATTCTGTCTACTATGCCATATTTTGTCCCAGTTCCGCCAATATCAACTCCAATTGCTAATGGTTCATTCGTGTTCATGCATTCACATTTTTATAAAAAAAGCAGCCAATTTTTTTGGCTGCTCAATATACAAAGAATTAGGATTAATGTCCTCCTGAAACCTGCGCATCTACATCAAGTCCTTGTTTTTTTAATACTGCTTTCGTTTGAATTGCATGCCAAGCCAGGTAAGCAAAACAAAGCAAAGGAACAATATAAGAAAGCTGTGTGTATGTATAAACTGAAGGATCACTTACACCCTCTAAGTCAATTACTGCACCTTGCGTTGGCGGAATGATTGCACCACCTAAGATCATCATGATAAGAAAAGCAGACCCTTGACTTTGGTATTTGCCAATTCCGTTTACTGCCAATGCAAAGATTGCAGGCCACATTACTGAGCAACACAATCCACAACTCATGATCGCAAAATTTGCAACCATACCAGTTGTTGTCAATGCAACAATCATCGCAATAACTCCAAGCACTGATACGGTTAAAAGCATTTTAACAGGCTTCTCATCAGCATATAAAAAGGCAACAACGCCAATTGCTATACAAATTGGATACATCAAGAAGTCGGAGATATCGTTCCCTTTAATAATATTGACTAAAAGTATAACACCAAATGCAACAAAAGGAATGACAACGACCATCACTTTTTTCATTTGCTTGTTTAAATTGAATACACTCACTGCACCAATCCATCTTCCAATCATCAATGATCCCCAGTAAAGTGAAACCAAGTGTGATATATGTGATTCATCATAGCCACCGAATGCATTTTTCTTGAGCAATGCTCCAAAGTTGTTGTCAATGGTAACCTCAACACCAACATATACAAATATGGCAATCATTCCTAGGACAAGCTGTGGATATGCCATTGCGCCCCATCCTTGTGGATTTTTCTTAGCACTCAACATCGAAACAAAAAGGATTAACAATATAATTGCAAGTGACATCACAATTACCGTTGCCTTACTTAATCCAGTTGATTCATGGACCATATCAGCAAATAAAACAGGTAAGAATACGAGTCCAATGACCACCAACACTGCAAGGGCTTTGGGACTTTTTTCTAATTTTTCGTCAGAAGTCGTCTTTGGTAATTTTGCATATGCAAAAATGATGGCAGCAATTATGAACAATCCAGCTAAAAAGAAATACAATTGCTGAATATTTTCAATGGATGCTTCATTTGCACTGCTGACGCTACCAAATAGCATGACGCTGACAACAAGTGGACCAAGCAGTGTTCCAAATGAGTTCACACTGCCACCCATATTTAATCGATGTGTTCCAGATTCTTCTGGACCAAGGGCAACTGCAAAAGGTTGTGCAGATGTTTGTTGAAGCGAAAATCCTAATGCTATAATAAAAAAAGAAACAAGTACTAGTCCAAATGTTGCATTCCCAGAACCACTGATAAATGCCAATGATAGTGCACCTACAACAGAAATCAGGAGTCCGTAAATAATACCTTTTTTATAACCAATTTTGTTTAACAGGTCAGTCCCAGATAGATAGGAAATCATGTACAATATCAACGAGCCATAAAAATAAGCTCCATAAAATGCTGAGCCCACCAATTGAGATTGAATTTGATCTAATTCGAAAAACTTCTTACAAAAAGGGATAAAAATACTGTTGGATGCTGCTACAAAACCCCAGAAAAAGAATACAGAGATGAGCACTCCAAATTGTGACCATTTAGTTTGTTGAATCATAATGACTTGCGTTTTGATATGCTGAAAATAATTATATTTAACAAGACTCGATTCATAAGTTTTTAACAGTTTCCTTTTTTCATATGCAAATCGTTCATATCAGTGCCGAATGTTATCCTGTTGCCAAGGTAGGTGGACTTGGAGATGTGGTTGGATCATTACCCAGGTTTCAGAATGAACTAGGCCATGATGCTTCCGTCATCATGCCCATGTATCGTTCAAAATATCTTTATAATAATGAATGGGAAGTAGTGCACAAATCATCCTCCAATCTTGGTCATTGGTGGTTTGAATACACAGTGATCAAAGAAAAAAACAATAAACAGGGATTTAACCTATATCTGATAGATATCAATGGGTTATTAGACAGAGAGAAAGTATATGGATATGACGATGATGTTGAAAGATTTTGTGCCTTTCAAATTGCAGTTTCAAATTGGTTGTGTTCTTGG
>JAFMEZ010000005.1 GCA_017856455.1 Parafilimonas sp.
GTAGTCCCGACAGGAATCGAACCTGTATCTAAAGTTTAGGAAACTTCTATTCTATCCATTGAACTACGGGACCAGAGGGCTGTAAAAATAATCAAAACCTATTGAAGTCTAAATTGAATTGTAATAGAATCTAAGACTTTCTAATATATTGTTGACCAAATGAATAGGAGAGAATTATATTCCAAGCGAAATTTTTACTTCCAACCAAGTTAGATTTGATTTCTTTGTTCATGACAGACTGCAAAGAAAAAGGTGACTTTCTGTGCGATAACCTTAAAAAATTTGCCATGTAAAATCCTTCCTGTCCGTCAAGATATAAATAGAAAAATTGAGGCGTCCATGAAAAACGCAGATCCTTTCCAAGCGCTATATTTGAAATATTGGTATTAAACGCAAGAAAATAAGTAGATACAGGTCCGTCTTTTTGCAAACCCATCCCCCTCAATAAATATGGAGCAAAGCTTACATGTTTTGATACTACAAATGAAGGAGCAACTTCATAAGCGATGAACCTTCTCGCTTGAGTAATATCCCACGATTTATTTCCATCAGTAACAGTTCTCAGTTGAAAGTTGTATGCGGGGTGAATACCAGCACTTAAATTGAATTTTTTGTCTTTGATAAACTTATAACGAAACCAAAACAACATACCACCTTTTCTGCCGTCAAGTGTCAATCGCACATCCGGTTCAAAGGAAAGTCTGTTTTTGTTGATGTAAAAATTGATAATGGTTGCTGGTGCATTTAAAGAAAATGTAGGTATGATAGAAATACCATTATTGGTGAGTCCTACAGAACCCTTAATGTTTAAGGGCTTTTGTGTTGAGTCTGTTTCAGATTGCGCAAGGGAAGTTAAAGTGAGCAATAGGGCGAAAACAAACGAGAAAAATCTTTTCATTTCGCCGCAAAATTACAATTATTATGCGTTTCAATTTCATTAATATTAATAAAAAGGATAATATCTTCATATACCGTGTTGTATTCGTTTAGGCCTGTTTATATCTTATGTTTTCTGTTATTGCTGTTGCAAAAAATCAGCGGACAATCAAATTTTGCCTTGACAGGATCTGCCTATGCCGGAAGTTTGGGAATATACCTGAATCCTGCATCCAGTATTTCATCTAAAGACAGTATTGATATCACATTACCTTCATTACAATTTGTCAACTATACAAACTTTGTAAATTTTGGCTTTGCGCCACTTCTTAGTAAAAATCCAAATCTTACGATTGAACATAGTAAGGGTGACTATGATCGTGACTTGATTACAAATCTTAAAATCAGTTTAATCGGTGTAAAATATAAAATCAGTCCAAAAACTGCTATTGGATTTGGAATGAACTTGAGGAGCTTTATTAATATCCAAACAAGTCACTATAATTTCACAGATTCATCAACAGATATTTTTTCTTTTTTAGAACAAAACACTGGTAGTCTTCCTTTCAAAGCAAACGCTAGGAGTTCAAATTGGTTGGAATATGTTGGAAACATCTCTCATAACTTAATCGACAAAAGACGATATATTTTAAATGTAGGTGCTAACCTGAGCATCAATAAAGGTTTATTAGGACTGGCAGGATCACTTGACAATCTTCAGTACAGGAAATATAAATTTTTGGGGACAGATGTTTTTGAAGCTACGAATGCAGATTTTGTTTACGGATATTCAGCTAATGCTATGTTATGGGATAATACACTCAAACCAACACAGAATGTAAAAAATATTATTCGCGCAGGAAAGACAGGAGCCTCGATTGATCTTGGAGCAGAGCTTCTTCTTAAAAATTCATCTGAGTCTGATTGGTTTTACGAAGGGCTGGATTATAATTATACTTGGAAGCTGGGATTTTCAATTTTGGACTTAGGTTTTGCAAAATATGAGTATTTCTCAGAGAGTGCAAAGTCAAGTGGCATGAGACCAAATATGACACCTGATGTTTTGTTGGATAAATTCACAGGGGTTATTGAAAATATTGCCGATTTTAATGATACGCTTTCAACAGTGGTTTCAAATTTTGAAAACCTAAAGGGGAATTTCAATATTTATCATCCATCAAAATTTATATTAAATGTTGACAAAAGAATCAGCAATTACTTATACATCAATACTTCGGTTGCTGTTCCATTTTCTATTGTGAATCGGTCTACCAATTATGTTTTAAATGATGCAGCCTTCTTAAGTGTAACTCCTCGTATGGAAACAAGAAGATTTGGACTTTACATACCATTTAGCTATAACACAAAAACACAATTTCATTTGGGAGTAGGACTCAGAGCAGGTCCACTTTTGTTTGGTGTAAACAACCTGAATATTTTCAATAATAGCCAAAGTCTTCAAAATACTAGCGGCTATCTTTCTCTATTATTTAAATGGAAACGAAAAGAGAAGAAAATCAATTATAATTTTCTTCGATCACCTAAATTGGTTTTATAAAGTCTTTTTCATTCTGACCAATTCTATTCTAGTGTCTGTAACTTCTAAAATCTCAAATTCAAAGGGCCCTATTACAATACGTTCTTTGACTTTTGGAATTGATTCATTATGATGAATAATGAAACCTGACAAGGTTTCTGAGTCGTTCATTTCTAAACCTAATTTATATTTTTCGTTGATTTCTTCAATGCGAAGTCTGCCTGAAAATTCAAATTCGTTTTCATTGATCTCTCTCTCAATCAGCTCTTCAGTATCGTACTCATCTTTTATTTCTCCAAACAATTCTTCAAGCAAATCCTCCATGGTAACAATTCCAGATGTTCCTCCAAATTCATCTACAACCCATGCCATACTTTTTCGCTCTTTGATGAGTAAATTCATCAAATCAGTTGCAGTCATGCTCTCAGGGACAGTCGGTATTTTATGTAAGATAGATTGAATGCTGGTGGGTGTTTTGAACAATGACAATTGATGTACATATCCAAGAATATTGTCAATTGTTTTATCATAGACTACAAGCTTGCTAAGGTTTGTTTCAATGAATCTTTGTTTGAGTTTATCAACGCTATCATTGATCTGAACTGCTTCAATCTCTTTTCTTGGCACCAAACATTGACGAATTTTTACGTAGGGTAAAGTCAATGCGTTTTCAAATAACTCCTTGTTGAGTTCCTGACTCTCAGTAGCTTTTTCATTACGTGGCTGAATAAAATTTTCAAATTCAAGTCTTGTAAATGAGTTTTTATTTTTTCGAACATGTACATTGATCAGGTTCTCTAATATCCACTCTGATATTTGAACGAATTTATTTGCGATAGGATGAAACAACTTATAGAAGAAGGCAAAAATGGGCGTAAGAAAAAACATTAAAGTATCACTCTTTGATCCAAAGAGCGCTCTGCTAAAAAAGAAATACAACAGAAATGAGGCAGCAGATACCACAAGATCAAAAAGAATTCTGATGTACAGGAAGTAGGGTATCAATTCATCTAACAGATAACTTTCTGTCATCAGCCACAATGGGGTGAGTAACTCATCAATGAATAATCCATAAATAACAAGCATGATCACAATACCAACATTCATTGCATAGATGAATTTTGAAGGTTGGTCTAAAAATTGTGATAAGGTACCGGCACTTTTTGAACGTTGCTTTTTTCTTAACTCAACTGCAAGTCTGTTGAGCGACACAAAGCCAACTTCAATACCAGCAAAGAAACCTGCAAGTATAAATGCGATAAGAATTCCAATTAAAAAGAATGATCCCATTTGCGACAAAGATACATCAGTTCGAAATGAACTGCCTAACCAATGCAATGACTTCATTTGAAGCTCTTTCAATGTCATCGTTTAAAACTACCTGATCGAACTTGTCCTTGTATTGCAGTTCCTCACTTGCTTTATTGATTCTGGTCAGCATATTTTCTTCAGTATCAGTTCCTCTCTTTCTTAACCTTTCTTTTAGCACTTCAATAGAGGGCGGTTCAATAAAAATCGAAAGTACTTCATGCCCAAATTGGTGTTTTACGTTAAGTGCTCCCTTTACATCAATATCTAAAACTGGCACCTTGCCTTCACCCCAGATTCTGTTCATTTCCTGAACTGTTGTACCGTAATACAAGCCAGGGTATACCATTTCCCATTCTATGAATGCTTTATGCTCTATTAGCTTTTTAAATACTTCTTCATTCGTAAAATGATAGTCAACTCCCTCTTGTTCATTTCCTCTCATTTTTCTTGTTGTAGCAGAAACGCTGAAGGAAAGTTCTTTGCTTAACGCCGATAATAATTTTGTTTTAATTGAAGTCTTTCCTCCACCCGATGGAGATGTGAGAATGATAATTTTATGATGAGCAGTTGCCTCCATAATTAAGAATCAATTCTTTTGATTTGCGCGCCGAGCGCAGTTAGTCTCTTATCAATATATTGATAGCCTCTGTCAATTTGCTCAATATTTTGAATGATACTCTTGCCTTCTGCACTTAATGCTGCTATCAGCAATGCAACGCCAGCACGAATATCCGGACTCGCCATGGTGATTCCACGCAATGACTGCTCTCTTTCCAATCCGATCACTGCTGCACGATGTGGATCACATAAAATAATTCTTGCACCCATATCAATTAGCTTGTCAACAAAAAACAATCTGCTTTCAAACATTTTTTGATGGATCAGCACGCTGCCTCTTGCTTGAGTTGCCACAACCAATATGATGCTTAATAGATCAGGGGTAAGTCCAGGCCAAGGATGATCATAAATAGTCAATACAGATCCATCTATGAAATGTTGAATTTCATATACATCCTGTTCAGGAATGATAATATCATCACCTTTGAATTCCATTTGTATGCCAAGCTGCTGAAATTTTTGTGGGATAATTCCCAAATGTTCAATGCCAGCATTTTTAATGGTGATATGGCTTTGTGTCATTGCAGCCAATCCAATGAATGAACCTACTTCAATCATGTCTGGCAACATGGTATGGGAAGTTCCTCCAATTGAATCAACGCCATGTATAGTTAATAGGTTGGAGCCGATACCGGTGATTTTTGCTCCCATGCTATTCAACATTTTACAGAGCTGTTGAATATACGGTTCGCATGCTGCGTTATAAATTGTTGTTTTGCCTTTTGCGAGAACGGCAGCAAAAATGATGTTTGCAGTACCAGTAACACTTGGCTCATCCAATAATAAATCAGTTCCGACTAACTGATCAGTATGCAGTCTGAAAAATCCTTCACCTTGAATATATTCAAACTTAACACCCAATTTTTCAAATCCGATGATATGTGTATCTAATCTCCTTCTTCCAATTTTGTCACCACCAGGTTTAGGTATGAATGCTTTTTTGAATCTGGCCAATAATGGTCCGGCAATCATCACCGAGCCACGAAGCCTGCTGCTGTTTTTCTGAAATGCAGGTTCCTCAAGTTTTTCAAGGGAAACATGATTTGCAGTAAAATGACAGGTATGTCGATTTTCTCTTTCGATCTTAACACCCAGATCTTCCAGTAAATCAATTAGCAGATTTACATCCAATATGTCTGGGATATTGTGGATGGTAACTTTTTCAGGAGTCAATAGAACAGCACTGATAATTTGCAATGCTTCATTTTTCGCACCTTGTGGAGTGATTTCGCCATGGAGCTTTATGCCTCCCTGAACTTCAAATGCTTTCATGCAGTTGATTTAATAAAAGCGTATTATTTGAAACGCTTCTTGCCGAATTTTTGTTGTGGTCTGTTTTTGCCGCCTCCGCCATTGCGATTGCGTTGCTGGAATCCTCCTCCTTTACCGCCACGTTTCATAAAACGGTCGTCTCTTTCTCTGTATGCTCTTACAAATGGAGTATTGGTGAACTCTAATTGTCCCTGTGTAATTGCATTCAATTCACTTCTGATGCTTTCATCAGGAATCAATTCTTTGTGCCATGTATTGTAGGCAAGCTTCATGTAGTATGCAATGATATGCGCGAAGCCTGAACGCTTTTCTTCATTTTCTTCTGCCATTGCTTTGGCAATCACCAATTCCAAATGTTTACCTAAGTGAGAATATCTTGGGTATCTTTTCGGGTAAGGAAGTGGTGCAGGTTTTGCTTTGAGTGATTCACGCGTAGGGATTGGATATGGACTTTCTACGTCTAAATTGAAATCAGCGATCAAAAAAAGATGATCCCAGAGTTTATGACGGTAGTCCTCAATACTTTTTAAATGCGGATTGAAAAATCCCATTAATTCGATAACAGATTGTGCATTTTTTTGCCTTCTTTCTTTGTCTTCTATCGACAGAATATGATCCACCATTTTTTGCACATGCCTACCATACTCCCTCATTGCCAAATGTGGCCTTGTTGTATTATAATCCATTCTTAATGCTTGAGAGCAACAAAAATAGGGATTCTGGCATGATTTTCAGCAGATTTGACCTGGCACAACTGCCTTTTCATAATTTGCAGTATGTGTTTTTATAATGGGATAGAAATCAGCAGGGCTGAACATATCAAGTTGAATAAAAAGGAGAAAAAGCTCAATGAGGCAAAATTGAATCTTCATCAGCCCCTTGCAAGCGGATTTGACTATCCAAAATGGCCTGTAATCAAGCCCATCAACAATGGAGATGATTTTAGCATTGAAATGATGCATTGGGAATTTATTCCTTCTTACATCAACTCATCTGATGCTTTGCTTCATTTCAGAAAAGGCGGATTCAATCCGAATACCGGAAAAAAGGATTTTCCTCACAATACTTTGAACGCTCGTGGTGAAGATGTTTTGAATAGACCCACATATAAAGATGCAGCTTTACACCGAAGATGTCTGGTGCTCTCATCCGGCTTTTATGAATGGCGACACTTTACACCATCTGGTGGGAAGGACACTGCATATCCATATTATATTAGTTTAAAGGACCAGGAATATTTTTTCATGGCAGGCATATTCAATCCCTGGATGGATAAATCCTCTGGTGAGATGACTGATAGTTTTGCCATTCTGACAACTGAAGCAAATCCTTTGATGTCTGCTGTCCACAATTCAAAAAAAAGAATGCCTGTCATTCTACCAGAAGCTGAAGCATCAAAATGGATAAAGTCTGATCTTTCGACAAGTGACATCAAATCGCTTGCATCATTTCAAATCAACGACAGTGAAATGGTAGCATATTCAATTCGAAAAGATTTCAGGCAATTGGAAGAGCCGAGAGAACCATTTGTGTATGATGAACTCCCTACACTCTGATATACACTTTCTTTTTGTCCATCCAATATCCCACAACCCAACATACAAACATCAGTGTTGCTGAATATAAGAATGATCCAAATGCACCAGGGGTAAGCTTTTGGAAGATGTCTAAATTGATGGCTTCCTCATAGGTTCTTCCTTTTCCATCAGTAAAAATGTTAAACATGATGGGGATGAAATCAGAAAGTAAATAGATGAACAAAGGATTTTTGCCAAATACTTCAAAGAAATGAGTCCAGTCTTTTTTGTAATTCGTTTTATCCAACACATATACCAATAGACTGATGAGCATTAGATCAATTCCACATGTGTACAAGGTGAAAGAACTTGTCCAAAGTTTTTTATTCAATGGAAAACTATAATTCCAACAGTATGCAATTGCCAACAGTATTGCTCCACTCAATAATAATTTTGTAATGGTTTCATATTCTTTACCCTTCTCCCTCAACATTACACCTGCATAATATCCAATGATAACATTTACGATAGATGGGAACGTGCTAAGAAATCCTTCAGGATCAAAAGGAACACCCTCTCCTTTGTACATATGCCCTTCTCCAATCAACCATCTATCAACTTTAATTTGAAAACTTCCTAGCATTGTATAATCGCCACCCAAATACATGATCAGCCAATATCCAAGTAAAAAAACAAGACTTAATATAATAACTGATCTTTTTGAAAGATAATACAGCATCAATGATGCAGCACCATAACAAAGGGCTATGCGTTGAAGCACACCAAAGATTCTCGTTGTTTCAATGGGTTTCATTACCCACTCTTGCGCTTCATTCAGCTTTACAAATGGAAACCAATATAGCAGGTATCCAATTAAAAAGATCATGAAAGTTCTTTTAAAGATTTTCCCCAAAACCGCAGATTGCGTCATGCTTTGAAACTTTGGCATGGTGAATGCCATTGCATTTCCGACGGCAAATAAAAAAGAAGGGAATACCAAATCAGTTGGAGTAAATCCATGCCAAGCTGCATGTTCCAGTGGTGCATAGGGCTCTGCCCCTGAACCCTGATTGTTTACAATGATCATGAAGCATACAGTCATGCCCCTGAAAACATCCAAAGCAGTGAAACGTTGAGTAGTTGACATATTGCAGTGAGTTGGTTGATTGAATGTACAAAAAAACTTATATTCAAACTTCATATATCTGCTGTTATGAAGCGTAACATTGGAATGAACTTGCTTTTATGGGGCTCTGAAATCAATGAATCACTTTTTCCTGTGTTGGAAGAAATTAAAATGATTGGTTACGACGCAGTAGAGATTCCATTGTTTGACACAGATGAGAAGCAATGGAAGCAATGGAAAAATAAATTAGATGAATTGCAATTAGGTGCAGTTGCTGTAACAATCAATGGCCCGGATTACCATGCCATCAGCAAAGATGCTACCATGAGAAAGAAAACATTAGAAAGAAATAAACTTGCTTTAAACTGCGCGTCAATTCTTGGTGCTGATTTGTTAACGGGTCCATTTCATTCTGCACTTGGTGTATTTACTGGTACAAAGTCAACTTCAGAGGAACAGGATTGGGCAGTTGAACACTTGTATCAATTAAGTGAACACGCTTCCAAGTTGAATATTACACTCGGACTGGAATATTTAAATCGCTTTGAAAGTTATTTGGTGAGTTGTGCAGATGAACTGATCAGTCTTGTAAAAAAAGTAAACCACCCTCACTGTAAAATGATGTTGGATACTTTTCATGCAAATATTGAGGAGAAAAATATTGTTGCTGCTATTGAAAAAATGGGAGATCAATTGGTCCATGTGCAGCTTTCAGAAAATGACAGGGGTGTAATTGGACAAGGGCATATAGATTTTGCTGCTATTATTCGTGCATTGGATCAAATCAATTATACAGGAATGATTAGTGTTGAAGCGTTCAGTATGAAGCTGTCTGCTGCTAATATCTGGAGAGAAATGTTTGCCAATGAAATGCAATTAACAAAAGACAGTTTTCAATATTTAAGATCATTATGAAAAAAATCAACATTGCAATCGTGGGACTCGGATTTGGTGCTGAGTTCATCCCTATTTATCAAAGACATCCGCATACCAATATGTATGCCATTTGTCAGCGGAATAAAGAAAAATTAAATGCCATTGGAGATACATTTGGGATTGAAAAACGTTATTCAGATTATGAAGAACTGCTTAAAGATCCTTTGATCGATGCTGTTCATATCAATTCACCAATTCCTAATCATGCTGAACAATCGCTCAAGGCGCTTTATGCAGGTAAGCATGTTGCGTGCACCGTTCCTATGGCAACCAGTATTGAAGATTGTAAGGCAATTGTAAAAGCATGCAAGGAAACTGGAAAGAAATACATGATGATGGAGACTGTTGTGTATGCGAGAGAATTTTTATATGTGAAAGAGTTGTACGAGAAAGGCGAATTGGGTAAAGTACAATTTTTAAAAGCTTCTCACCAGCAGGATATGGATGGATGGCCAGATTATTGGCCTGGATTGCCTCCTATGCATTATGCAACACATTGTGTTGGTCCAGTTGCAGGATTATTAAAATTGGAAGCAGAATATGTTTCATGTTTTGGATCAGGAACCATTCGTCCTGAACTGGCAAAAATTCATAACTCACCATTTGCTGTGGAATCAGCACATATCAAATTCAGCAATTCAGATTTGAGTGCTTATGTATACAGATCGTTGTTTGATGTTGCACGTCAGTACCGTGAAAGTTTTGAAGTATATGGTTCAAAAAAATCTTTTGAATGGGCATTGATTGAAGATGAGGAACATGTGTTGCATACTGCAAAACTTCCTGAACATGAGATTCCAAAGAAAGTGAGGGTGCCAGATTACGCACATTTGTTACCTGAATCCATCAGAGATTTTACAACCAAAGGTGTTTATGATATTGCAGATAACACTCATTTGAGTTTTACGCAAGGTGCAGGACATGGAGGTTCTCATCCACATCTTGCACATGAGTTTGTTATGGCGCTTCTAGAAGATAGAGATCCATTCCCTAATGCAGTTCAATCAGCCAATTGGACATCAGTTGGAATTTTGGCACATGAATCAGCAATGAAAGGTGGAGAAATAATTAAAGTACCTGACTATAATTTAATTTAAATACAGTTGACGGTTAACAGTTAACGGTCAACAGACAACAAAAAAATACAACATGCGTTTTTTACTAGCTTGCTTGCTGCTCACTTCCCAACTCTTCGCGCAACAGGGGAGACGATTAGAAATTTTATTCTTGGGTGATAATGGTCATCATAAACCTATTGAAAGAATACCATCATTGATGGCTGCTCTTGGTCCCAAAGGAATCAACTTCACATATACAGATGAGTTGAGTGATATCAATAGTCAAAATTTGAGCAAATATGATGCATTGATGATTTATGCCAATTGGGATCAAATCACTCCAGAAGCTGAAAGCGCTTTGTTGGACTATGTTTCATCTGGTAAGGGCATATTGCCAATTCACTGTGCATCTTATTGTTTTAGAAATTCAAGTGAATATGTAAAAATGGTAGGTGGACAATTTTGGCGTCATACCATGGATTCCATCACAACAAAAACCTTGCAACCGGAGCACCCTATCATGAAGGGATTGCAATCTTTCACTGCATTTGATGAAACATATCTGCACAGTCAATTGCAATCTGATAATAATATCTTGGCTGAGAGAGAAATCAAAGCCGATCAAAAGAAAGACAGGCCAAGCCCTGCAACTGAGCCTTACACATGGACAAGATCATACGGTAAAGGAAAAGTATTTTATACCGCATACGGACATGATGAACGCACATGGAATCAAGCAGGTTTTCAATCATTGATTTACAATGCAATTTTGTGGACAGTCAATCAAGAAGCATTGAATGCATTCAATGCAAGAAATCCACAACCATTTGCATATAAAGAAGCAAAACTTCCTAACTATGAACAACGTCCTGGTACTCAATACCAACAATTACCACTCTCTCCTCAAGAATCTATGAAGCATATTCAGGTGCCGGTAGATTTCAACTTGGAATTGTTTGCTTCAGAACCCAATGTGATGCATCCGATTGCCATCAGCTGGGATGAGAGAGGAAGAATGTATGTGTTGATTACAAAGGATTATCCCAATGAAAGAAAAAAAGAAGGCGGTAGTGATTACATATTAATATGTGAAGACACAGATAAAGACGGGAAGGCAGATAAGTTTACAAAATTTGCAGAAGGACTAAGTATTCCAACCGGAATGGTTTTTGCCAATGGAGGATTGATTGTTGCTCAAGCACCAGATATGTTATTCCTGAAAGACAACAATGGTGATGACAAAGCAGATGAGCGCAAGGTATTGTTCTCGGGATTTGGAACATACGACACACATGCTGGCCCGTCTAATTTGCACTATGGCTTTGACAACTGGATATGGGGAGCTGTTGGATATTCTGGTTTTGAAGGAAAATTCGGTAATGCGGATTCAGTTAAATTTTATCAAGCGTTTTTCCGTTTCAAACCTGATGGGTCACAATTGGAATGGATGACATCTACTTCCAACAATACATGGGGATTCGCTTTCAATGAAACCAATGACGTTTTTGGCTCCACTGCAAATAATTCGCATGGTTGGTATATGGCTATTCCAAATCGGTATTTCAATTCTCAGAACAGAATTGAAAATGGAAGCCGAAGTACTGATACTCATCGCGACATGAAACCAATCACAGAAAAAGTCAGACAGGTGGATGCATTTGGTGGGTTCACTGCAGCAGCAGGACACAATTTTTATACCGCCCGAGCATTCCCCAAAAAGTATTGGAATCAAATTGCATTTGTTGCTGAACCAACAGGACATGTTTTGCATCAGAATAATTTGATCAGAAAAGGAACTGACTTCAACGACAAAGAAGCATTTAATTTAATGGCAGGTGCAGATGAATGGTTTTCTCCTGTCTTTGCTGAAGTTGGTCCGGATGGGGCCGTATGGGTAGCGGATTGGTACAGTTTCATCATTCAGCATAATCCGGTTCCTAAAGGTTTTGACAATGGTTCTGGTAATGCCTATGAAACTGACTTGAGGGATTACACACATGGAAGAATTTACAGGGTATCATATAAATATGCGCCGCAACAATTCGCCAGAAGTTTATCCATGTACGATGTAAATGGCCTCTTGAATGCTTTGCGCAGCGATAATATGTTTTGGAGGATGCATGCACAACGCATGCTGGTTGAACGTGGACAAAAGGATATTGTATCACTATTGCAGGGTATGGTTGCGGAAAAGACAGTTGATGAAATTGGCATCAATGCACCTGGTATTCATGCGCTCTGGACACTAAAAGGGTTGAATGCATTGGATAAAAATACATTGCAAGTTGCATTAACGCATCCATCATCTGCGTTAAGAAAAAATGCGTTGCTTGCCATGCAACCAGATTCGTCAGCGGTTGAACTGATACTACAGCATAATCTTTTAAATGATAAAGACCAACTGGTTGTATTGAATGCATTGTTGCTCTTGTCAAAATCACCAATGAATGATGCTGCAGACAAAGCTTTTTTTGATCGGTTGAAAAATGCAACTGAAGTAGATGACCGCTGGTTGCCGGATGCTTTTGCTTGTGTTTTAACTGCTAATGGAGGGAGGTTGATGAAAAAGCAATTGGAGCAGCAGCTCAAAAATCAATCTATTGTAAAACAACAATCAGTCGATCATTCAATGCATCAAATGGCAGCAAAAAAAATTGTAGATCAGAAAAAAGTTGAAGGAATTGATTTAGTCATCACCGACATCAAAATTGATCCCACTGCTCCCGCTGTGAGAGAGCGTATCAATGTTACAGTTGAAGTAAAGAATCAGGGTAGTGCAGATTTCCCAGCAGATAAATTTGTTCCATTGGATATAAGATTTGAGGGAATGGGACTGAAATTTGATCAGGTAAGCAGAAACTATAAAGAGGGGATTAAGGCAGGAGAGACTGTATCCATCACCAAAAATATCAACGGACCATGGGTTGGTAATATCAGTTTTGGAACAGATATCGTGGGCGATTATCGTCTGACAGTTGCAATGGACAAATCAAATGAAATAAAAGAGGTAAACAAAAGCAATAATTATTTTGAGAAAAAAATATCATTTGTAAGACCTCAAGACATGAATGCATTTGCACTTGAAAGAGCACTCAGAAGTTATGCATCAGTATCGCCTGTTGATAGTTTAGTAGCTATTTTAAAAAAAATAAATAATTCTAGTGCTGTTTTGAAAAACAGTGCTATAAAAGCTTTGTCAGAAGGCTGGAATTATCAAATCAAAAATGTTCAATTGAAACCAGCGGATAAATCATTCTTGAATACATTCAATAGTGTTAATGCTAATGAGCGCCTGCAAAAATTGCTTGTTGCATGGAATGCAGTAAGCATAAGTAAAGTACCGGCTGATGTAAAGGTCATTCGCATCAAAACAATCAGGGAAGCAATGAAGTATGATTTGAAAGATTTTACTGTTGCACCCGGACAGTCAGTTCAAATCATTTTAGAAAATACTGATGCGATGCAGCACAATCTGGTAGTAACAAGACCAGGTATGAGAGAAAAAGTGGGTAAAGCAGGTGATGCCATGATGAAAGACGAAAAGGGAGCTGAGAAAAATTATGTTCCGAGTTTACCAGAAGTGCTTTTCGCAACTCCATTGGTAAATCCTGGCCAAACCTATACACTAACATTCAAAGCGCCTGCGAAAGTTGGAGACTATCCTTATGTATGTACTTTCCCCGGTCATTGGACCTTGATGAATGGGGTAATGCATGTAAAGTGAATCAAATAGACTCAGGTTTCATCATTGGAAACAACAGTACATCCTGAATAGACGGCTGGTTGGTAAGCAACATACATATCCTGTCTATTCCAAAACCAATACCTGCAGTAGGTGGCATGCCGTATTCCAATGCACGTAAAAAGTCATGGTCGATAAACATTGCTTCGTCATCACCACGTTCCATCAATTTGAGCTGTTCTTCAAATCTTGCACGTTGATCAATTGGGTCATTCAACTCGGTATATGCGTTTGCAATTTCTTTTCCATTGACCATTAACTCAAAACGTTCAACCAGTCCGGATTTACTGCGGTGTTTTTTGGTAAGTGGACTCATTTCAATTGGGTAGTCGATAATGAAAGTAGGTTGTATATAATGGTGTTCACATTTTTCTCCAAAGATTTCATCAATCATCTTTCCCTTACCCATTGTATTGTCAACTTGTAATCCAAGTTTTTTGCAAACTTCTCTTACACCTGCTTCATCCATTTCACTGATGTCGAAACCAGTATGCTCTTTGATGGCATCATACATGGTTACTCTCTTGAAAGGAGCTTTGAAACTGATGGTCTTTCCATCCACTTCAGTATCTGTTGTTCCATTCACATCAATAGCTGCTTTTTCAAGCAGTTGTTCGGTGGTGTCCATCATCCACAGATAATCCTTGTATGCAGTATAAAATTCAAGTACAGTGAACTCCGGATTATGTGTACGGTCCATCCCTTCATTTCTGAAGTTTCTTGAAAATTCATACACCCAATCAAATCCACCTACAATCAGTCTTTTCAAGTATAATTCATTCGCGATGCGCAGATACATTGGAATATCGAGCGCGTTATGATGTGTGGTGAATGGCCTTGCTGCAGCACCACCAGGTATACTTTGTAAAACAGGAGTATCTACTTCAATTGCACCTCTGCTGTTCAAAAAGTCTTTGATTGAATTGATAAGCTTTGATCGCTTAAGAAAGGTTTCTTTTACATGCGGATTGATGATCAGATCAGCGTAGCGTTGACGGTACCTGAATTCTGGGTCAGTCACTGCATCAAATGTTTCTCCCTCTTTTTCTTTAACCACAGGAAGTGGTTTCAAAGATTTACTAAGTAACGTGAGTGCTTTAACATGAACAGATGTTTCACCTGTCTTTGTAGTGAAAACAAATCCCTTCACACCAATGATGTCACCAATGTCTAATGTTTTCCATAATTGGTCGTAGAGTGCTTTATCATCACCCGGACAAATATCATCGCGTTTAACGTAAATCTGTATTTTCCCGGCGTGGTCTTGTAATACTGCAAAGCAGGCTTTGCCCATATCACGAATACCCATCAATCTGCCTGCAAGACAGACGTCAGCAAAATCTGATTTGTTTTCTTCGCCTAAATACTTTGATTTGATATCAACTGACGTAATGTTAACCGGGAATGCTGGTGC
This sequence comes from Parafilimonas sp., assembly GCA_017856455.1. Classification (GTDB taxonomy): domain Bacteria; phylum Bacteroidota; class Bacteroidia; order Chitinophagales; family Chitinophagaceae; genus Pollutibacter. The sequence continues at coordinate 15,408 of JAFMEZ010000005.1, forward strand.
AGGATATGCATCAATTCCTATTGATTGTAATGCTTCAAGTTTCTCTCTGCGGATCAATTCCTGTTCTGATAAATGCTGCGTACTCATGCTAGTAAATTCGCTGCAAAGGTAATTAGTTTGAAGAACTCAATAAGGATCTCTTGAAACACCCCAGCCAAATAAGGCAATATCATACTTTACAGGGTCGATAGGGTCGAAAATTTTCAATGTATTTGTCAGTGCTAATGCAGATTTCCAATCACTTTTAACTGCTGTAATCAATTTAAGTTCTTTTGCCACTCTCAATACATGAACATCAAGTGGACAAACCAATTGGCTGGATTTGATTTTTTTGAATATGCCAAAATCAATACCAGCTTTATCCTTTCTAACCATCCACCTCAAATACATATTCAGTCGCTTGCATGATGAATGATTGATTGGGGCTGGAATGTGTTTCTTTGTTCTGGTTGGACTATTATCCAATGAAAAGAAATAATCATGAAAGTGATTCAGTGCATTTTCAACTGTTTCGTCACTTGAATGCATGCCTTTTACGAAAGCAGGTTCAAGTGAATCGTGTTTTAAGTAATGCTGCTGAAGGAACCTGATGAAATGAAGCAAGTCAGTTGTTTGAAACGTTCTATGCTTGAATGTGAGCAATTGCTTGAGATCATTATCGTTGTGATGTAAAATGAATTGATGTGGTGCATTATCCATTTTTGTAATCAATTCATTGCACTTATTGATGATGGTCTTTCTATTGCCCCATGCAAAAATAGCTGCAAAAAATCCTGCGATTTCAATATCCTGTTTTGAAGAAAAGCGATGCGGAATAGCAATGGGATCGTTTTCAATAAACGAATGTTGATTGAAGCGTTTAAAAAGACTGTCCAGGATTTCTTTTCTTGATGAATCTGTATGAACCATTATTTCACCTTCTCTGCCAATTGGATTGCTTGCTTTAAATCTTCAATCAAATCATCTGGATCTTCAATGCCTACAGATAGCCTTATCAAGGTATCGCTCAATCCATTCTTGATTCTTTCTTCTCTTGGGATAGACGCATGTGTCATGCTTGCAGGATGGTTGATCAATGATTCAACTCCTCCAAGGCTTTCTGCAAGTGAGAACAATTTAGTGCTCGAAAGCAGTTTGCGTGCAGCTTCTATTGAATCGTTTTTTAATTCGAAAGAGATCATGCCCCCAAACGATTTCATTTGTTTTTTTGCAATGGCGTGTCCTGGATGATCTGTGAATCCTGGCCAATACACTTTTTTAATTGCAGGGTGTTGTTGTAAAAATTTTGCGATGACTTCTCCATTTGAAGCATGACGATCCATTCGGATACCCAAAGTTTTTATTCCACGCAAAACCAAAAAGCAATCCATTGGTCCGGGTACCGCTCCACAACTTTTCTGAATGAAATATAATTCATCTCTTAAAGCCTTGTCGTTTACAATCAGCGCACCTTGAATCACATCACTGTGTCCTCCTAAATATTTTGTTGCAGAATGCATCACAATATCTGCACCCAGTGTAAGTGGATTCTGAAGAGCAGGCGATGCGAATGTATTGTCTACACAGAGCAATAACTTGTGTTTTTTGGAAATAGCAGCGATCGCTTCAATGTCTGCAATGTTCATCAATGGATTGGTAGGTGTTTCTACCCAAATCAATTTTGTTTGTTGGTTGATGTGATTTTCAATACTGTTTAAATCTGACAAATCGATGTAATGAAAATGAATGCCAAATTTTGCAAATACTTTACTGAACAAACGGTAAGTGCCTCCATACATGTCACTCCCAGCTATTACTTCGTCTCCAGGTTTCAATAATTTGATCACAGCATCCGTAGCAGCAACGCCACTGCTGAATGCCAGTCCGTATGCACCTTCTTCGATCAATGCCAATGCCTCTTCCAATGCCTGGCGTGTTGGATTTTGTGAACGGGCATATTCAAACCCCTTGTTTACTCCCGGTGCCTCTTGAACATAGGTTGAAGTCTGATAAATAGGCGTCATGATTGCTCCGGTACTTGGATCAGGATGAGATCCTGCATGGATGTATTGGGTATGTTTTTTCATGTATTGATTTCTTACCACAAAGATAAATCAATCGTACCTGCCAGCTGTGTTCTTTTTATCTTTGCACTATGCTGCACATTTACCACAAGAGCGTTATTCCGGCTGCATTTGAAGGGATGCTAGATGCGAAGCAATTGCTACAGGCAGATGACAATACTTTTTTTGTGTTCGATTGTTATCAGGATGATGCAAATGCAGCGTTATCATTTATCGATAAATGGAAAGAGCGGAAGTGGCTGAAGCGAAGCATTCCGCAAGCTTATAAAATTGTAGTGTTTTCTGAATTCACTGCCGGGCAGCTAAGAAAGTATTATCCTAAAATTGCCTCAAATATTTCAATACAATTTCCAAGGATTGAAGAAATATTTCATCCAATAGATGACGATGCAAAAGATGCAGTTCGATACAGAGAGACCAATGGTGATGCATACTTTATTTATAGGGGTCCTATTCATCCTGCAGCCGAATTAAAAAATTTATTGAAAGGCTTTTCCATTTTTAAAAAGAAAATGGGGAGTAATATGAAATTGGTTTTATGTGGTAGCGTCTCGTCTAAAAGTGAAGCTTTTCTGGCAGAGCTTGATACATATAAGTATAAAGAAGACGTGATGATCAAAACAGATTTCAATCAGACTGAAGAGTCTGAATTAATTGCTGCTGCCTATGCCTTGGTGCATCCATGTCGTTGGGAACGTTTTGGTTTTTCACCATTAAAAGCCATGAAAACAGGCGTTGCTGTTCTTACTGTTGAAAATTCTTCAATGAGTGAATTCACCTCCATGGCTGGGATGTATTTTAACGAAAAGGATCCGAGCGATATTGGTGAGAAAATGATGAGGATATACAAGGATGAGCAAATGAGGATGGATATGATAGGAACCGGGCTCTCAAAGGGGCTTTGAAATCACTTCAGTAACTTTGCAAAAACCATAATATGAATCAATCCACTATAACCATTGATGTGAATCTGGATGAGAATAAAATTCCACATCAAATCAGTTGGAATGCAACACAATCCAATTCCGCTGAACCACAGGATGCAAAAGCAATGATGATCTCTTTTTGGGATGGTAAAGAAAAGGCAGCGTTAAGAATTGATCTCTGGACAAAAGAAATGATGGTTGATGAGATGGCAGATTTTTACTACCAAACGCTCATGACCATGGCAGATACTTTTGAAAGAGCTACTCATCAAAAAGAATTGGTAGGAGACATGAAGTCTTTTGCAAAAGATTTCTTTACAAAATTTAAAAAATCACAAGAACAATGAGTTTAGAAGTTACCATCAATGAACACTTGAAAAAAGCAATGCTTGCAAAAGATGAGAAAGGGCTTCGCGCACTTCGTGCAATCAAGGCAGCCATTTTACTGGCAAAAACTGCAGAAGGTGCTGGAGATGCAATGTCGGCAGATGCTGAGATTAAATTGCTGCAGAAATTGGTGAAGCAAAGAAAAGATTCAATTGAAATTTTTGAGCAACAGAATCGTGCTGATTTGGCTGTAAAGGAAAAAGAAGAAGTAGAAGTGATTGAACAATACCTGCCAAAACAGTTGAGTCATGATGAGATCAAACAAGCAATAACAGCAATCATCACACAAACAGGAGTAAGTAATATCAGTGGATTAGGACAAGTGATGGGTATTGCTTCAAAGCAGTTGGCTGGTAAGGCTGATGGCAAAACAATTTCAGCAATTGTAAAAGAACTCTTAACTGCAAACAGTTAACTGTCAACCTATAATCATGGTAATCGATATCATAACAGCTGTCATACTGGTTTTCGCAATCTACAAAGGTTGGACCAAAGGATTTACGATGGCTATTTTTACAGTTGCTTCTTATTTTGTTGCAATATTATTGGCACTGCAGTTTTCTGGGATGGTTGCAGGTTACATCAAGACCTATGCTAAAACTGACAGCAAATGGTATAGCTTTCTTTCATTTGTGTTGGTATTGGTGGCAGGAATAATTGCTGTTCGCATCATTGGAAAACTGATTGAAAAATCTGCTCAGGTCCTTTTATTGGGATTTGTAAATAAACTCCTGGGCTTTTTCTTCTTCGCCTTTATTTATTTAATGGTATTTTCTGTTTTCTTAGTGTACGCTGAGAAATTTGAAATGATCGATCAATATAATGTAGGTGATTCAAGAACATATTCCTACCAACTCAGGTTTGGAAAATGGTTGATTGAACAATTGAGTGAATGGCTTCCAGCCATTAAGAACCTTTTTAGTGATACAAAATCAGCTATCGAAGAACAGATTCAATCTAAATTCAAATAATATCATATCTTTCGGCCATGAGTTTCGCATACGAAGTAAAAATCGATGGTAAGTTTAAGTTTTTGGAGGAAGGGCAGGGGGAACCTTTGCTTCTCTTACACGGACTTTTTGGTACCATGAGCAATTTCACTGGTATTATTGATCATTTCAGGCATACCCACAAAGTGATTGTTCCATTGCTTCCATTGTTTGAATTGGATTTGCTGCACACGACAGTTGGCGGACTTGAAAAATATTTGTCAAAGTTCATTGACCAAAGAGGGTATAACGGAATTCATTTGTTGGGTAATTCTCTTGGCGGACATGTTGCGTTGGTACATATACTTAAATCACCCGGAAAAATCAAGTCGCTTATTCTTACCGGTAGTTCAGGACTCTTTGAAAATGGAATGGGAGAAACCTACCCAAAGAGAGGAGATTATGAGTACATCAAAAAGAAAACAGAGATAACTTTTTACGATCCTAATGTGGCAACAAAAGAGTTGGTTGATGAGGTATACCAGATCGTAAATGAGCGCATGAAAACACTTAAAGTGATCTCACTCGCTAGAAGTGCGATCAAACATAATATGCAAAATGAACTGGTCCATATCAATACGCCAACTTTATTGATTTGGGGCAACAATGATATCATTACACCACCATTTGTTGGAAGAGAGTTCAACAAATTGATCAAAAACAGTGAATTGCATTTCATTGATCATTGTGGACACGCACCGATGATGGAAGTGCCTCAAGAGTTCAACAAAATTCTTTCAGAATTTTTACAAAAATTAAATAGTACTGCAGCAAATTAGGTGTAATATTGGTCTATCAAACAGAGATATGACATTCTGTAGTCAACTGCTAGATAACTCTTTTCAAACATTTGATCTTCATGATACCGTTTCCCATGCTTTGGAAGTCATGGACATGCATCACATTGAATACACGGTTGTTTTGGATGGATTGAATTATTTGGGGGTATTGGATATTGTAGATCTTGAAGAAGCTGATCCCTCCGCAGAACTTATTGCTTTAGACCAGTTTTTCATCAAGGCCCATGTAAAGTCTAATGATTTTTTTCTTCAGGCACTTAAAATAAAATCGAAGTATAACATTGATGTCATTCCCGTTTTAAATGAAAAAAATGAATGGGAAGGTGTCATCAAAGCTGATACTCTTTTGGAACAAACTTCTTTGTTGCTAGGCGCTTCAACAACTGGTGCGTTTATAGTATTGGAAATTCCAAGGATTGATTATTCTCCAGGACAAATCAATCGTTTGGTCGAATCCAACGATTGCATGATCATGCAAATGAATACCATTGCAGATCAGTTGAACGGCATGTTACAGGTAGTGATCAGGGTCAATAAAGAAGAGGTTTCTGATCTCATTGCAACTTTTCAGCGACATGAGTATAACGTGTTGTATTATTATGGTGAAGAAACTTTTGACAATACTTTACAGAACAATCTTGATCATTTGTTGAACTACCTCAACATCTGATTTTTATCCATCCACTCATCGGTTTTAGCTATCTTACATGCATGAAAGAAATGAAAATTTCTTTATTGGTTTTATTGGCGTTTGTCCTACCTCACCTGGTAGTTGCCCAGGAAGAGGAAGATGTTTTTCAGCATTCTCCAATTTTGAACGAAGCCCGTGTTACCATACGTAATGTTATTGTTCATGGGAACAAGATTACGAAGCGATACATGGTCGCAAGAGAGATTGTATTAAAATCAAACCAAACATATACTGTTGGCGAAGTGTTGGAAGGGCTGGAAAAGAGCAGACAAAATCTCATGAACACTTCGCTATTTGTTTCTGCCAAAACCTATTTTACCAATTGGCAAAATGATTCAATGGATGTTCACGCAGAAATTGATGAGCGTTGGTATTATTTTCCTGTTCCATATTTCAAACCAATGGACAGAAATTTTCAAGTCTGGGCAAGAGACTATGGTCTGAGTTTGAAGCGTGTTAATGTTGGTATCAAATTCATGGGTGAAAATACCACTGGCCGAAACGATAAATTGAATATTTGGTTGATGGATGGTTTCTCTAGAAGAATCGCTTTGAAATATTATAATCCATTTTCAGATCCCAAACTTCGTATAGGATGGGCAATTGATGTAAATCAAACATGGAACAAAGAAATCTTTTACAAGAGTTCCAACAACAAACAACTTTTTTACAGAGACCCCAATCAGTTCCTGCGCAGAGATTTTTATTTGGGAACAACATTCTCTTATCGAAAAGGTTCTATCAATCGACATTATCTGCGAACAGGATGGCGTACTTCATCCATTGCTGATACAGTACTTATCATGAATAAGAATTATTTGGGTGATGGATTGAAATCAGTTGCTTATCCAGAGATTCAATATACATTCCAACACTTGAAGATTAATTATTTTCCTTATCCAACAAAAGGATCACTTTTTATTGCAGATCTTTTAAAAAGAGGTGTGAATGAAAAAATGAATCTCACTCAGTTTACATTTCGATATGGAAAATTCCATGAATTCAAAAAGAAAAATTATTTCTCCATCATTGCAGATGCATATTTGAAAGCTCCCTTCAACCAGCCTTATATCAATAAATATTTACTTGGATATGGTGATCAATATCTCAGAGGATTGGAAAGATATGTTGTTGATGGAGTAGCCGGTGGTATGGTCAAGGGAACATTAGGCAGGGAAATATATAGTGTAAAACTAAACTCTGGATTCAATTCCAAAACATACAGAACAATTCCATTTAAGTTTTATGCCAAAGTGCACGGGGATATTGGATATATCTATAACAATACCAACGTTGTTGAAAACAGTCTCAATAATAAGTTGTTGTATTCATTTGGAGCAGGATTGGATATTGTCAGTATTTACGATTTTGTTTTGCGCATTGAATTGACATACAATCAATTCAATAAAATGGGTGTGTATTTTCATAATTATGAATCGAGGTACTGATAACAAAACATACAATCTTCACCCATCATTCCTATCTTCGACCAATGAAAGTAGCCATCTACAGCAGAGAAGGTTCAGCCTTGGTTCCTCAGGATCTTCAGCAATTGTGTGATGCATTATCTGAAGCCGGAATAGAAGCAATTGTTTATTACCAGCTTCCACTTGATAATTTTAAATCCCATAAAACTTTCAGTGATGAAAGTGAATTGGACCAATCCTTTGATGCAGTGATTTCTTTGGGAGGAGATGGCACACTATTAGATACTGTCTGTTTGGTACGCGACAAGCAAATACCAGTTTTAGGAATCAACTATGGCAGATTGGGTTTTTTGGCTAGTTTGAGAAAAGAAGATTTACAAGAAGCAGTTGATGCATTGAAAAACAATACTTATGTATTGGATAAGCGAAGTCTTGTTCATCTTGATGCGAGTGTTCCACTATTTGGTAGAGACCCGTTTGCATTGAATGAGTTTACCATACATAAGCGAGAGTTCTCTCCCATGATTAAAATTCACACTTATCTAAATGGAGAATTCTTAAATACATTTTGGTCTGATGGTTTGATTGTATCCACACCAACCGGTTCAACTGGATATTCTCTAAGCTGTAATGGTCCGGTTGTTTTCCCCGAAAGCAACAGCTTTGTATTAACTCCAATCGCTCCTCATAACCTGAATATTCGCCCAATTGTAATTCCCAATCATCATGTTTTGTCATTTCAGGTTGAAGGAAGAACACAAGACTTTATCTGTATGCTGGATGCAAGAAAGGAGATCGTAGATAAGTCGGTACAACTTTCTATCAAAAAAGAAGATTTTACATTCAATCTTATCCGATTGAATGAGAATATTTTCTTGAAAACCTTAAGAGAGAAGTTGACTTGGGGATTTGATACCAGGAACAGATAAGATTTTACAACTATTTTAACCCTATTGTGTAAGTTGCTCCCATCCAACTTCTTACATTTATGTTGACATGTATAAATCCATTCTCCAATTACTAGCTTTTTGCTTTTTAACCGTTCAGTCGATCGCTCAACCACAAGCCATTGTTCAAGAGGGAGAAGTTGGTGTCGCAATTGGATCTGCACATTATTTTGGAGATTTAAACAATAATGTTGGATTAAGGAATCCTCAATTGACTTATGGCGTATTTGCAAAAAAGCAATTTGGTCCTTATGTTGCCTTGAGGGTTGCTGGTCACTATGCGAAATTGGGGTATGCAGATAGTATGGTCAATGAAACCAAATTTCCTTTTCAAAAAATCCGAAATCTTGATTTCCAGAATAAAATTTGGGAGGTATCTGTACAAGGGGATTTTAATTTTTTCAAATTTATTCCTGGAGATCCAGAGCATCGTTTTACACCTTATGTGACGCTAGGTGCGGGAATCATCAAGCACAATCCATATACGTATTTCGAAGGGGTAAAATACAAACTGAGGCCATTGGGAACAGAGGGACAAGGAGCTGAAAATTCATTTTACAGTGATCAAGCTTACTGTTTTCCATTTGGAATGGGAATTAAATACAACCTTATAAATAATTTAAATCTAGGTTTTGAGGTTGTATATCGATATACCAATACAGACTATCTGGATGATATTAGTACTGTTTATCAGCCGACATATATCAATGCAAACGGACTTGAAATCGCAAAAAAATTGCAGGATAGATCCGTTGGCCAAATCAAAATTGATGGTGACCAACGTGGTTTCAGTCAACAGAAAGATCAATACATTCTGGCACAGCTTACACTCAGTTTTTCATTCTCCTCGTACAAGTGTGCTGATCCTCGTTAGATCCCTTCAAATACATTAACTTTGCAGAATGTCTTTAAAGCAAAATATTGATCTGGAGCGTGTTCCCCAGCATATTGCCATCATCATGGATGGGAATGGCCGTTGGGCACAGGAGCAAGGACAGGATCGACTTTTTGGTCATTTTAGGGGCGTAGAAAGTGTCAGAGAAATTGTTGAGGGATGTGCAGAAATAGGCGTTAAATACCTTACCCTTTATGCTTTCTCAACTGAGAATTGGGATAGGCCTACCAAAGAGGTAACAGGACTCATGGAACTTTTGGTTGAAACACTTCGTAAAGAAGTGCCAGTACTCAACAAGAATAACATCAAAATGCATGCCATTGGAGCCTTATCAATGTTGCCCCCCAATGCCCGTTTGGCACTGAGTGAAGCTCTTGAAATGACTTCAACCAATACTGGGCTTAATTTGGTCATGGCATTGAGTTATAGCTCAAGATGGGAGCTGGTAAATGCCGTAAAGCAAATCGCTTTGGATGTGAAGGAAAATGTATTGGATCCAGAATCAATTACGCAAGATACCCTTCAGCAATACCTTACCACCAGTGCATTTCCCGACCCTGAACTCATGATTCGCACCAGTGGTGAATACCGCATTAGTAATTTTCTGCTGTATCAATTGGCCTATGCCGAGTTGTACTTCACAGAAACCAGGTGGCCCGACTTCAGAAAGGAGAATCTGTATGAAGCCATATTGGATTATCAGAAAAGAGAAAGAAGGTTTGGAAAGACCAGCGGTCAAATACAGACCCCTTTAACAAAGATTTAGACAAAAACCCGTTATTTTGCCGTCCCAAACCATGTTATTGAAGATTAGGAATTGTATGCTGTTCATATTAATGGGTTTACTCATGTTTTCGAACAGCGTATCAGCACAAACAGACACATTACCAGCGCCTTCAGTGGATCCAGCATTGCTATCGATTTACAATGCAAAGTATCCTAAGAAATATATCATAGCTGACATTGCCGTGAAAGGTAATAAGGCCTTTGATCCTGCAATTGTTATATCCGTATCCGGACTTGCAGTAGGTGATGAGGTAACATTACCTGGGGGCGACAATTTTGCAAAAGCGATCAATAAACTTTGGTCGCAAAACATGTTCACCAATATCAATATCTGGATCACTAAGCTTGAAGAGAATAATATTTGGATTGAGATCGATGCTGTTGAACGTCCAATGCTTTCCGATTTCAAATTCAAAGGCATCCGAAAAACAGAATCCGATGAATTAAAAGATAAAGTGGGTTTGGTAAAAAGCCGTGTTGTCACAGACAACATGAAACTATCTGCAAAGGAAAATATCATCAAGTATTATACTGAGAAAGGTTTTAGAGGTGCAGCAGTTGAAATCGAAGAAAAACCCGATACTTACAGTCCTGACAAAGTTGTCTTAACATTTAACATTGTAAAGGGTATAAAAGTGCGCATCTCAGAAGTTTTCTTCTTTGGTAATCAGGCTGCTGCAATTCCCGCTTTGAAGCGAAAGCTAAAAGGCACAAAGGAAATGACACGCATCACTCTTTATTCAGATAGTGCAATGAGTCCATACGGACCCATTAAATCATATACTGCAAAGGAGTTTATCAAAAATTGGGGCTTCTTAAAGCCATCTCTAATCAGAGATTTTATTGATCCATGGTTTAGATTCAAGTTGTTTGCTTCAGCAAAGTTTGATGAGAAAAAATACTTAGAAGACAAAGAGAAAGTTCTTCAATATTATAATTCATTGGGATACCGTGATGCAGTGATTGCAAGCGATACCCAATACTATGATAAAAAAGGTAAGCTCAATATTTCCATGAAACTTGACGAAGGCAACAAGTATTATTTTGGAAAGATGACATGGAAGGGAAATACCAAATACCCAGATAGTGTTTTAAACATGGTGTTGGGAATAAAGAAGGGCGAGACGTATAATCTTGATATCCTCAACAAGAAACTGGGAAAGCAATTATCCCCTGAAGGAGGTGATGTAAGCTCTCTTTATATGGATGATGGTTATTTGTTTTTCAGTGTCAATCCGGTTGAGACTTCTGTATACAATGATACCATCGATCATGAACTGAGGATTACAGAAGGTCCACAGGCATCTATCAAAAACGTAAATATTTCAGGAAACGATAAGACGAAAGAACACGTTATTCGTCGTGAACTCCGAACAGTACCTGGTGAAAAATTCAGCCGTTCAGATTTGATAAGATCTCAGCGTGAAATCATCAACCTTGGTTATTTTAACCAGGAGAAGTTGGGAATGCAGCCAGTTCCTAATCAGGAAGATGGTACTGTAGATATCAATTATACGGTTGAAGAAAAATCTTCAGATCAATTAGAGCTCAGTGCAGGTTGGGGTGGTAATATTGGTTTGACGGGTACATTAGGGGTTACATTTAATAATTTCTCGATTAAAAATATTTGGAAGAAAACTGCTTGGGATCCATTGCCAACAGGAGATGGGCAAAAATTGAGTATCCGTTATCAATCCAACGGTCGATATTTCAGATCAGTGAATTTTTCATTTACTGAACCATGGTTTGGCGGGAAAAAAAGAAATTCATTCACCTTCAATGTATTCAACACGAAATTTACCAATGCATACAATCCTTATACAGGAAGATATGATAGAAATTTTGTTGACTCTTCATTCCTGAGTACTGCAGGTGCTACCATTGCATTTGGTAAGCAATTAAAGTGGCCGGATGACTTTTTCTCATTGGTTACTTCACTGAACTACATTCAGTACAAGGCAAAGAACTATGCGATATTCCCCTCATTCTCAACTGGGGTATCCAATAACTTCAACTTGAAATTTGCATTGCAACGTACTTCAATTGATCAGCCTATATTTCCAAGAAGTGGTTCCAACTTTCTGGCAAGTGCTGCATTTACACCACCATGGTCTTACATCACTGGTGTAAATCAAAAAGATATTTTCAAATTGGTTGAATACCACAAATGGAGACTTAATGCAGAGTGGTTTGTTCCCATTGGCAAACCTGCAGGTGAAGATAAAAGTCGTCAGTTTGTATTGCGCATGGCTGCTAAATATGGATTTATTGGTCGATATAATAAGAATGTTCCTATTTCGCCATTCGAAAGATTCCAAGTGGGTGACGCAGGTATCACCAACAATTTCGGTGTTTTGGGATATGACTTGGTTGCTCACAGAGGTTATCCTGTTTATGATAATTCAGATCCTACTGTTAATCCTGATAAGACAACCGCAAGCAGGTTCTTTACAATATTTAACAAGTACTCTTTGGAAATGCGTTATCCATTTGTAACCAATCCCAGCAGTACAATATACGGACTCACATTCTATGAAGCAGCCAATGGATGGTTCAGTTTCAAAGAATGGAATCCATTCAGATTGAGAAGATCAGTAGGTGTTGGCGTGAGATTCTTCCTTCCAATGTTTGGTTTGTTAGGATTTGATTATGGTATTGGATTAGATCGATTGACACCTAATGGTAGAATGAGAGATGCCAGTAGATTTACATTCATGTTAGGTTTCGAGCCAGAATAAATTTAAAACGATACTTCATGAAAAAAATTACTTCACTTTTTACTTTGATGTTGATGTGTGCATTGTTTGCAACCGCACAACGATATGCAATCATTGACACAAGATATATTTTGAGCAAACTTCCTGATTATAGCGATGCTCAGAAAAAATTAGATGCATTCAGTATTCAGTGGCAAAAAGAAATTGACGATAAACAGGCAGTATTAGATCAGCTGTATAGAAACTATGAGGCTGAAAAAGTAATGTTGAGTGAGGAACTATTGAAAAAAAGAGAAGACGATTTGTTCAATAAGGAAAAGGAAGTGCGCGATCTTCAAAAGAAAAGATTTGGTTTTGAAGGCGATTTGTTCAAGAAAAGACAGGAGCTGGTAAAGCCAATACAGGACAAGGTTTACAATGCAGTTCAAAAATTAGCAGTAGCTAGACAATACGATTTGATACTCGATAAAAGTGAAGGAATCACCGTGATTTTTGCGGATCCTAAACTCGATCGCAGTGATGATGTGTTAAAAGAGTTAAACAGCAAATAAAAAAACCCTATTTTCGCAACACTTAAACAAATAAGCAATAATGAAAAAGTTTTTATTCCTGGGTATGGTGATGATTGCAATCATGTCTTTCAATCCAATGCTCAATGCGCAAAACAAACATGGATACATCAGTATAGATGAAGTTGTACAATTGATGCCAGAGTACAAAAAGGCAATGGCTGAAATGTCTGGATTTGACAGTGCACTTCAAATCAATTATGCTGAAACCTTGAAAGAATTGAATCGTCAGGACAGCATTTTCAAGGCTGACTCAACAAAATGGTCTAACGCCATCAGAACTGCTAACAGAGAGAAAATGAAAAAATTGTTGGTTGAGTTGCAAGGTTACGAGCAAAGCTATCAGCAGCAAATGCAACAAAAGCAAGAAGAGCTTATGACTCCAGTTGCTCAAAAAGCAAATCAGTTGATCAATGATGTGGCAAAAGCCAATGGATACAATTATGTTTTCAGAAAAGAAGCATTGGTTGTTTCTCCAGATGCAGATGATCTGCTGCCACTGGTCAAGAAAAAAATAGAGGCAGGCTCACCGAAGCCCCCCGCTAAATAAATAACTTCGACCGAAACAATTGTTTCGGTCTTTTTTTATCATGTCATCACGTTCTCCAATAGGTGTATTTGATTCTGGGTTAGGTGGACTAACCGTCATGAAAGAAATTGTAAAGCATTTACCTGAATATGACTATTTGTATTTGGGTGACAATGCCAGAGCTCCGTATGGTCCACGTGATTTTGAAACCGTTTATCAGTTTACTCTTCAATCTGTTAAATGGTTATTTGAAAAGGGTTGCCCACTTGTAATCTTAGCCTGCAATACAGCATCGGCCAAAGCCCTTCGAACCATTCAGCAAAAAGATCTTCCATTGCTAGATCCAACAAAAAGAGTTTTGGGGGTAATTAGACCGACCACCGAAGTGATTGGTGATTATACCGAGACCAATCACATTGGCATTTTGGGCACCAAGGGTACAGTTGATTCCGGATCTTATATCATAGAAATTCAAAAAGCCTTTCCGGATGTTACTGTATACCAACAGGCATGCAGCACATGGGTGGATCTTGTTGAATCGGGAGATTATCAAACACCAAAGGCCATTGAACCAGTAAATGAATGTTTGGATGCGCTGTTAGTCCAATGTGAAGGGATCGACACCATACTCCTGGGCTGCACCCATTATCCCTTGCTTTTGCCCCTGATTAAGGCACATGTACATCCAGCCATTCAAATCATTTCTCAGGGGGAAATCGTCGCAGATAGCCTTGTTTCCTACCTTAAAAGGCATCAGGATATGTCCCAACGACTCTCTAAAAACAGGCAAATCCAGTTTTTTACTACTGGGGACACCAAAAAATTTGGACAAGCTGCAGGAATTTTTTGGGGGGAGGAAGTCGTTGCAGAACAGGCAATCTTCTAAATTCTCATTTCTGCTTGCCTTTTTACCTCAAAACTGCTACCTTTGCCGTCCTTTCACAAATCCACAGGTGTGGTGACCCGTGGACCCATTGAACAGCATTGATCGCTTCTCCCGATCCATTGTTTCAACAAAAAGGAAAAAGAAAACATTATGAAACGTACATTCCAACCGCATCGCAGACGCAGAAAATCAGTTCATGGATTTCGTAAGCGTATGCAATCTGCCAACGGCCGAGCTGTATTGGCAAGCAGAAGAAAAAAGGGTCGCAAGAAGCTCAGTGTATCTAACGAAAGCAGACTGAAGTAATACGACTAAGTATATTATTTTATTCATAATAGCTCCAGATCCTTTCTGGAGCTATTTTTGTTAAACAGATGGGCCATCAGTATACATTATCAAAAAACGAGCGACTAAAAAGCCTGAAGGCAATCAGGAATCTTTTTGAGCAGGGGCAAAAGTTCAAAGTATCACCTATACTCGTATACTTTCATGTAGAAAAGAGTAAAGAAATTGATGAAAGCTCTTTCCCAATCAAGATGGGTGTATCTGTAGGTGCTAAACATTTCAAACACGCTGTAGACAGAAATCTACTGAAGCGAAGAATGCGTGAGGCATACCGACAACAAAAATTGCCACTCGGTGCCTTTTTAAAAACACATCAATTAAGGATGGATGTATTCTTTGTCTACTCACATGCAACGCTTTTACCGTACAGTGCGATTTGGCAATCCATGGAGACAGTATTGGAAAAATTATTGACAATACTCGAAAAAAATCTGCAACATGACTGATGAATATTTTATGAAGATGGCACTCAAAGAGGCTGAAAAAGCATTTGATGAAGATGAGGTTCCAGTGGGTGCTGTAGTTGTGCAAAATGGAAAAATTATTGCGAGGGGATACAATATGGTTGAAAAACTAAATGATCCTACCGCACACGCTGAAATCATCGCACTCACCTCCGCTTTTAATGCAATGGGGTCAAAATATTTGCCTGATGCCACGCTTTATGTAACAGTTGAACCTTGTTTGATGTGTGCAGGTGCATTGCACTGGAGCAAAGTGGGAAGAATAGTGTGGGGAGCACCTGATATCAAAAATGGACATCACTGCTATACAGGGGATAAAAATCCGTTTCATGCCAAAACACAAATTTTATTCGGTGTGATGCAAGATGAAGCTGCAGAATTGATGAAAGCCTTTTTTAGGAAAAAGCGCATCTGATTTTTATCTTTGTAAAAAAATATACTATGCCGTTTACATTACCTGCTCTACCTTATGCACATGATGCATTGGAACCACATATCGACACAACCACCATGCAGATTCATCATGGTAAACATCATCAGGCTTATGTCGATAATTTGAATAAAGCCATTGCAGGCACACCAAACGAAAACAAATCTTTGGAAGAATTGGTTGCCAATGCTGGAAGTATTTCTCCTGCTGTCCGCAACAATGGAGGTGGCCACTGGAACCATACATTTTTTTGGGAATCATTAGCACCTAATGCAGGTGGCAAACCTGATGGTTCGCTGGCTGCTGCGATTGACGAAGCATTTGGATCATTTGATGCATTCAAGGAAAAATTCAGCAATGCAGGGATGACAAGATTTGGAAGTGGATGGGCTTGGTTGTTGGTGAAAGATGGAAAATTGGAAATTTCTTCTACACCCAACCAGGATAATCCATTGATGGATGTTGCGGAAGTAAAAGGCAAACCTATCTTGGGTGTTGATGTTTGGGAACATGCTTACTATTTGAAATACCAGAATAGACGTGCTGATTACCTTAGTGCTTTTTGGTCTGTCGTAAATTGGAAAAAAGTAGCAGAACGTTTCTAAGCCGGATCATAACCACTGCCACCCCAAGGGTGACAGCTTGAAATTCTTTTAAGGGCCTTCCAAAGGCCCTTAATCATTCCATATTTTTGAAGTGCATCAATTGCATACTGCGAACAAGTGGGCGTATACCTGCATTTTGGTCCCATCCATGGTGATAATACCAGCCTATAGAACTTAATCAGCAAAATAAACGGAGCAATCAATAAGCTCCTCAATGATGTTTTCAACTTATTCACCAAGTGTAAAGCTATCTTTTAAATGTCAAATTACACATGGTATCGGAGAAATCTACATGCAATTCAGGTGAAGATTGACTTTTTATTGAACATGGTGAAAGTCAATTTTAATGAAAACAAATTACCATGTCGAAATCAATTACCGTGAGAGAAAAAATCAATCTCAGTGAACCCATTGTGGAATCCTTCTTGTTGACGGATGATGAGATTGAGTTGATACTGAATAAATGGATGAATCTGTTGCATGAGCATCATATTCATGTTGTCTTTAATCAATCACCGATTAATATTAGGGATCAATATGCATTCATGTCAACTGCATTCATGAATCTGGCACTACCTCCTCATCCTAATGGATTGAACTTTTGCTTTATGTACGATCATGTTGAAACAACTTCAACTAAAGATGATGTTCATGATATGGTACATCAGTTATTAGAGGATGTTTTTAAACACCAAGAACCTAGAAGTTTAACCAGCTTAAATCGCAGACTTCATTTTAATGAATATGAAAATCTTTCTGAACCAGAATTTAATTATTTAGTCAAATCCTACACAGAAAATAAGCCAGCAATCAGCCAGTGTAAAATTTCAGTTTTAGAGAGAAAAAACGGTCTCAATTTTTTGTCCATGCATGGAAAATATCAATTGGGTTATGCTCATGACAACCATTGTGATGTCCGCCATGGCAGTTGGACGGTAAGCCTGTCCAATAGTCAGGGAAATTGGTCGGTAGAGGGACTCTATATCGATGGATTTTAAGTGGTCTGAATGACTCCAAATTTGCAAATCGCTTGCATTTCCCTGTGGTCAATTCCTTAACTTAGCGTTTCCAAAAAATTGGTGCGTGGAGGAGAACAAGACTTTCTTAAGGCGACTAAGATCAGGTGACGGGGAACAATCAGAGATGAGCTTTATTGATCATCTGGAAGTGCTTCGCTGGCATATTGTAAGATCTGTTTTAGCAATATTGATCTCAGCAATATTGTTTTTCATTTATATCGACGAGATATTTGACATTGTCATCATGGGACCAACAAGAAATGACTTCATTTCTTATAGGGTGCTATGCAATACAAGTCATTTTTTAGGAATGGGCGATTCACTCTGTATGCCTCCAATGAAGCTGAATCTTCAGGTGACTTCTATCAGTGGTACTTTCATGTCTAGTATCACCATAGCGGTAGTTGGAGGATTGTTATTTGCAATACCATTTGTTTTTTATGAAGTTTGGAAGTTTGTTCGTCCGGCGCTTAAACCAACTGAACTCAAGCATACGAGAGGTATCATTTTTTGGGTAAGTTTCTTTTTCTTTTTAGGTGCAGCGTTCGGTTATTTTATGCTCGCTCCTTTTACTTTTAATTTTCTTTCCAACTACACCATAGGTGCAATGGGTGTGATAGATTATCGTCCAACGCTGGCTGATTATCTCGACACATTGATTGATATTACACTTGGAGCAGGAATAGCTTTCGAATTACCAATGGCTACTTGGTTGTTATCTAAACTAGGGATTATCACACCTAATTTTCTGAGAAATTATCGTAAGTATGCATATGTAGTTTTATTGGTTCTTGCAGCTATCATCACGCCTTCACCAGATTGGGGTTCTCAATTGATTGTAGTAATTCCATTGGTGCTTTTATATGAAATCAGTATTCTCATTGCATCAAGAGTAAAAAAGAAACAAGACGAAACTTGGGAATAATCAAGCGTTGACGTTATGAAAAAAATAATTTCTATTGGATCGGATCACGCAGGATTTAACTATAAATCTGCAGTGATTGATCACTTGCAAAAAAAAGGGTATGAGGTAAAGGATCATGGAACTTTTACCGAAACATCTTGTGATTATCCTGATTATGCACATGCTGTTGCAACAGCTGTTGAAACTGAAGCATCATCGCTTGGTGTCTTAATCTGCGGTTCAGCAAACGGTGTTGCCATTACTGCAAATAAACATCAGGGAATCCGCGCAGCGATTTGCTGGGAAAATGAAATAGCCTCACTTGCTCGTCAACATAATGATGCAAACATTATTTGCATTCCTGCACGATTCGTTAGTATTGACCTTGCTTTGGAAATGGTCGATATATTTTTGTCGACTGAATTTGAAGGTGGCAGACATTTAAATAGGGTTCAAAAAATTAAAATATAACACATGTTAAGACTCTTATCATTGCTTTTGGTATTGACTATTTCAACTCAAGCCTTGGCACAAAAAAAGAAAGCTACAGTTGCAGATCCAAAAAAGTATGCAGCATCGATCACACAAGAAGATCTCAGCAAACATCTCTATATAGTTGCAGGCGCTGAAATGGAGGGCAGAGAAACCGCAACAGAAGGGCAAAGGAAGGCTGCAGCATACATAGAAAATCATTTTAAATCATTAGGACTCAAACCAGGAAACAATGGAAGTTATCAGCAATACTATCCAGTGTACAAAGATGAAATAGCTGGTTCTTCAATCACTGTCAACGGCAAGTCATTTGACATGAATACCGATTTTAGTCCACTCGCCAATTGGAATAATACTGCATCACAATATTTTTCTGAGGCTGTGTTTGTTGGACACGGAATAGTAGATAAAGAAATTAATGATTACGCTGGACAAAATGTTACAGGAAAGTTGGTATTCATCTTGGATGGATCACCATCTGGCTACAAGCCTTCTGCACAAGGTTTCAGATCACCTGCAAGTTGGTATGGTAAATTACAGACAGCAAGAAATAAAGGTGCTGCGGCAGTAGTTATGGTAGCCAATGGGTTTCCTAGAAAAGCGCCATCCGAGCCAACTATGCATGTAGAATTGTATAAAAGCGAACTTTATCCCAATTCATATTTCATTTCTGAACAAGTTGCCAAATCAATTTTAGGAGATGCATTTGCTCAATTGAAAGAGGCTGGAAAATCAAAATCATTGCCTGCGCAAATATTTAGATCAAATGTGAAACTTGTGTTTGAAAAGAAAACAACTGAGGTTTCCAGCTCAAATGTGCTTGGATATGTGGAAGGGTCTGATAAATCTGATGAGTGGTTGATCATCACAGCACATTACGACCATTTAGGTAAACGTGGTGATGTAATTTATTATGGCGCTGATGATGATGGATCTGGAACTGTAGGAGTTTTAGAAATTGCAGAAGCATTCGCAAAAGCCAAAGCCGATGGTAAAGGTCCACGTAGAAATATTCTTTTCATGACTGTAAGTGGAGAAGAAAAAGGGCTATGGGGGTCTGAATATTATGGAGATCATCCAACTGTTCCTCTTGATAAAACAACCGCAGATTTGAACATCGACATGATTGGTAGGGTTGATACGGAGAGAAAAACTGGGGATACACTTAACTATGTTTACGTTGTAGGAGATGATAAATTAAGTTCTGATCTTAAACCAATCAGTGAGGGGGTAAACAAAAAATACATCAACATGACACTTGATTATAAATTCAATGATCCAAAAGATCCCAATAGAATTTATTACAGAAGTGATCACTATAATTTTGCCAACAAGGGAGTGCCTATAATTTTCTACTATGATGGAATGTTGTTGTCTGATTATCACAAACCAACCGATACGCCAGACAAAATTTACTACCCATTGCTTACCAAAAGAGCTCAACTGGTATTCTATACCGCTTGGGAGATGGCCAATCGTGATGAAAAATTAAAGAGAGATATTCCCCTGAATCAGGAATAATATGAGTGATAGCAATAAAAAGTGGTACGTTCTTTATACTAAACCCAGATGGGAAAAAAAGGTCGATAAAGCCCTTTTGCAAAAGGGTATAGAATCTTATTGCCCCCTGAATCGTGTGAAAAGGAAGTGGAGTGATCGGATCAAAACAATTGAAGAGCCACTTTTTAAAAGTTATGTTTTTGTTAGGGTAGAGGAGAAAGACAAAACAGAGGTTCGATATGTTGATGGGGTTTTGAACTATGTTTATTGGAATGGGAAGCCTGCCGTAGTAAAAGAGGATGAAATCATCGAAATCAAGAAATTCCTCAAAGACTACGAAAATGTCGAGGTCAAAAATCTGGATGTAAAGCCAGCTGATGAGGTGGTGGTTAATGCCGGGGTAATGGTTGGGGCAACCGGAAGGGTGCTAAGGGTGATGGGAAATAATATGGTTGAAGTCCGCATAGAAAGCCTTGGATTCGTCCTGACCGCCAAATTTGAAAAGAAAAACCTTCTCAAAGCCTGATTAGAGAACAATTTGCCAGAATCGGTGTTATACCCTAGATGAACGCATTTACGATCAAAGATCTGGAGAATTTGACGGGTATAAAAGCCCACACTATTCGTATTTGGGAGCAACGCTATCGTTTTTTAAAGCCTCAAAGGACGGATACGAACATCCGTTACTACAGCAATGAGGAGCTCAAAAAAATCCTAAATATTTCTCTTCTCAATAAAAATGGGTTCAAGATTTCTCATATCGACAAAATGTCTGATCATGAGATCAATGAAAAAATTCTAACCATCAACAATGCAGAGGCTCAACAAGAGCATGTTGTAAACCTGATGATTCAATACATGGTTGATATTGAATTGACAGGATTTGAACGTCTTTTAAAAGAAAGGATTGAGGCGAAGGGAATTGAAAAAGTGATACATCAATTCATCTTTCCGTTTATGGAAAGAATAGGACTGCTCTGGGTTACAGGGCATATCAATCCTGCGCAAGAGCACCTGGTTTCAAATATCATTCGCCATAAACTCATTGTTGGAACTGAGTCTGTCAACCCTATTTTCAAATCAGATAAAAGGGTTTTGCTTTTCATGCCTGATGGTGAATACCATGAACTCGGACTTTTATTTATTCAATACCTCCTCAAAAATCGTGGCATTGAAGTATACTATTTAGGTGCTAGTGTTCCTTTAGCAGATGTAGCATATGTTGTAAAGCATAAACAACCCGATTACATCTACACACACATGACTACAGCCTCCCGTCAATTTAATTTTGAAAGGTTCATGACACAGGCCGTTCAAAAGTTCGGTTCAGTTCCTTTTATCATATCCGGACCAGTAGCGGCGATGTACGAGTCTAAGATCCCTCCACAGGTTAAATTTAAGCGTTCATTACAGGAAGTAATGGACTTTGTAAATCAACTTTCTCTCTCAAGTAATTGATTATCAATTCAATATAATTTGTTTAATAGTTTTAAAAAAATATTAAACAAAAATTTGTTTGTCTGAAACAACTTTGTTTAACTTCACATTCTAAAAGTTAAACAAATATGTCTACGCAGGAATTCAATATGATGTTGGTGCAGAACTCTGAGTATCTCCGCCCCTTTGCAATAACACTGACTAAGGATCATGAATCTGCAAAAGACCTCTTGCAGGAAACAATGTTCAGGGCTATTTCCAACAAGGACAAGTATAATGTAGGTACCAATATCAAAGCATGGATGTATACGATCATGCGTAACATCTTCATCAATAACTATCGCAGAAGAGCAAAGCAGA
This sequence comes from Parafilimonas sp., assembly GCA_017856455.1. Taxonomy (GTDB): domain Bacteria; phylum Bacteroidota; class Bacteroidia; order Chitinophagales; family Chitinophagaceae; genus Pollutibacter. Next base: position 37,576 of record JAFMEZ010000005.1, read on the forward strand.
ATACCATTTTTGATAACACACCAAATGATTTTTTGCTTGACCATAATCAATCTGCTGTTCCCAACTCTGCAGAAACAAACATCAGAATAAAAGATATCGAAAGAGCTGTTTACAATTTGCCAGCACTCTTTAAAAAACCATTCATGTTGTATTTCGAAGGATACAAGTATCACGAGATTGCAATCATGTTGGATGAACCTTTAGGTACGATCAAAAGCAGAATTCACTTTGCAAGAAGATTATTGAAAGAGGAAATCAGCAAGTTTTAATCTAACTTTCCATCGTGTCCAAAAAAGCAATAGTAATAGGTAGCGGTTATGCAGGCCTATCAGCAGCAACTTTTCTTGCCCAGTCTGGATGGGAAGTACAAGTATTAGAAAAACATGATCAGCCTGGTGGAAGAAGTAGATTTTTCTCTTCCGATGGTTTTTCATTTGATATGGGTCCGAGTTGGTATTGGATGCCCGACGTGTTTGAAAGATACTTTACAAGTTTCGGAAGAAAAGTAGAGGACTACTACACATTGGAGCGATTATCTCCATCATATAGAATTTACTGGGCAGACGACTATATGGATGTTCCATCTGATTATGAAGAGTTGAAAAAATTATTCAATCAACTTGAACCTGGCGCTGGAGAAAAATTAGACGCCTTCATGGAAGAGGCTGCATACAAATATAAAGTTGGTGTAAATAAATTGGTCTACAAACCAAGTCTTTCATGGACAGAATTTATTGACAAAGACTTAATGACTGGAATCTTTCGATTGGATGTTTTTAATAACATCAAATCGCATATCGCTAAATTTTTCAAGCATCCTAAGATTCGTCAATTGATGGAGTTTCCCGTTTTGTTCTTAGGTGCCCTTCCAGAAAATACACCAGCTCTCTACAGCTTAATGAATTATGCAGATATTAAACTTGGAACATGGTATCCAAAGGGCGGTATGCATAGGGTTGTTGCCGGAATGCATCAACTCGCAACTGAAAAAGGAGTTGTATTTCATTTCAATAAAAACGTTAATCATATTCATGTAACGGGTAAAAATGCTCATACTGTAGAAACATCAGATGGTGAAACCTATAAAGCTGATGTAGTAGTTGGTGCAGCAGATTATCATTTCATGGAGACTTCTTTGTTGGAGGAAAAATATCAGTCATATTCAAAAAAATATTGGGACTCAAGGTTAATGGCACCTGGTTCATTGATCTACTATTTAGGTGTCAATAAGAAAGTAGATGGCATACTGCATCATACGCTGTTCTTTGATGTTCCTTTTGATCAACACGGGAAAGATATTTATACCGATCCCAAATGGCCGGATACACCACTTTTTTACTTAAGTTCAACATCAATCTCTGATGCTTCTCAAGCGCCAGAGGGCTGTGATAATTTATTTTTTCTGATTCCCATAGCGGCCGGACTAGACGGAGATGATGAGCAGGTAAGAGAAAAATATTTAGATCTTATTTGTAAAAGATTCAAAGAGAAGACAGGTTATGATATTAAAGAACATCTTGTCTTCAAGAGAACTTATTGCTCCACTGAATTCATTCAAGATTATAATGCATTTAAGGGTAATGCATATGGATTGGCCAATACACTTTTGCAAACTGCCATCCTAAGACCATCTTGCAAGAGTAAAAAAGTAGGTAACCTTTATTATACAGGCCAATTAACTGTTCCTGGTCCTGGTGTTCCCCCTAGTTTAATCAGTGGTGAGGTTGTTGCAAAACTCATTGATAAAGAATTCAATAGGGTATAAATTGATTAATAAAAATGGCAATATTCAACAAAAGCATAAACAATTCGTTTAATTAATTTAACTTCAATACACAACAGCTTTACATGATTCAATTGTTCCATAGTGTTTCTCATGAGTGCAGCAAAGTCACAACTGCACGATACAGCACTTCATTTAGCAGTGCTATCAAGCTGTTGCAAAAAGATATCAGGGGGCCGATATATGATATATATGGTTTTGTAAGGTTTGCTGATGAGATCGTTGATAGTTTTCATGATTTTGACAAAGCGACTTTATTGGAGGATTTTAAAAAACAGACATACGAATCCATTAAAAATGGAATTAGCCTAAATCCTATTTTGAATAGTTTTCAAATTACAGTTAATCGTTACAATATTGATTTACACCTTGTAGATGCGTTTTTCAAAAGCATGGAATTCGATTTGAATAAATCGTCATATGATGATGAAGGATATGCATCATATATATATGGAAGTGCTGAAGTGGTTGGATTGATGTGTTTATATGTTTTTTGTAATGGAAACAAAGAACAATTCGAAATGCTTAAACCAAGTGCTCAGGCTTTAGGATCAGCATTTCAGAAAGTCAATTTTTTACGTGACGTAAAAGCAGATTATCAGCAATTGAATCGCGTATATTTTCCAGGAGTTGATTTCAGGGATTTTTCATCTGAGATGAAGCAAAAAATCGAAGACGATATCCAGTGTGATTTTGATAATGCTTATGAGGGTATTATAAAATTGCCTTTGAATGCACGCTTTGGTGTCTATTTAGCTTACAAATATTATTTGAGTTTGTTTAAGAAAATAAAATCAGTACAACCTCAAAAAATTCTGGAGCATCGCATTAGAATTCCGAATTACCACAAGGCTTGGGTTGCTGCGAAAGTTGTTATTCGCACACAGTTGAATCTATTGTAGTTGGTAATTTCAGCGGACAAACACTTCTTCCATCACTTTTCCTCTAACGTTCAAGTCTCCAAATGTATTCTTTGCAGTAGGATGAACCCTGTTGGCTAGCAATACAAAAACAATTTTTTTCTGAGGATCTGCCCATGTACAAGTTCCTGTAAATCCGGTATGTCCGAATGCATCTGGTGATACACTTAGTGAGGGATAAGGTGTTTTCCTTGTGCCATTGTCTTTTTCAGGTTTGTCAAAACCATATCCTCTTCTGCTGATATCGCTTTGGTATTTAGTGAATAATTCAATTGTAGATGAACTGATAAATCTTTTTTCATTGATCACTCCATTATTCATCAGCATTTGCATCAACACAGCAATTTCGTATGCATTGCTAAACAATCCTGCATGTCCGGATACCCCTCCAAACATCGCTGCACCTGGGTCATGCACATAGCCTCTAATCAGTCTTTCCCTGAAATAAGGATCTTGCTCGGTTGGAGCAATGACAGATTTATTCATGAATCTTGTTGGGTTGAAGCCTGTGCTTCTAAAGCCAAGTGGGCGATAAAAATTTTTCCATACATATTCATCTAGTGAAAGTCCTGATACCGATTTTACAATGTCGCCAAGTAATATAAAGTCGTTGTCGCTGTATACATAATTTTTCTTCGCGTCTACTGTTGATGTAAGGATCCTGCTATACATGGTATCTTTCCATGCTGTTTTTAAAAAAAGTGAGTCATCTACTTTAATCGTATATCCTGATTTTTCTGTTTTGCTTAAATATCCAGGCAATGCTTTCATTGTTATGCTGTCAGCAATTTCTTTATAAAAAGGAATCCATGCCTTTAGACCAGCCTGATGCAATAAAACATCTTTGATCTGTATTTTTTCTTTATCAGTTCCTTTCGTCCATGATAAATAATCCCCCAATGTTTTATCTAACGATATTTTCTTTTCGTCGTATAGCTTCATAATGGCCAATGTGGTGGCACAAATTTTGGTTACTGAAGCCATATCATAAACTGACTCCTGCGAAATCTTGTCTTTGCCAGTATAGCTCATTGCACCATATGTTTTTTGCATGATGACTTTCCCATCTTTCATGGCAAGCAAAACCATTCCAGGTGCTGCTTTCTGATCGATAGCGTCATTGATAATGGAATCAATTTTTTTCTCATTGATCAATGATGTTTCTACTGTTGATCCTTGGGTGGGTTTAAGTTCAATTCCCTTCCCATATGGCAGTGATGTACAAATGGTAACAGGTAATTGTCCCTCTGATCCTATTTCTCCCTTAAGCAATTTTGCTGCAACAGTATGCGTGATGGCATCATCATCATATGCGAGTATGACGTTTTTTGTTTCACAGAAGCTTTTTGCTGCATAAGGATTTCCAAAAATGAATAAATTGGTTGGAGCTGCGTTGGATATTTTTTGAATCAACTCAACCACGGCATTGCTCATATTGAAATTATTGGCAGGGTACCTGGGGAGTTCGTGTATTGCAATGATTACTTTGGAGTAATTCGATTTCAACTGTTGAAAAATATTTTCTGCTTCAACTGAAGATTTACTGTTGTCAAAATTGAATACGTCCACATTAAAAGCTCTTCTCATCTCCGCACTAAATTGCGTTTGTTGATTTTTTCCAATCTCCAGAAGTGCATAGTTTGAAGCAGGATTTTTCAAGAGGGGGAATGAAGTTTTATCGTCAAGTTTTCCAACAGTTATAGTTTTTTCTGCAACTTCTTGTTTCAATGCATTGCTTTTTGCATTGAGTTTATCTCCAAGTTGATTCGTGTCTACTGGCTTCCATAGATGCAGACCAGTAATATATTTTGTTTCTAATACTTTCATTACATGTTCATCTATCTGCTTCCAAGTGATTCTTTTTTGATCGATGGCCTGCATCGCTTTTGCAATTACTTTTTCAACTTCTCCAGGCAAACAAAGCATATCATTACCAGCAATCAATGATTCAATTCCAGCTGCTCCGTCAGGAAATTCTGCTGAAACGCCTTTCATTTCTAACCCATCGGTAAATGTTATTCCTTTGAATCCCATTTCACCTTTTAGTAATCCAGTTACAGCATTAGCAGAAATAGAGGTAACGTGGTTTTTTGAAGTGTCAATTGAAGGAACAAAAAGGTGGCCCACCATGGCACTACCAATTCCTGCTTCAAATATTTTTTTAAATGGATAAAGTTCAAGGCTGTCCAATTGAGATCTTGATTTGCTGATCAAAGGAGCAGCAAGATGAGAATCAACATCTACATCACCATGTCCTGGAAAATGCTTTGCACTCCCCATTATGCCTGCATCTCTCATGCCGAGCATATATTGAATTGCCCAATTGGCAACTTTGAATTTGTTTTCTCCAAATGATCTGTCGTTAATGACTGGGTTATTGGGATTATTATTTATATCAACTACTGGTGCAAAGTTGATTTGAATGCCTGCAAGCTTACATTGCTCAGCAACCCATTGCCCGTATCTGTATACAACCGATGAATCTCTCAATGCACCGAGCATCATCATTTTGGGCAGATTCACAACACTGTCCATGCGCATTCCCAATCCTGTCTCACCATCAATGGCAATCAAAATGGGAGTTTTTGCAATGGATTGAAAATAATTGACAAGGCTTGCTTGCTTTACCGGCCCACCTTGAAAAAGACAAATTCCTCCTATATTATATTTCTTGATATCTCTCTCTACAGTACTATCGTAAAAACTAACGATCCTGGTTCTGGTGTCAATTGATGAGAGTCGCACCATGATCAACTGTGCGATTTTCTCTTCAGGTGTTAATGATTTGAAAATACTGTCCGCCCATGTTCTGGCATCTTGGGCGCGTACCAAGGCTACGGAAAGTAAAAACAAGCTTAATAGGGTTGATTTTATCAAAAACATACCGATCCGTTTTGTTACATTTGCAGGCTTAAGTTACAAATAATCAATCATCGAATTGGAAATTGTTTCATGCCAGATTTGATTCATTTATTGCCGCCCAATATTGCCAACCAAATCGCTGCTGGTGAAGTTATACAAAGGCCTTCCAGTGCAGTAAAAGAGCTATTGGAAAATGCTGTAGATGCAGGTGCAACCAATATTCATTTGATTGTTCAGGATGCAGGCAAATCACTGATTCAAGTAGTTGATAATGGAAAGGGAATGTCTGATACGGATGCACGAAATGCATTTGAACGTCATGCCACTTCAAAAATTCAATCAATAGATGACTTGTATAAAATAAAAACAATGGGTTTCAGGGGTGAAGCACTTGCATCCATTGCATCAGTGGCACAAGTTGTTTTGAAGACGAAAAGACCTGAAGATGAAATTGGAACTGAAATTGAAATAGAAAATAGCAAACCATTGCGTCAGGAACCATGTGTTTGTGAAAATGGAACATCCATTGCAATGAAGAATTTATTTTTCAATGTTCCTGCCAGAAGAAATTTTTTAAAGAGTAATCCTGTTGAGTTGAAACATATTACTGATGAGTTTCTTCATGTTGCACTTTCATTTCCTGAAATTAATTTTAACCTTACCAGTAACGGACAAGAAGTATTTCATTTAGCGGCTGGAACGCTAAAACAACGTATCGTCCAGATCATGGGCAGTAGTATCGGTAATAAGTTGGTGCAAGTGTCTGAGAAGACCGATTATTTAGACATCAACGGATTCATTGGCAAACCTGAAACTGCAAAAAAAACAAGGGGTGATCAGTATTTATTTGTCAACAACAGGTTTATTAAAAATGCATATCTCAATCATGCTGTTTTCAGTGCATATGAAGAATTATTGCCTGTAAATAGTTTTCCCTTTTTTGCAATTTTTATTTCGTTAGATCCTGCTCATGTTGATATCAACGTACATCCTACAAAACAAGAGATCAAATTTGATGATGAAAAAATTATTTATGCATTTGTAAAATCAGCCATAAGACATGCACTGGCACAATACAGTGTTTCACCTGCACTTGACTTTTCTCTTGATCCAAATATTCAGCAGCTTGATGCTGTATCAAAGCCATATTCAGGTAGTCAACAAGAACAAACAAAGTCTGGCGGATTGTATAAATCTTTTATAGACAGAAATCAAGCACATAAAATAGAGAGCACAAGCAATCTTCGCGATTGGAAAGATTTCTTCGAAACGGGTTCGGATCCTTCAACTGTAAATGCAGAGCAAGCACAGACATTTGATTTTTTTAAGGCTCCTGTAACTAAAGTTTCTAATGAAATTCCAGATGCACTTAAAATTTTAGATGGATCTGAACCTGTACAATTGCATTTCAGTTATATCGTTTTTGATCAGCCAAGAGGAATAACGCTCCTGCATCAACAACTTGCTCATCAGCAAATTCTTTTTGAACAGTTTAATGCTACCTGGACTGGCAAAGCATTGGCTATACAGCAAGAACTTTTCCCTCAAACAATACAATTTTCACCATCTGACCATCAGTTGATTACTGAAATCTTGCCTGATCTATTGCATATGGGTTATCAGTTAGAGCCTTTTGGTGTGCATACATTTGTATTGCAGGGGGCACCTGCTGATTTTCCACAGGAAAATCATCTTTCAGTGATTGAAATGATTTTGGAAGATGTAAAAACAAGTACTTCCACTTTGCATCAGTCCTATAAAGAACGCATATCCAAAACAATGGCGAGAAAACACGCTTTTAAAGTTGGAGTTAAACTTGAAAAAAGGGTAATGTGTGAAATAATCGATCAGTTATCTCGACTCCCAAATTATCAAACGCATTTTGATGGTAAACCTCTTTTTGTAGAGGTGAAAAAAGATTACCTCAACAACCTGTTTGGAATATAATCATAGGGTTTCTAAGAATGCTGCAATTTTTTTTCTAACATTGGCACTGGTGGTAAAATGGTTATTGACCATAATTGAAAAAGCAAGCCATTTATTCTTTTTGTTTAAATAGAATCCACTTAAACAAACCACACCATTTAATGTACCAGTTTTAGCGTAAATATAGTCAGTTGACTTTTTGGGGTAAAGTTTCAAATTGGCAGAACCCGCACCGGGCATGATTTTTTTGACCCTTTCCCAGCCAAACTCATCTCTCATTTTTTGGAGGATCCAAATCATATCAGCCGGACTAAACAAATTGTATCTACTGAGTCCACTTCCATCTACCCACTTTGGTGCCTGAGGTAAATCTGCAAAATCTTTATTCAGCAAAGCTGTGATGACCGCAGATTCATCCATTTTGTTTAACATCATCTGGCTGATCATCTCCAAGCACATGTCTGCATAAAAATTATCACTTCGATCCATCATGTCGCTCAATAAACTATCAGTTGCTTGAGATGTGATTAAGGTTGGACTTTTATTTGATGAAAGTTTTATTGTTTCCGGATCAGCAAGATGGATAGATAAGTGTAAAGAATCACTCAATAATTCAATTGTTGATGATAGTCCGTTTGTTACAAACGGAACAATCATATTTGCTGATTTTTCTTTTCCTTCATGAAGAATAAATTCATTTTTATCCAATGATCGATTGACCTGAAAATTTTTTCCTGGCATACCAATGTCTACTTTCCAGTTGATCTCAGGTGATGAATACATGAAAACATCTACGGTATCTCCAGGGTAAGTGGGATTGTCTTTCTTGGATTTCTCCTGATACCATTGTAGTTGGTTGCCGTAAATTGGAAACGGACTTCTTTCAATCATATAGTCTTCAGCATAATCTTCCCAACTCCAGCCGGGACCCCACTTTGCACTGTTCCAGTTATTCGGATTAATGTAAATAGGTTTGTTGACTTTCTTCAAGTAATCAAACAAAGGATGCGACTGAAACCTGGGGTGTAAAAAACTTGGATCACCCGTTGGCGTCAACAATACCGCAGTATCTAAATCGCTAATAAATGCTGCCGGTAAATTTGCTGACAAATGTTTCATGGCAGCATAACAACTTACAATTTTTGTATTGCTTGCGGGAGTAAATAATTTATCAGATTGATATTGATATATCCAAGCTTTGTTATCTATATCCTGTACAGCTATTCCTATATGTGCTTTTGATAAGGATGAATCATTCAAAAGAAAACGACTTGCTTGTTTACCAATTTTTGAACTTATTGAACAAGACTGCAACGTGATTATAAAAATTGCAATGCAAAAGGTTAAATATTTTTTGAAAATCATATTTTTATTTCAATGTAACTGTTAACTGTCAACCATCAACTATTAATTTCTTTCCTGCAACCTCAACCATCTTTCCGGTAGTTCATTGTTTCCTGCAGTATTGAAATCATTCACAGAGCAGGGAACATATTTGCCATCTGGCATTTTCATCCACCATCTTCCAGTTTTTCTGCTTTTTAGAAATGTAGTTTCTATCGCTGCAAATTCAAGATGACATTCAATGAACATTTCATTTTCATTGAGGTTGGCTTCAGTTCTACCGTATTGTACTCCATCAATGTAATACCAAATCATTTGTGAAATCTGCTTTGCGAGATTGAGTTGAGGGTCTTTAGACAACTGATATCCAAATATGCCAACAGATTTCATTTGATTACTCATGCCTGCATACTTCATTAATGCGCAAGCCTCTTCTCCATTAAAGCCATTTGGACTGCTTCCATCCCAGAATGTTGCTGCTCCAAGTGCAGCAATATCAAACATCAACATATCACTGCTTCTGATGGCAGGTTCCATCTCTTCAATATTCTCTTTTACTTTTCCAAGGCGATAACAATCGAATCTAAGCTTATCCATCGTCTCAAGCATATGTGGATGGACATAATAACTCTGAAATCCGATATGGTTATAGTGTCTGATAAAATTTGGCTCTCCTGTGAGGAGTTCCATTAAAAAGTTTTTGGAGCGAACAGGATTGTCTAATGACAGGTCAATATATGCATCGACACCAGTTACTTCAATGATTTTTTTTACTTCTCGATATGCCTCATAAACAGCCAAACCCAAATCGTGAGAACCTCCTAAAAGAAGAAATATTTTATTTTTTTCAATGATTTCTTTTGCGACTGTTTTAACAGCAGCATAGGTATCTGAAATGGAAGCTCCCAGTTTTATTTTCCCAATGTCTGCAATATTGATTTGTTTATGCCAGTAAAAAAGCGTGTAAAACTCTTTCCTTATTGCATCCGTTTCAGCAAGTACATTTCCCAACTGGCCATCACCTCTTAGCTCATCACAGGTTGCAATTACGATGTCTGCATGTGTTATATCAGGGAACTCATTTTGAAAAATGGAGATTGATTTGCCCACCTGTCCATCTTTTAATTCTCCATCATCTAGAATTTTTGCCAGGTCACGGGGCTCTAAAAAATCTATAATGCTCTCAAACGCCATGTTTAGATATTTCAGCAAACCTACTTAATCTTAGGGTAAAGAATGAATCACAAAATCTGCAATTTGTGATGGATGGAAGAAGTTGCTATTCGTTATCTTCGCATCATGGAGAAAATCCTTGCCAACATCGAAGAATATTCAAAAGAAATCAATGCTTTTCATGCTGAAAATGCTGAAGTATTGGAGCAGTTTAGAATTAAATTTCTGGGAGTAAAGGGACTTGTCAAGAGTCTGATGGGAGAGATGCAGCATGTGCCGGTTGATCAAAAAAAATCATTCGGACAAATCTTAAATGGATTTAAACAGCTTGCTGAAGCAAAATACAATACTGAAAAAGAGCGCCTTTCTGTTGGTAAGAGTACCTCATCATTTCAAATGGATCCAACATTGCCAGGAATACCGATGGCATCTGGAAGCAGGCATCCAGTTACTTTGATGAGAAACAAGATTGTTGAAATTTTTGAACGATTGTCATTTACTGTTGCAGAGGGTCCTGAAATTGAAGATGATTGGCACAATTTTACTGCACTGAATTTAGATGAAAATCACCCTGCAAGAGATATGCAGGATACATTTTACTTGTCAACCGATCCTGCAATTTTACTAAGAACACATACCAGCAATGTACAGATCAGAGCAATGGAAAATCATAAACCACCAATCAGGATTATTTGTCCTGGTAGGGTTTATCGAAACGAAACCATCAGTGCCAGATCACATTGCTTCTTTCATCAGGTTGAAGGATTGTATATAGATGAAAATGTTTCATTTGCTGATTTGAAACAAACGCTATATCATTTTGTAAAGGAAATGTTTGGCAGTGATGTGAAAGTAAGATTCAGGCCGAGTTATTTTCCATTTACCGAGCCAAGTGCTGAAATGGACATCAGTTGTATGCTATGTCACGGGGATGGATGTGCAGTTTGTAAACGAACAGGATGGTTGGAAATACTAGGATGTGGAATGGTGCACCCCAACGTTTTAAGCAACTGCGGAATAGACCCTAACAAGTATACTGGTTTTGCATTTGGAATGGGAGTTGAAAGACCTGCCCTTTTAAAATATGGAATCACTGATATAAGATTATTCAGTGAAAATGATGTTCGCTTCTTAGAACAGTTCAGGGGAGCATAATTCCTCAATCATGAAAAAAATATTCATAACAGGTGCATCTGGCTTATTGGGTTCTTACCTGATAAAAGATTTATTGAAGGATGGTGATGCTGAACTGGTATCATTGTTTCGAACGGAGAAAAGTACGCTGCTCACCAAAGAGGAAATTGCAAAAATAACTTGGGTGCAAGGTGATATATTGGATGTGGATCTATTAATGGATGCAATGAAAGGTTGCAAGCATGTATATCATTGTGCAGGACTGGTATCATTCAATCCAAAGCGAGCGAATGATTTAATGAAAATCAATGTGGAAGGAACTGCGAACATGGTCAATGCGGCTTTGGAATTGGGTATTGAAAAGTTTGTGCATGTTAGTTCTGTTGCAGCCATAGGAAGAAAACGGAATAATCAAACTGTGCATGAGGGACTTCAATGGGATGAGTCTGCTAATCCATCTGTTTATGGAAGGAGCAAGTATCTGGGCGAAATGGAAGTTTGGAGAGCTGTAGGAGAGGGCTTACGTGCAATTATCGTTAATCCAGTGATCATATTGGGAAAAGGTGACTGGAATGAAGGTTCATGTGCTACTTTCAGAAATGCTTACAATGAATTTCCTTGGTATACGGAGGGGGTGAGTGGGTTTGTTGATGCCGCTGATGTGTCTCGAGCAATGATTAAATTGATGGAGAGTGAAATTGTTGGTGAGCGATTTGTTGTTTCAGGTGAAAATTTAACCTATCGGGAAGTATTCAATATGATGGCTGATGGTTTTCAAAAGAAAAGACCCCATTTGAAGGTCAGTCCACTTCTCGCAGCAATAGTATGGCGACTCGTAAAGTTAAAAAGTGCAGTTACAGGCGAAGAACCCTTATTGACCAAAGAAACTGCTGAAACAGCCCAACAAATAGTACATTTTGATCATTCTAAATTGCTAAATGCAATTCCAGGATTTCATTTCACACCAATTCATGAAACCATCCGGGAGAGCTGCCGTTATTATCTTTCAAGAATTTAGTGCTTTGATTTTCTGAAGAAATCCCACATTTCTGGAATCCTTCTCATCCAAATCCGTTCCTTCATTTTGACTGCTGTATCAATTGCGGGGATACCCCAAACAGATCTGCCTGGCTCAACATCCTGAAAAACTCCACTCATAGGATTGATTACAGTCCCTTTACCGACTCTTGTTGTCTTTCCAATACCTACCATCCCCCAGAGCATAACATCATCTTCCAGTGTGCTGGCACCAGCTATGGCCGACCCAGCGGCAATAAGACAGTTTCTCCCAATGACGACATCATGACCAATATGATTCATGTTATCGATCTTGGTGCCTTTCCCAATGATGGTATCATGGGTAACGCCTTTGTCAATGCAACAATTTGTGCCAATTTCCACATAATCCTCAATGATCACTCTTCCGCAAGACTCCATTTTTTTGTAGGCAACTGTTCTGTTTTTCTTTTTATTGTAATAGAAAGCGTCACCCCCAATAACGGTTCCTGATTGAATGATTACATGATCGCCAATGATACTATTATCCATTATGGTAACATTTGGTTGGATGATACAATGGCTACCAATGGTAACATGATGTCCGATAAAAACATTCGGACCAACATAAGATGTTGCATCGATGATGGCTGTTTCATCAATCATTTTTTTTGCAGGCTTAAATGGACGAAAATGATTTACAATCGTCAAATAAGCTTCAAATGGTTCATCAACAATCAATAACGTTTTATCAGATGGATGTGCTGCATGCTGGTCAATGATGATAAAATTCGCTGCAGATTCAAAACAAGTTTTATAATATTTTGGATGATCAACAAATACAATATCACCCGTTTCTACTTTGTGAATTTCATTAATGCCAATTGCAAATGATGAATCATTTCCATCAATTTTTGCATTGATCATCTTTGCGATTTCGGTAACAGAAACAGGAGAAGGAAATTTCATTTTTAAAAAATTTTATCAAAGATACTTGATGAATTTGCTTTCTATTTTTCAATTCAAATGCTTTGAAACGAGGTGTATCGATTCAAAGTAATTCACATATTCAAAAAAAATGTGCATAAAATAGTTGCGAAAAAATTTCTTGTAAATAAAATATATTTATAATATTGTGTAGGGAATTTAATTCCCGGTACTTATTAACCCATCTATATAACAACGCTCGGTTTCCACCGAGCGTTGTGCTTTAATATACTATATCACTTGAAAATCACTGCTGGTGTGCATTTCAGCAAAATAATTCACTTACATTGCATTAAATTTTTTTTATGCTTAGATCAATGACTGGTTATGGACGAGCAGAAAAAACCATCGGTGAAAAACACTTTATGGTTGAGCTTCGATCGCTAAATGGCAAACAGATTGATCTCCTCTTAAAGGCTCCTGCACCCCTTAAACCATATGAATTTGATATTAGAAACCTGATCAACGAACAACTGATCAGAGGAAGTATTGAGTGTTCAATCACCATTAAATTGAATGGAACTGCTAAACCTTCCTCTATCAATCTTGATTTGGTAAAAGCATATTTCAATCAATTAAAAACTCTCGCTGCTGATTTAAAAGCAGATGATCATCAACTTTTTGCATCAATACTTCGACTTCCAGATGTTGTGTCTGCTTCAACTGATGTTATTAGCAAAGAAGAATGGGAATTCCTCCAAAAAATTTTAATCGAAGCGATCGATATGTTAAACAAGCATCGGATGGATGAGGGAGATGCATTAGAAAAAGAATTGAAACTCAGAATATCCAATATTGAGTCGCTGCAAAAAAAAGTTTTGGAATTAGAGCCACTTAGAAAAGAAAAAATACGCGAACATTTATTAAAACTTGTTCAAGAGCATGTTGCAAAGGAGATTGGTGTAGACATGAATCGTTTTGAGCAGGAGTTGATCTATTATTTTGAGAAAATTGACCTTACCGAAGAACAAGTGCGACTTTCAAATCATTGTCAATATTTTAAGTCATTGTTAGAGGAAAAGGAGTTCAATAAGGGACGAAAACTGTCCTTCCTTTTACAGGAAATCGGCAGGGAAATCAATACCACAGGTTCTAAAGCCTATGATTCCAATATCCAGAAATGCGTGGTTGAGATGAAAGATGAACTGGAAAAAGCCAAGGAACAGGTACTGAATGTCCTTTGATCAAGTTGACTACCTTTGTGGTATGATGCTTAAAAAATTACTGATCCCGCTTTCAGCACTTATTTTGTGGGGCTGCCAGGAGTCATCACTTTACCAAAAGGTCGTTTTCTTTCCTGAACATTCTTGGTCTTATGACAACAGGCCTAGTTTTGACTTTAAAATCAGTGATACATTAGCCAGGTACAGGGTCTTTTTTGTGATCAGACATACCGAAGCATACGAATACAATAATATTTGGGTTCAGATTTCAAGCCAACTGCCAGGTGATTCCCTTCGCCGTTCAGATCGATTCAATTTACCTCTTGCCAATGAAAAAGGCTGGCTTGGTACTGGCATGGATGATATATTTGACCACAGAATTTTACTCTATCCCCAGCCTGTTTCTTTTAAAAAACCCGGCAACTACAATATTGAAATTAAGCAGGATATGCGCATTGATCCTCTTCCTCATGTCATGAACATAGGACTCAGACTGGAAAAAGTGAATTGATATGCGAAAAATGCTTGATAAAATCCCGCTCAAATTTGCCGAATATGCATTTTGGATTTTGGTAGTCTATATCCTTGCAGCCCTAGCATGGTGGTATATAGAACTGGATCAGCAAAATGATCTGATGTTACAATACAAAATGGAAACCCTGCAAAACAGTGGACTCCTCAATAAGAAAGCCCTCAGTGAAATCCAAGATGAACATCAGCGAAATGCAAAGCAATATATTGGCGA
Source organism: Parafilimonas sp. (assembly GCA_017856455.1). Classification (GTDB taxonomy): domain Bacteria; phylum Bacteroidota; class Bacteroidia; order Chitinophagales; family Chitinophagaceae; genus Pollutibacter. The sequence continues at coordinate 52,609 of JAFMEZ010000005.1, forward strand.
AGGACTGACTTTCTTTGGATTTATTGTATTGGGAGGAATTTTGCTCTACATAGCAGTAAGAAGACAAATTCGTTACCATTTGCAGCAAAAGAACTTCATGATGGCTGTTACGCATGAACTGAAAACTCCCATAGCAGTAACAAAACTGAGCCTGGAAACATTGAAAAGACATCAATTGGATGAAGAAAAGAAAACTAAACTCATTCATCAGGCAATTAATGAAACAGAACGCCTGGATACGCTTTGCAATAATATTCTTCTCAGTTCACAATTGGATGCTGGAGGATATCAACTGAGTAAAGACCTTTTCAATGTTTCTGCCTTACTCACCAATGCAGTTGATGCATTTAAAATCAGGTATCCTGGTAGAAAATTTTTACTCGAAAAAGCTGGAGATATACATTGTGTTGGAGATGAATTTTTGATCCGATTGGTCATCAATAACATTATCGATAATGCCATTAAATACACAAAAGCAGACTCAGATATTGCATTTGAATGCATTGAGGATAATGATAGCATTGAAATACATGTTAAGGATCAGGGTGAAGGAATACCTTCTGCATTGAAAAGTAAAATATTTGAGAGATTCTACCGTTTGGAAGATGAACGTACACGCAAGTCTAAGGGGACAGGCTTAGGGCTTTATCTTAGTACAAAAATCATCAATGACCATGGTGGTGCAATTGAAGTGAGAGACAATTTACCAAAGGGAAGTATTTTTGTGATCCAGCTCCCAAAACCAATCATCAATGGCTGATAAAAAAGCAACCATATTACTTGTAGAAGATGAAGAAAATCTTCAAGAGGCCCTTAAATTAAACCTCGAACTCGAGGGATATGAGGTTTCCTGTGTGGGGGATGGATCTGCTGCACTCAAAAAAATTAAAGAAGAATACTTTGATCTAATTCTCTTGGATGTAATGCTTCCAGAGGTTGATGGGTTTGATGTTAGCGAAACCATCAGACTGCAAAATATTAATACACCCATTTTAATGCTGAGTGCAAGATCAACCAGTGCAGATAGAGTAACCGGACTTAAAAAAGGGGCTGATGATTATCTTACAAAGCCATTTAATTTGGAGGAGTTATTGCTTAGGGTTGAAAAATTAATTGAAAAAAATAAAAAACTTTCAGATCGCTCTAATGTCAATGAGGTGATACACTTCGGCGGGAATACCATCAACTTCAAATCTCAAAAAGCTGTCAATCTGCACGGTGAGGAAGTTGAATTGAGTAAAAAAGAGATCATGTTACTCAAACTAATGATTGAATACAAGAACGAAGTGGTCTCAAGAGAAAAGATATTGCAAGTTGTTTGGGGCTATCAAGTATTTCCAACCACTCGAACCATTGATAATTTCATCTTAAATTTTAGGAAATACTTCGAAAAAGATCCTAAAAATCCTAAGCACTTTCATTCAGTAAGAAGTGTAGGGTATCGTTTCAATATTTGATCAAAGATCACCCAGTTGAGGACGGATTACAATGTCTTCTACACATGCTTGTGCAGATAATTCGCTTGCCGTTACAATCATTTTAGCAATGTCTGCAACTTCAAGTATTCTTTTTGGATCAATATTCATGCCATCCCATGAGCTGGTGAGCGTTGCACCTGGATAAACTGATGTTACTTTAATATTGAAAGGCTTCATCTCCTCCCTTAAATTTTTACTGAATCCATCCAATGCCCATTTGCTGATGCTATATGATCCTCCATTGGGATATGCATTCAGAGATGCAATTGAACAAATATTGAATATATGTCCAGTTTTTCTTTCTATCATCGCGCCAATCAATCCCCTGGTGAGATGATAGGCAGACATAAGGTTTACATCCAACATCTTTTCCAATTGTCCCTCTGCCTCATTGTATGTTGACCCTGGCTCATACACTCCAGTATTGTTAATTAAAACATCAATTTCGTTTGTTGCATTTAAAATGTGTTGAGCAAATGATTTTACTTCATCCAACTTGGAAAGATCTGCATTAAAACTACTGATGCTGATATGATGTTTTTCCATCAAAGATTCTTGCCATGCAATGGTTTTATCCATGTTTCTGGAGCACAAAAATAAATTTGCACCTTTCTGGGCAAAATGTTCTGCAACTGCCTTTCCAATACCTCTTGAAGCACCTGTTATAACAACATTCATGGCGTAGATTTTTGTAAAGTTAAAGGAAAGGATAGAATGCTGCCGGTTCTATATTCTTATCTACTTGATGTACTTTTGTGCATCAATGGCAAAGAAGTATAATCAGGTTTTTTTTGATTTAGATCATACGTTGTGGGATTTTGAAACAAACTCTCATGAAACACTTCACGATCTGTATATTGAAATGAAGTTAAATGAGAAAGCGACGAATGATTTTGAACATTTTCATCAAACCTATCATCATCACAACAATATTTATTGGGATCGATTCCGAAAGGGGTATATCAATAGAGAGGAACTGAGATGGAAAAGGATGTGGAGAACACTGGTTGATTATAAAATCACTGATGAAGTACTTGCTAAGCAAATGAGTGAACGCTATCTTGAAATTTTGCCTACCAAGACGCATCTTTTCCCACATTGTATGGACGTGCTTAATTACTTGCATGAAAAAGCATACCCCATGCATTTGATCACCAATGGATTTGAAACCACCCAACATCAAAAGATCAAGAACAGTAAAATTGATGTGTTCTTTAAGGAAGTCATTACATCTGAACAAGCCGGCATCATGAAACCGCATGCGGCAATTTTTGAATATGCACTTACAAAAACAAATGCAGAAGCATCTTCAGCCATAATGATTGGGGATACATTGGAGGTTGATATATTGGGGGCAAACAACGCAGGAATTGATAGTGCATATTTTAATCCTGCTCAACCGCCTACATCAGATATCAAACCCACCTATATTTTGGAGAGCTTATTGGATTTGAAAAATATTTTATAGTCCTAAACTGTCGCTAAAACACTGATGCCATTTTTTACAGTGTCTCCGATCTTAACGTTCGGCTTTGCATCCAATGGAAGTAACAAATCGACCCTGCTGCCAAATTTGATGAAACCCAGCTCCTGATTTTGTTTCACAATTGTTCCAACTTGTGCATAGTTGACAATTCTTCTGGCAAGGGCACCTGCAATTTGTTTTACCAAAACTGTTCCCTTGTTGTATTGCATTACAATACTGTGACGTTCATTGTCAGTTGATGATTTCGGGTCCCATGCCACAAGATACTTGCCTGGATGGTATTTGCTGTAAATCACCTCTCCATCAATGGGGTATCTGTTAACATGAACGTTAGCAGGACTCATAAAAACAGAGATCTGAAGTCGCTTTTCATGAAAGTATTCATTGTCAAATACTTCTTCAATGACAACCACTTTTCCATCTGCTGGTGAAACAATATCATTTTCACCGTAATGAAATTTTCTATTGGGAATTCTGAAAAAAGAAATGATAAAGAGGGTAAAACCAACAAGAATTGTATCAATTATATATTGCAGCACTGCCCATTCTGTTCCAATAAAATGACCTGCAATGAATCTAAGTATGGCAACTACTACGATCGTGATGAAAATTGTTGGATAACCTTCTTTGTGAATCCTCATATTTAAATAAATTGATTGCGAAGGTAATGATTATCATCGCCTTTAAATAGTGAGTTTTCTCTTTCTTGCTTGAACTTTCCATTCACCGCTCACATGCTCATCTGTAATTTCATAAATGGATTCATGGAGAGCAACAGTGGGGCAAATATGATACGGTATACCAATCAACAAATCTCCTGGTTTGAAATGATGTTGCGTGGATGTTTCCAAAACCATATGCTCCTCACTCTGAGAAACAGGTTTTAGTGTTGGATATTCAGGAAAGAAAATTCTTTTTGACAATTCATTCTCCGATGCAACAGCTTTATGTCCTAAATCAATACAAATTTTATTTTCTGATGGAAGAGAAATTATTCTGGTAAGTATTTTAACTGCAGGAGTAAATGCTTGCTCAGGACAAATACTCGCATAACCTTTGTCCCAGAAAATATTGGTACCCGGACTGCAAATTCTATCTTGTTTTTTGGAGTGAACTGAAAAGCTTGGAGAACCGCCTGCAACGATGATTGGCGTTGGCATACCTTCTTTTTCCATTGAATGAACCAATGCATATACAGGTTCAAATCCTTTTTCACAAGCCATTTCTTTTTCTTCAAAGTTTATTTGACGATGATGACCATCATACGCATGTAATCCAATAAAAACCAAACCAGGCGTTTCAAGTGTAAGTTTAATCAAGTCAATAGCGTTGCTTGGATGAATGCCTGTTCTATTCATACCAAGATTGAGGTCAACATATACTTCAATACTTGTTTGATGTTGATCAAAATAAGCGCCTATCGTTTTGGCAGCATCGTTATGATCAACTAAACATGCAAATTTTACATCTTTATGCAACTGTTGTAATGCATGTAATCTTTCAATTTTGGGTCCTACAGGCTGATAAGCCAAGAGTATATCTTTGCATCCGTTCAATGCCAGCAATTCTGCTTCAGCTATGGTTGCGCATTTAAATTTTTTAATGCCTGCTTCCATCATCAACAGAATACCTTCTGCAGTCTTATGTGTTTTGATATGAGGACGAAGGCGATTTGGATCACCCGCCATCTTGATCATCTCAGTAATATTTTTTCTAACAATCGAAGGATCAACAATCAGGCAAGGGGAATCAAGTTCAGAATAATGCATGAAAATTATTTTAACTCAAAAATTGCTTCAATTTCTACTGGCACATGATCAGGGAGAGAACCCATCCCCACAGCACTTCTGGCACCTACTCCAAAATCTTCTCCCCAAATTTCTCTAAACAGCTCACTGCATCCATTGATGACAATGGGATGTTCTGCATATTCAGGCACAGCATTTACCATACCAAGAATTTTTACAACGCGTTTGATGTTATCCAGACTCCCATAGTCATTTACCAATGTTTTTAAAATACATAAGCCTACATTTCTGGCTACTGCTTTTGCCTCTTCAGTAGACATATTGAGTCCCACCTTACCTTTAATTCTATCTCCCTTTGTATCGAAAGGAACATGCCCAGAGGTATACACAATTTTATCTATTGCAATTGAAGATTTATATATCCCTTTTGATCCAGAAGGTTGAGGCATGATGTCTGGTAGCGCATTAAATTTTTCTTGTGGACTCATTTTCTTTTTTATAATAGTGAATGATCAGATTAAGTTGACAGCTGGCTGTTAACCATTAACTGTCAACTGTGAACTACTTGAACTGTTGATAATGTTTCTTCTATTTCTTCTAGGCTGTTGGCAGTAACCAAGATATTGCGAATTGGTTTGATGTTTGGAATTCCTTTCAGGTAATTTCCATAATGTCTTCTCATTTCCAGAATTCCCAATTTAGGACCTTTCCAAGAGATAGATGCATGCAAGTGCTGCAAGATTACTTCAATTCTTTCTTCAAGTGTAGGTGGAGCAAGCTTTTCACCGGTTGCAAAAAAATGTTTTACTTCTCTGAAAAACCATGGGTAACCAATAGCGGCTCTTCCAATCATGATTCCATCCACTCCATAGGTGTTTTTATATGCCAATGCTTTTTCGGGAGAATCAATGTCGCCATTTCCAAAAATGGGTATCGTTATTCGAGGGTTTTCTTTCACTTTTGCAATCCAGCTCCAATCGGCATCACCTTTGTACAATTGACTTCTTGTTCTTGCGTGAATGGATAGTGCTTGTACCCCGATATCTTGTAAACGTTCAGCAACTTCCAGAATGTTGATGCTGTCAAAATCCCAACCCAATCTTGTTTTCACTGTAACAGGTACTGCTGAAGATTTGATTACTGCCTTGGTAAGCCTAATCATCAAATCAATGTCTTTTAATACTGCTGCTCCTGCGCCTTTACACACTACTTTTTTAACAGGACATCCAAAGTTGATGTCTAGTAAATCAGGTTTTACGGTATTTACAATTTCAGCACTGATGGACATGGCTTCTTCATCCCCGCCAAAAATTTGTATGCCAACAGGACGCTCCTCTTCAAATATGTCGAGTTTTTGTCTGCTTTTGATTGCATCCCTGATAAGTCCTTCGCTGCTGATGAATTCGGTGAACATAAGGTCCGCTCCATTTTTTTTGCATACACTGCGAAAAGGCGGGTCACTTACGTCCTCCATTGGAGCGAGGAGTAATGGGAAATCAGGTAATGTTATGTTGCCTATCTTTATCACCTAAACGCTGCAAAGTTAAGCACTTGCTGAATCTAGTGCAGTAAAACATAATTGATGGAAATGGAAACAGCAAATAAGCGGTTAATCAATGAAAAATCTGGATTGTTTATTCTAATTGGATTGATGGGTGTCGGTATGGTAATGGGTACTACCTTATCTGTAATTTTTTGGAAATTAGTTGGAGGTAACGGCATGGTCGACATGCAAGTTGCATTGACCAATCCTGAGCATGTCGGATTCATCAGGTTATCGCAAACAGTGTTGGCGTTGTGCATATTTTTTATTCCTCCAGTCTTTGCTGCATGGTTAATCAGTCGGAGACCATTCAGTTATATTGGTTTCAAAACCAAGATCAGCGTACAAACATTTTTATGGGGATGTTTTTTAATGGCGATTACTATTTTACTCTCCGGCTCACTGGCAAGTTTGAATGAAATGATTCCGCTAACTGAGCAATTGAAAGTATATGCTCAAGCCATGGAAGATTCATATATGAAACAGGTTGAGCTGATGTCTGCAATGAATGGCATTCCTGATTTGGTTATTGCAGTGTTGGTTATGGCACTAGCTCCTGCCATTTTCGAAGAAGTTTTTTTTCGAGGTGGATTTCAAAATATGATGCAAAGAGCAACAGGTAAAATGTGGGTTAGTATTTTGATCACCTCATTGTTATTCAGTGCCATTCATTTTTCTTTTTACGGATTTTTATCCAGGGTTGCCTTGTCGATTGTATTGGGACTCTTATATGCGCATACACAAAATATTTGGATGCCGATTGTTGCGCATTTCATCAATAACGCAATGGGTGTTTTTCAGATTTATTATTTGCGCGTAAAAGGATTGCCTTTGTCTGAGGCTACAGAGGATAAGTATCCTATTTGGTGGGGGCTATTCACATTGATTGCATTGATTTATTTCTTCAAATACTTTAAACAATCAGCAAATGGCATTCGATCCTAAAGTATTTGCCACAAGAGCTAAAACTGCAATAGTATTTGCAGTGATCATGTTGATTGGTCTCCTTTGGAATGAATGGAGCTTTTTTATTTTATTTTCTATTGTTCATGCAGGTGCTTGGGTCGAATATCAGAAGATTGCACAGAAAATAAACAGTGAATTCTTAATAGTAAAATGGTGGAAGCAAATTCATTTCCCGCTGCTTGGTTGGGGCGCCATGTTGATGTCGACTTCTGATGCAATGATGATAGGGGATGTTTCCTTATCATTTATTGGCGAATGGTTGATTCGTATAACACTGGTTTTGGTACTGATCAATATTTTATTTGAAAAGAAATTTCGCCAAACAGGATTTTTAGTGATGTTCAAAGGGTTTGTTTACATTTCTATATCAATGACATTGCTCATCAATCTCAGGAGTGGTTGGTTATGGAATACTGGCGACAGTGAAAGTAAAATGGCATTGGCACTTTCAACATTCAGTGGTCACATGATAACATTGTTGATTGTATTCGGTATTTGGATCAATGATACTATGGCATACCTTGTTGGTTCTTTTATTGGGAAAACACCATTGTCAAAATGGTCACCTAAAAAAACATGGGAAGGAACTGTAGGAGGGATTTTATTAAGCGTGGGTATCATCAACGTATTTGCTGCTTTGAAATGGAATGCTTCATTGGATATGCTGGTGATATCATTAGGCATTGCAATTGCAGGTACCTTGGGAGATTTGTATGAGAGTAAATTGAAAAGAATGGCAGGCGTAAAGGATAGCGGAACGTTTATGCCTGGTCACGGGGGGTTCCTTGATCGTTTCGACTCAATTTTATTTGCTTCCCCGGTGGTTTGGGTCCTTTGTTATCTCTTCTATCGCTAGGTCTTGATGCTCGTCTAGCATGCAGGTCTTCTCCCTTCTCCCTACTCCCTACTCCCTTTGAATTAAACCCTTGTCCCTTCTCTCTTGTCCCTCTTCTCTTCTGTGCATTTCTTTCTAAAGATCTCAAGCTAATCTGTCCTACTACATCAACAAATTGAGGTTCTGGTTCTTTTGCTTTTGAAGTGGAAGCAACTTCTTCCGTTTCAAGTTCTTCAGGAAATATGCCTTTGCTGTTCAGTGATTTTATTTTTCTAACTGTTTCGATAGAAAGTGGGTATTGTTTATTGCTGTCAGGCAAAGTGTACCACATGAGATTTTTAAAGATATCTTTTTTGATGAGTTGCGCATTCCCTTTTGCAGTTTGAAGTACATCTGCATGATCAGGAAAATGTTGCAATGCATCTAAATAAGTATCGAGCTCAAAATTTAGGCAGCACTTTAATCTTCCACACTGACCACTCAATTTTGTTTGGTTGATACTTAAATTTTGGTATCGTGCCATTGCGGTTGTAACACTTTTAAATTCGTTCAACCAGCTGCTGCAGCATAATTCTCTACCGCAGCTACCTATACCACCTACTTTTGCCGATTCTTGTCGGGCGCCAATTTGTTTCATTTCAACTTTTACCTTGAAATCGTTGGCATATAACTTGATCAATTCTCTAAAATCAACCCTGTCTTCTGCTGTGTAGAAAAAAGTTGCTTTTCTTCCGTCTGCTTGAATTTCAACTTCACAGATTTTCATCACCAGGTTCAATTGCTTTGCAATTGCTCTTGATCTGGCAAGCACTTCTTGTTCTCTTGATTTGCTCTCCTTCCATTTCTGAATATCTACTTCTGTTGATCTGCGAAGGATTTTTTTGATTTCCGCACTGTCTTCAGGAATTCTTTTCTTTTTAAGTTGGAGTCTTACCAGTTCACCACTGAGGTTAACCATTCCCACATCAAATCCACTTACTCCCTCTACACTTACCATTTCACCCTTGTTGAAATGATGAAGGGTGGTATTCTTGAAATATTCTTTTCTGCTTCCGTTATTGAAACTGATTTCAACAATTTTACATGAGACTGCAGGATCTGAGAATGGCAGATTGGCCAACCAGTCATGCACATTCAAGCGATTGCATCCACCGCTGCTACATCCACCGTTGCTTTTGCATCCGCTGGGTTTACCGTCTTTTGTTCCGCATGAGCTGCATCCCATAATAAATCATTGTGATGGAACAGAGTTCCATGTCATTGGGCGAGCGATAGGAAGGGAGGTTTGAGGAAGTTATTGCTTATGTTTCACTGACCAATTATCACAATATATAGAGAGTAAAAGCTTCTTATGGCAAACCTTATCCCACACTGTTCGTCACCACTAATTAACCAAAATTACCATTTTATCCTTAATAATATGGTAAAATTTGATGCTTAGGGCCATGAAGAGCATCTTGGGATTGGCATTTCGCTCTATGTAGTAGATGGATTGATCAAGCTCTTCAACCATGGATTGAATCTGTGCAGTTGAAGCAAGTTTAATCAGACGTTGTGCAAAATCAATTTCATTTTCTAAAATGTCATCAGGAATAGCATTGTTTGATATCGTAACAGAAATGGATAAAAGATGAATGAAATACGCAACAAATTGTTTTTGTTTTTCTCTTCCAATTTTACTGATCTCATCCACCCATTTTACTTGTGCCGCAGGTCCATTTTTCAAGATGGCATTCAGCCATTCTCTTAAAAGTTCCTGCCAATTTTCTTCACCGTGGTGGAGGAGTTGCATGGCCTCTCTAAGATTGCCTTGTGCGAGGGGTGCTATTAAACTTGCTTTATCCTTTGGCACTTTTTGATTTTCGATTAGCCAGGATTGCAGATCAGTTGTAGCAACGCGATTGATTTTTACCAATTGAGTTCTCGAGAGAATAGTGGGTAAAATTTTTGAATCATCTTCTGCAACTAAAATAAATAAGGTTTGAGCAGGAGGTTCTTCGATCAGTTTAAGCAATTTATTTCCTGAGCTGCCTAAATATTCAGGCATCCATTGGATCAGAATTTTATATCCGCTTTCAAAACTTTTAAGATTGAGTTTGCGAATGATGTCTTCACATTCGTGGGCGGTGATATTGCCTTGTTTGTTTTCTGCATCCAGGCTTTGAAGCCAGTCGTATACATTTCCATATGGCGATTCATTGTTAAATGTTCTCCAATCTTCAATGAAGTCATTGCACACGGGTTTATCGATACCTGTACGAGTGATGGTTGGGAATGAATAGTGTATATCGGGGTGCATCAAACTTGCTGCTTTTCTGCAAGAGGGGCAATTCCCACATGCATCTTCTTTTTTGTTTTCACAGACTATATATTGTGCAAGTGCTGTGGCAAGCTGGAGGGCGCCACTTCCTTCTTTTCCTAAAAATAAAAGTGCATGGCTCAGCCGGTTGTTGTTCACCAGTTGCACCAGTTTTTCCTTCACGTCAGTTTGTCCGGGTATCTCTGAAAATAACATGTTGTAAAGGTAAATGAACAAATAAGATTGAAGCTTGTTAAATTAGTACTTAAAATAATGCAGTATGAAATTTTTAATGGTAAGTCTTATATCTCTTTTGATGGGTGCGGGATCAATTCATAAGTTCAAGGTTCCCTCTATAGATGGCGGAACAATTGATTTTTCTAAATTCAAGGGGAAGAAAATACTTGTTGTGAATACAGCATCGAAGTGCGGTTATACGCCACAGTATGCTGACCTTGAAAAATTATATGAGCAATACAAAAGCAAATTGGTGATTGTAGGTTTTCCTGCGAATAATTTTGGCGGACAGGAGCCAGGTACCAATGCGGAAATCAATGCATTTTGTCAGAAGAACTATGGTGTTTCTTTTACCATGGCAGAAAAAGTTTCTGTAAAAGGTGAGGACATACATCCTTTGTTCAAGTGGTTAACAGATAAGTCGCAAAACGGTGTAATGGATGCAGAGATCAAATGGAATTTCACGAAATTTTTATTGGATGAAAAAGGGCAACTGATCAATGTCTATCCAAGCAAAGTGAATCCGCTTGATGAACAAATTACAAAGTACTTGAAATAGATATTTATTTAAAGTGTATAAGCGAGGCTGCAAATGGAAACAGATGCAGCCTTGTTTTTTAATAGCAACGCAGCACAGGCCTCGGTTGATGCTCCTGTTGTGATTACATCATCTATCAGTAAAATATGTTTATCTGATATTGATTCAACATGATGTAATGCAAATACGTTTGAAACGTTTTCCCATCTTTCGATCCTGGATTTTTTTGTTTGCGTACTTGTATTGAAATTTCTTAAGAGTACATCATTGCGAAATGGTATACCAAGATTTTCTTTTATCCCTTCGCACAATAAATCAGATTGATTGTATCCTCTTCTGTATTCTTTTTTAGGGTGAAGTGGCATTGGAATTAATATATCAATGGGATATGTATTGGAATAATGATGCAATGCATTTCCCATGATGTTTCCCAAGTAAATTCCAAGCGATTGATTGTTTTTGTATTTGATTTGATGAATCATTCTTTGAAGAGGAGTGTCGATGATGAAATAGAATACACTAAACGCATTTCTAATGTTTGTTCTTCCCCAGAAAAGTTTTTCTACTGGATTGTTTTTAATATCCTGAAAACCAGTGTAGGGTAAGTTCATCATACACGATGAACAGACCATTTGTTGTTCATTGACCAGATCGGAGTTACAACCCGGACAAATATGAGGGAAGAAGAGATGAGTAAATGCATCCTTCCATTGATGGAAAGCCGGAAAATTCATTTATTTAAAGATGTTGCGGTAGACTTCTTCGATCAATGCAACAGATTGGACCTTGATTCCTTTGTGTTTTTCTGCAGTTCTATTGTACTTACTGATAATAATATTTTCAAATCCCAGTTTTTCGGCCTCTGAAATCCTCTGATCCACGCGGTTTACCGCCCTGATTTCGCCTGATAGGCCAACTTCCCCTGCAAAACATATTTTTTGGGAGAGGGGGACGTCCTCGTATGAGCTCAGCAAAGCAAAAACCATTGCAAGGTCTATGGCAGGATCCTCAATTTTGAGTCCGCCTGCAATATTTACAAATACATCTTTTGTACCGAAATGAAATCCTCCTCTTTTTTCTAATACAGCAAGTAACAGTTGTAATCTTCTTAGATCAAATCCACTTGCAGTTCTTTGAGGTGTTCCATATACAGAAGGAGTAACCAATGCTTGTACTTCTATCAACAATGGTCTCATTCCTTCCATTGTTGCACCAATCGCAATACCACTTAATTGTTCTTCTTTTTGATTGATTAGAATATCAGATGGATTTGCAACTGGTTTCATTCCAGTGCCTGTCATTTCATAGATACCCAATTCAGCAGTTGATCCAAATCTATTTTTTGTTGTTCTCAAAATTCGATAGGCATAATGTTGATCACCTTCAAATTGAAGAACGGTATCAACCATATGCTCTAATAATTTTGGTCCTGCTATACTACCATCTTTTGTAATATGTCCGATTAAAAAAACTGGTGTTTGTGTTTCTTTTGCAAAGCGTTGAAATTCTGCAGTGCATTCTCTGATTTGTGAGATCGTACCAGGTGATGAATCGATATAAGGTGATTGTAAGGTTTGAATAGAGTCGATAATGACCAACTGTGGACTGATTTTTTTAATCTCTTGAAATATGCTCTGGGTCGATGTTTCCGTTAACAGAAAAAATTCATCATGTGCGATATTGATTCTGTTTGCACGCATTTTAATTTGTTGCTCACTCTCTTCACCACTGATGTAAAGCACACGAAGATTATTCATCATCAATGCATCTTGCAAGAATAAAGTTGATTTACCAATTCCTGGTTCACCAGCAACCAATACTAAACTTCCTGGAACGATACCACCTCCTAAAACGCGATTGAGTTCATCATCTTTTGTGATGATTCTATTTTTTTCTTCGCTAATGATTTCATTTAGAATAATTGATTTTGATTGACCAGCAGGAATTGATTTCCAATTTTCTTTGTTTGATTTTTCTTTATGAATAATTTCTTCAGTGAAAGTATTCCACTCATTGCAAGCAGGACATTTACCAACCCACTTTGCAGATTCATAACCACAATTTTTACAGAAGAAAGCTTTTTTGATTTTGCTCATGCAGTGAAGTTAACGCGCAGTATTTTTTTTATTGCAGTAAAAGACAGTGAAAGAGAGTTTTTTTAACTGATAATTGTTAACGGTTAACTGTTAACGGTTAAAAAAACCAAAGGGCCAGCAGAAGCCGACCCTTTAGTACTTACTAACCCATTAAATTCTTCCACTAAATTACAAATTGCCACCACAGTACAAAATAATTTTTCGTTGTTGTTGAAAACTTTTTCGG
>JAFMEZ010000027.1 GCA_017856455.1 Parafilimonas sp.
TTCAAAGCTTTTGCTCCGTTTGAAGTTGCCCATTTCAAAATTTCCTGGATAGGAATATTGGGAAATTGCTCTCTTATTGTTTTAATTTCTGCTGCAATGCTGAGTTGCCAGTTGCTGCTATAGCTGTCAGTTCCAAGAACAATTTCACAATTGTTTTTCATTAAAAGTTCAATTGGCGGAACGCAATTTTCTATGTAGAGATTGGCATTGATGCATAAACAAAAATGTACTCCCGATAAATTTTCATTTGCATAATCCTTTGCAAATGAAATGTCCTCTTGTGAGGTAAAAGTATTGTGGACGAGTATAACTCTTTGATTGTTGTTGAAATGGGGTAGGCATGATTGCAAAGATGATTTTCCTGTAGTGGGGAAAGGAGATGCAGTAAAACCAAATTTCCCCAAAAACTTTAAGTAATCACCTTCTCCAGTTCTATATAATTCATCTTCGGCAGGATTTTCCTGATTGTGCATGCTGATCACTGCATCTTGTGTATGTTGATTGATTCTTTTAAATGTGATATCACTTATTGTATAAGGTGCATGTGGAACCAGATTAGATTTCCAATGCTTGACATCAAATTTTTCTTCTGCTTCTTTAAAACTGTTTAATACACCTGTATACTGATGCATTCTGTCATCAGACATTTGATCACTAAAGCAAAGCACTTCTACGAAATTGTTCCACTTTAGTTTACTGTGGATTTTCGTTTCAATGGTGTAAGCAGTATTACCAATGTCTCCAACCGCCACAATTCCTCCAGCTTCCATTTCTTTTTCTGCCTGTTGAATTTTTTCAAGTATCAAATCCATCTCAAAATCTCTTTTTCCAACTACATCCAGCAAAAATGGAATGAGTCCTGTGCGAGGTGGAATTACATCCTTCATATGACTCAATTCAAGATGGCAATGGGCATTGATAAAACCAGGAGAAATAATGCCACTCATTTTTTGAATATCATCACCGGCTTCAGTGAAAGGAACAATTTCAATTATTTTACCATAAGAATCAGTGATCAACACATGGTCCCTACCCAATAATTCATTTCCATCGAAAATGTAATCTGCTTGAAACTTGCTATAATTCATGTAAGAAAGAAGTAACTTTGCGCACTAAATTAAAGATTAATCGCCTCATCGGGTGATAATGATATGTTAGACAAATTAGAAGCCATAAAAGCAAAATTCGACGATATTGGTGTAGCGCTTACCAATCCCGAGGTGGTAAATGACAATAAACGCTTTAGTCAACTTTCAAAAGAGTATAGAAGCCTGGAAAAGATTGTAAATGCTTACCAGCAATACAAGCGTATTTTGTCTGATGTTGATTTCAATCGTGAGGCATTGATGGGGGATGATGAGGAACTTAGGGAACTTGCAAAGGCTGAAACCGCTGATTTAGACGGTAAAAAAGAGGAATTAGAGAAGCAAATTAGAAATATGCTTATTCCTAAAGATCCTCAGGATGAAAAAAATGCCATTCTTGAAATCAGGGCAGGAACAGGAGGTGATGAAGCATCACTTTTTGCTGGTGATCTCTTGAGAATGTATATAAGATATTGTGAAAGTAAGGGTTGGAAAACTGCATTGTTATCTGAGAATGAAGGGACTGTTGGAGGATATAAAGAAGCTCAATTAGAAGTTTCTGGTGAAGATGTTTACGGTACATTGAAATTTGAGAGTGGTGTACATAGGGTCCAGAGAGTGCCAGATACAGAGGCTAGTGGCAGGGTGCATACCAGTGCGGCAACGGTTGCGGTGATGCCAGAGGCAGAAGAGGTGGATGTTGAAATAAGGGAAAGTGATGTGAAAATGGAAACTGCTCGAAGTGGTGGTGCAGGTGGACAAAACGTAAACAAGGTTGAGACCAAGGTGATGCTCACGCATATACCAACTGGCACGGTTGTTATATGTCAAACGGAGAGAACTCAGCTTGGCAACCGTGAAAAAGCTATGCAAATGTTAAGAACCCGTTTATATGAAGAGCAGGTCAGAAAACAAGAGGATGAGATCGCAAGACATAGAAAGAGTTTGGTAAGCACTGGAGATCGATCAGCTAAAATCCGCACATATAACTTCCCTCAAGGTAGGGTAACAGACCATAGAATTGGCATGACATTGTATAATCTCCATGACGTGCTCAATGGAAATATTGGAGAGTTGATTGATGCACTTCAATTTGCAGAGAACGCAAGTAAGCTCACCCAGTGATGAAAATCACTTTTTGGGAGGGGAATAATTCATCTATTTATGGAGCCTTTAACAAACTAAATGGACGCTCATGCGTCTATATTAGTGTAGGGTTAGTGGAGATGATGACCTTAATAAATTTTTAACGTGATCAGGCGTAAGTAGATGTAGCATTTGACATCTAATTAAATAGTAAAAAAGCAAAAGTTTTCTCATAAGCAGTTAGTTTTGGTTAACGGCCCCTATTTCAATAGGGGCTTTTTTTTTGAGAAAACTTTTGCAATCATTTTTATGCGCCAACAAGTGCTTTGTATGCCTGAACGTCCATCAATTGATCAAGTTGAGCTGCATCAGAAATTTTCATCTTGATCATCCATCCTTGTCCATATGGATCTTGGTTAACCAACTCAGGCTGACTTTCAAGAATTGGGTTTTTTTCTAAAATGGTACCAGACACGGGTAAAAATAAATCACTAACTGTTTTAACAGCTTCAACGCTACCAAAAACCTGGTCAGCATTCATGTCTTTTCCTACTGATTCAATATCTACAAATATGATATCGCCTAATTCACCTTGAGCAAATGCAGTGATACCAATTGTTGCAATATCGCCATCTACAGAAATCCATTCATGCTCTTTAGTGTATTTGATTTGCTCTGGGAAGTTCATATTCTTTTTTTTGCAAGATTAAAGTTTTTATTGTCTAAATGAAATTTTAAGGTGATTTTCTTTTCACCATTTTAGTCTGAATAATCCTGATGGATGATAATGGTTTATCTCCGCCCGACTTGCCTGTTGTTGGGGTATTGGCAATCTTATCCAATACGTCAAAACCGCTTTTTAACTCTCCAAAGATGGTATAATTTTGATCGAGGTGTGGACTTCCACCTACTTTCTTGTAAGCCTCTCGATGTTCCATTGGGAGTTTCCTGCCTTTTAAACGGTATGTTTCAGCAGAATCTAATGTAAAGTCATTGTGAATTCTTCCCTGAACGATGTAAAACTGAACTCCGCTGCTGTTTCTTTTAGGATTAATATCATCTCCCCATCTGGCAGCAGCAAGCATACCTTTTTTATGAAACAATGAAGTCTTGAATTCTGCTGGTAAGGTATAGTCTTTCAGAAACTTTGTACTGTCTGCATTCAATCTTGATTTTTCATCACCAGCTTGAATCATGAATCCGCTGATCACCCTGTGGAAAGCTATGCCTTCATAAAACTTAGACTTTATGAGTTTGATAAAATTGTCGCGATGTAATGGAGTAGAATCGTTTAGTCTGATGATAAATGTTCCAGAATCTGTCATCATTTGTACATCTTTTCTTAGATCACTCTTTTTGACTTTCACGATAGGCTGTGCAAAGATTTCTCCAGATAAGAGCATCAGTAAAAAGAGCACAAAAGAAAATTGTTTACGTTTACTCATATGAATGAATGTTGTGAAAAATAGAATAAAACATGGTCTTTCATAAAATTTTCCTGCTCAATCAGCGACATTGAGGGAAGCTCTTTCAATTGCTTAAAATGGGGCCATCCATCTTGGTCCCAACCTTCATGTTCATAATAGCCAGTTGCAGATAAAATCGAACAAACTGCTACATGCATCAGATCTTGCTTCTGTTCTTTTGTAAATTCATGTCCAGCACCTCCAACTTCTTGTACACCAATCAGAAATAGGATTGACTCGAGATCTGGCTTTTTCCCAAATCTTTCAATGAGTCGTTCTTCCAACTTCCACCACCTAACTTGTAAATCCTCTGAAACCATCATTTGGCAAAGCTAATCAAGATTCTAATAGCTCGTATATCACTACTTATTGATTACATATCTTTGCAAAAAAAATAGCGGATGTTGCAATTGGCATTTATACGGGCAAACAAGGAGAACGTAATCGCGGGATTACAAAAAAAACATTTTCACGAGATTCAACTGGTGGATGAAATCATAGGATTGGATGATCAAAGAAAAAAACTTCAGGCACAATCTGATGACCTTCTTGCACAACGTAATGCAGCATCAAAGTCAATTGGCGCATTGATTGCACAGGGGAAACAAGCTGAAGCTGAAGAGAGCAAAACAAAGGTTGCTACTCTAAAGGATCAGATTGATATGTTGACATCGGAACTGAATGTGGTGGAGAGCGCCTTAACACAACAATTGTTAAAGCTGCCAAACCTACCCAATGAAATAGTTCCAATAGGAAAAACTCCTGAAGATAATTTTGTCGTGAAACAATCTTCAGTATTGCCAAAACTTTACGATGGTGCCAAGCCTCATTGGGATTTGATAACACAATACGATTTGGTTGATTTCCAAACTGGCGTAAAAATTACAGGCAGCGGTTTTCCATTATATAAAGGCAAGGGTGCAAAATTGCAGAGAGCACTAATTCAATATTTCTTGGATTATAATACAGCTGCTGGATATACTGAATACATACCTCCGCATGTGGTAAATGCAAGCTCTGCCTATGGAACAGGACAGTTGCCAGATAAGGAAGGTCAGATGTATTATGTGAAGGAAGATGACTTGTATTTGATTCCTACTGCTGAAGTACCCGTTACCAATATTTATCGAGATGAAATCATTCCTTCAGCATCGCTTCCCATAAAAATGACTGCATATACTCCCTGCTTCAGAAGAGAGGCTGGAAGTTTTGGTAAAGATGTAAGAGGATTGAACAGGGTTCATCAGTTTGATAAAGTTGAAGTTGTTCAAATTACTGAGTCATCAAAAAGTTATGCTGCATTGGATGAAATGGTTGCACATGTTGAAGGACTAATCATTTCACTTGGTCTACCATACAGAATTCTTAGACTTTGTGGTGGTGATATGAGTTTTGCTTCAGCACTCACATATGATTTCGAAGTGTACAGTGCTGCACAAGAACGCTGGTTGGAAGTTAGCTCTGTTTCTAACTTTGAAACTTTTCAAACCAATCGTTTAAAAATCAGGACAAAGGATGAGCAAGGTAAAACACAATTGTTGCATTCGCTGAATGGAAGCTCATTGGCATTGCCGCGTATTCTGGCAAGTATGCTTGAGAATTTCCAAACACCTGATGGTATTGCTATTCCTGAGGTATTGCGTCCATATTTTGGAAGCGATAAAATTGCTTAGTGCTTACTGAAACTTCAAAAGTTTCTTGTTCATGATACTGAACCAAATTGGTGGGATCAATGAAAGTATCATCATGCCGGGATAACCTGTCGGCATTTGAGGAGCCTCATCATGATGTTGCAATATCTGATATTTCTTGCTTGCCATATAATGATGATCGCTATGTCTTGATAGTTCAAACAGCATCAGTCTTCCGATAACATGATCACTATTCCAACTGTGAATAGGCAGGGCTCTTTCATATCCTGAATCAGTTTTCTTGCGTTGGAGTCCGTAGTGTTCTATATAGTTAACTGTCTCCAAAAGAAGAAAACCAATTATTGCTGCAGAAACAAAACATGCAGTAATAAAGAATCCTGCATATATCGCAATGGCAATAACAAATATTATTTGCAATAAAATAAATTGAATCATTTGATTGCTAGGGTGCCATACCGGTAATTGTTTTTTCTTTTGCTCATCCGCAGCAATTTTCCATGCCGACATAAAGCCAGTTGCAACAGATCTTAAATAGAATGCATAAACTGATTCATCTTTTCTGGCACTGCTGGGATCTTCAGGCGTAGACACGTTTTTATGATGCCCTTTATTGTGTTCGATGTAAAAGTGCATGTAAAGTGAGGTAAGCAGAAGCGATTTTGCCAATGTTCTTTCGAATTTATTTTTACGGTGACCAAGTTCATGTGCCACGTTGATGCCAAATGATCCACAAAGAAGTCCCATTACAAAAATCCTGCCAGCTGTTTCGAGTGTTGTATGTTGAGTATCAAATGATTTGATAAACAGGTAAATGCTAAAGTATTGGATTGGTACAATGATGTACAACCAAAAATCATACAACTTGTCTTCTTTCGCTACAGCAGTTTCCTGTGCTGATAAGTTTTCATGATTGGATGGAATAGCTAATTCTAGAAGTGGAATGAATACCCACGCATAGAGAAGTGGACCTGCAATCCACCACCCATTTCTGGTGAATGCGAAATAAGACAAAATGAAAATACTGAGAGGCGCAGCAAATTTTAATGATCTGATACGCATAAAATGATTTTAAGAGTTCATTAATTTTTGTAGATACTTGGTTAGCATGAACAGTATCGCAGATGCAATTCCAGATAGAATGACAAACAGCATAAAGAAATCGAACATGTTGTTCATTTCATAACCCAAGAAAGATGTTGTTTTGCCATCAGGATACAATGCACTGAATTGTCCTGCTAATTTATTTGCAAAAGCGTTTGCCAAAAACCATACAGCCATCATGAGTGAAACAAGTTTCACTGGGGCCAGCTTATTGACCAATGATAATCCAATGGGCGAAAGGCACAATTCACCCCAAGTATGCATCATATATAAACCAGCCAGCCAAATCATGCTCACTTTCATTCCAGGTGAAATGTCTTTTACGCCTGCACCAATCCACAAATATCCGATTGCCAATAACAGCAGTCCTATTGCCATTTTTGTTGGAGACGAAGGCTCATATTTTCCAAGTTTCATCCAAAGCCATGCAAATACCGGTGCAAATAAAACTACATACATTGAGTTCAACGATTGAAAAAAACTTGCAGGAACTTCGTTGAAGATCAGGTTGGATTGCTGACTTTGAAGCAAGTTGACATTCATGATGACTAGTCCAACCAGAAAAGCAGCCAATAATAAGTAAATGATATTCCTCAATATTCTGTCATTTGCAGAAAGATTATTCTTTGCTTTCTTATATAGAGTGAACGTAAAATAGATCAGTAGAATTGATGTGATATAGATGATCCACAATGGTATACTCCATCCTAAAGTTCTATCTGTTTGTTCATCAGCGAAAAAAGTAAGTGAAGCGCCTGCCTGTTCAAATGCACTCCAGAAGAAGACAACGAAAAAAGAAACAACAAAAATTACTGCTACTTTTTTCTTTTCGATTAATGATAAGCTTTTGTCTGAAAACACAATGAATAGAATCACAAAAAGTGATCCAATGAGTAAGTAGAATAAGTAATTAAAAACTTTTGCATCTACATAAAGGAGGCCAATCATTGTTGTCGAAAAGATCACTAATCCAATGATCATGTAAACAGGATTATGCCATTGTGCTTTGATACCTTCCGGCGCGAGTCCTATTTTTTTTCCTTCTTGATTCACCAGGTATTTGTCCTGAAAAGTTTTTTGAACGATTACGCTTGTCAGCATGCCAATTCCAGCAACCAGGAAAGCCCATTTGAAATCTGCCGGATTACCTGTGTCTCCAAACAATCCACAAAGGAATGGTCCCAATGCTCCACCAACATTGATTCCCATGTAAAAAATGGTGTAGGCTGGATCAATTCTTCTGTCACCCACCGGATAAAGTTGTCCGACCAATGAAGAGATATTGGGTTTGAAAAATCCATTTCCTGCAATCATCAATCCGAGCCCACTGAAAAAAAGAATAGAGGACAACGCCTGGTTTGTTTCATGAAAGGTTGCACAGAAAAAGAGAACAAGTTCGCCCAATGCCATGGTGATGCCACCTGCAATGATTGATCTGTTATTACCCCAGTAGCGGTCTGCCATGAATCCACCTATTAAAGGAGTCAGGTATATTAAACTGGTATAGCTGCCATATAATTGTGATGCGAAGGTTTTATCAAATAATAGAGCTTTGGTCATGAAAAGCACCAGTATGGCTCTCATGCCATAGTAATTAAAGCGTTCCCACATTTCAGTGGCGAATAAAATATACAAGCCTTTAGGGTGCGACTGATTGCTGGTTTGGGCCATATAATCGTTTTATAGAATACCTAAAATAAGCAATTTGTATCTTCGTACATCACTATGAATATACTTCTATTAGGATCTGGGGGCAGGGAGCATGCTTTTGCTTGGAAAATCAAACAAAGCAAACATTGTTCAAAACTCTTCATTGCACCCGGAAATCCAGGTACAGCAAGCCTTGGAGAAAATATTCTTTTGAATTTAAATGACTTTAATGCTACAGCTGACTTTTGTAAGTCAAATCATATTCACATACTTGTTGTTGGCCCGGAAGATCCTCTAGTTAAAGGCATTTACGACTTTTTAAAGTCGGATGTTGCATTGAAGGATCTGATCATAGTAGGTCCGTCTGCTGAGGCTGCTCAATTAGAAGGAAGTAAAGCTTATGCAAAGGCATTTATGCAACGCCATGGTATACCAACTGCAGCATATAAAGAGTTCACAAAAGAAAATTTTGAAGAGGGCAGAAATTATATTCAAAATCATTCATTGCCAATTGTTCTAAAAGCTGATGGGTTGGCTGCGGGTAAAGGGGTGGTGATTGCAACCTCACATGAAGAGGCATTGAAAACTTTTGAAGAAATGATTCTGGATGCCAAATTTGGTGAAGCCAGCTCCAGGGTTGTTATTGAGCAGTTTTTGAAGGGAATTGAACTGAGCGTTTTTGCGCTAACAGATGGGAAGGATTTTGTGTTACTGCCAGAGGCAAAGGACTATAAAAGAATTGGAGAAGGCGATCAAGGATTGAATACTGGTGGGATGGGTGCCGTGAGTCCTGTTCCTTTTGCGCAAGGCGCATTTATGCAAAAAGTAGTTGATAAAGTGGTGAAGCCGACGATTGATGGTCTAGCTGCTGAGATGCTCGTATATAAGGGGTTTGTTTTTTTTGGTTTGATCAATGTAGATGGAGAGCCATTTGTCATTGAATACAATTGTCGAATGGGTGATCCTGAAACTGAAGTCGTAATGCCTAGATTATCATCCGATATAGTTGATCTGTTTGTGGCGATGGATAATCATACGCTTTCAAATCAGCAACTCGTTTTTGATGAAAGATCCGCTGCTACTGTAGTTACAGTGAGTGGAGGCTACCCAGAAGATTTTGAAAAGGGCAAAGTGATTAGTGGACTGGATGCTGTTTTTTCACCTGAAACCATCGTTTTTCAGGCAGGTGTTAGACAAATTGACAATCAATTGGTTACCAATGGTGGTAGAGTATTAGCAGTTACATCTTTGGGTAGTACAATCACCAATGCTGTTACATCATCAGTCAATGCCATCAGTCAAATTTCTTACGAAAAGAAATACTTTAGAACTGATATTGGCTATGAGTTCAAATAAAGTATTTCAGTTGATTTACTTTTTTGGAATTTTCAAAAATTCCTGATTGCAGATTGGGTTTTTTAATACAACTTTGTAAGGCTTATAAATCAAGTATAAATGGGACTTTTTTCATGGTTTACACAGGATATTGCGATTGACTTGGGAACAGCTAATACGCTCATCATTCATGATGATGAAATCGTAGTAAATGAACCTTCAATCGTTGCATTGGATAGAAATAATCCAAAGCATCTGATTGCTGTTGGTAAAAAGGCCTTATTGATGCATGAGAAAACGCATGAAAGCATAAGAACAGTTCGTCCATTGAAAGATGGTGTAATTGCAGATTTCAATGCGGCAGAATTGATGATCAGAGAAATGATCAAATTGATTTATCCTAAAAAACCATTATTCCCTCCAAGTTGGAGAATGATGATTTGTATACCATCAAGTATCACCGAAGTTGAAAAAAGAGCTGTAAGAGATAGTGCTGAACAAGCTGGTGCAAAAGAAGTTTATCTTATTCATGAACCTATGGCAGCAGCTTTGGGTATCGGGATTGATGTAACAGAACCAATCGGCAATATGATCATTGACATTGGTGGCGGTACAACAGGAATTACAGTTATTGCACTAGCAGGAATTGTTTGTGATCAATCAATCAGAATTGCTGGTGATGAGTTTACTGCAGATATCATGGAAGCACTAAGAAGATATCATAGTCTTCTAATTGGCGAAAGAACCGCTGAGCAGATCAAGATAAATATTGGTGCAGCTTTAAAAGATTTGGATAATCCTCCAGATGATATTCCAGTTAACGGAAGAGATCTTGTGACCGGTATTCCAAAACAAATCATGGTGAGTTACCAAGAAATTGCTGAGGCTCTGGATAAATCAATCTTCAAAATTGAAGAAGCCATTTTGAAAGCACTTGAAACCACGCCACCAGAACTTGCAGCAGACATCTACAGACGTGGATTGTATTTAACAGGTGGTGGAGCATTGCTGAGAGGTTTAGATAAAAGATTGTCTCAAAAAATCAAGTTGCCTGTTCATGTCGCAGAAGATCCACTAAAGAGTGTTGTTCGCGGAACTGGACTTGCTTTGAAGAGCTATCAGTCATTCCCATTCATCATGAGGTAATTGATGCATATCTCACAAGGAAGTATCAAACATGCGTAATGTTTTTCTTTTCATCAGACGGTATGCTGTTTTCATTTTGTTTCTGATTTTGCAGGGCATATCCCTGTCTATGCTTTTTTCTTCTAATAGGTTTCACAATACATTTTTCGGAATGGTATCTGGTGAAGTTTCTGGCGACATCAATCGCAGGGTTAATAATATTGAGGAATACTTTACATTAAGTGTTGAGAATAAAAGATTAAGAGAGCAGAATGCTTTTTTGTTATCAAGAATTCCTTCAGGTGTAATGAGTCCTGATTCTTTAACTGAAATGGTAACTGATACTGCTTACATTGATTCTGTAAAACAGTATTTACAGTTTCAATACCTGTCGGCGAAAATCATTTCAAATTCTGTATTCCTTCAACAAAATTATCTTACACTACACCGTGGCAGTAAACAAGGAGTGGAATCGAACATGGCAGTTGTAGGAACAGATGGCATTATAGGAACGGTAGTCGGGGTCAGTGATAACATGAGTTTAGTGATGAGCTTATTGCATAAGCAATCGAAAGTAATAGCATTATTGAAGAAAGGAAGTGGTTTAGGTGAAATAACATGGGACGGAAAGAACCCTCAATATCTTTTGTTGAAAAAAATACCAAAAACAGTAGTAGTTAAAAAGGGTGATGAAGTTGTTACAAGTCCATACTCCGACAAATTCCCTCCCGGGTCTAGGATAGGTTGGATAGAAGAAGTAAAACAGGATCAGGAGACCAACACTTATATTCTTAAAGTAAAAACTGCTGTTGATTTTTCAAATGTTCAGCATGCATTTATCGTGAAGAATCAGTTGGGAGAAGAAATGGAGGCCATTCAATCAAAACAGATTAAGGAATGAATGTGGTGATAAGAAATATTATCCGAATAGCCTTTGTCCTTTTCTTTCAGGTGTTTATAGTCACCAAGATTCCACCTTTGCATCAGTTTATCGTCCCATATTTCTATTTTATTTTGATCCTTTGGCTTCCATTTAGAATTACACGCATCAATTTGTTATTCTTGGGATTTACTATCGGAATGGTAGTTGACTGGTTTTTTAAGACTCCGGGCTTGCATGCTGCAGCATCATTGTTGATTGCTTATTTCAGGCCTTATGTCGTCAATCTCCTTTTGCCTAAAGAAGCAACAGAATGGGGAAATGAAGAGCCCAACAGTAAGACCATGGGTTCTGTTCCATATGTAATATATATTATCATATTGACGCTCCTGCATCATTTCTATTTAATTTTTTTGGAGTGGTTACAATTTGGTTCATTCCTATTTTTTATAGGAAAGTTATTGGCAACAGGGATGGTAAGTTTATTATTGATAATGATCGCAGATTTGTTTTTCAATAAAAAATCACGATCACGTTAATAGTACAATTGACTAATTTTACGTTCAAATTTTAAAATTTACCATGCCGGTTTTCAACCAGTCAAGACAAAATGTAATTCGAGTATTGTTTCTGGTTGCTTTTGTTATACTTCTGATTCGACTACTCTTTCTCCAGTTGGCCTCCTCCAAATATGATTTACTGGCACTTGATAATGCAGTGAGCAGGACTGTAGTATATCCTGATCGAGGAATTATTTTTGACCGTAAGGGGAGATCTATACTTGAAAATACACTCACCTACGATTTAATGGTGCTTCCCAATGCTGTGAAGAACCTCGATACTGCAGGTTTATGTAAAATTTTAAATATCAGCCAAAAGTCATTTCATGATCGGTTAATCAGTTCTATCATCAAAAACGGAAAATTCAGACCATCTGTTTTTGAATCAGCAATCAATACAGAGACTTTTGTACAGCTTCAAGAAAATATTTACAGGTTTGAACCCGGTTTTTATTTGCAGGAGAGGCCGATTCGATCTTATCCCTACAAAGCAGCTGCGCATTTGTTGGGATATGTTGGGGAAGTTGATTCTACTATTCTCAAGCGTACAAACTTCTATTATCAGATGGGAGATTACATGGGCTTAGCCGGACTAGAAAGATATTATGAGTCAATTCTTATGGGTAAGCGCGGAATTCGTTATCAAGTAAAAGATAACAAAAACCGAATAGTAGGCTCTTATGAAAATGGCGCATATGACTCGATTGCAGTTGCAGGTAGGAATCTTAATACATATTTAGATATTGAATTACAAGTGTTGGCTGAGCGACTATTGAAAAATAAATTAGGAGCAATTGTTGCAATAGAGCCAAAGACAGGAGGGATTTTAGCAATGGCAAGTGGACCAACATATGATCCGAATTTATTAACTGGAAGTTTTAGAAAAACAAATTTCTCTTACATGTTAAGAGATACTGCACGTCCACTTTTTAATAGAGCAATCAAAGGACAATATGCGCCTGGCTCTACCATTAAACCTATGGGAGCATTGATTGCATTAGATGAAGGTGTTATTACTCCTTCATTTGGATATGGATGTGCGGGAGCTTATAGAGGATGTAACAGGCCAATTGCCTGTGAGCATAAAAATCCAGCACATGCTGCCAATCTTAGATTGGCACTTGCTAACTCATGCAACAGTTATTTCTCACATATTTATAGAATGGCGGTTGATAATCGAGAGGATCGCGATGTTAGGACAGGCTATGCCAGATGGAAAAAATACATGAACTCATTTGGAATGGGAGTTAAATTAGGACTTGACCTTCCTAGTGAAGACAAGGGACTAATCACAGACACAAGTTTTTACAATAAGTTGTACAACAACAACTGGAGTTCATGTACAAATGTCTTTTTAGGAATCGGTCAAGGTGAAATGCAAGCAACACCATTACAAATGGCAAATTTGATGTGCATCATAGCTAATAAAGGGTATTATTATACACCACATTTTGTAAATACAGTTGAGCATCAAGAATCCTCAGACACGCTATTAAATAAATTTAAGATTCGGCATGAGGTAACAATGATACCTGATACCATTTATAACATTGTTCAGTTAGGAATGCAGGATGTGGTAGATCATGGCACTGCTATGGGTGCAAGAATCGAAGGAATAAGTATTGCCGGTAAAACAGGAACTGCTGAAAATTATGGCATCATCAATGGTAAGAGAGAAAAATTAAAAAACCACTCCTGGTTTGTTTGCTTTGCACCCAGAGAGAATCCAAAAATTGCTATTGCAGTAATTGTAGAAAATGCTGGATTTGGTGCAACCTGGGCTACTCCTATGGCATCACTCATGTTGGAAAAATATCTGCGTGATACCCTTTCGGCAGTACGTTGGAAAGAAGTTGAAAGAATCGAAGGAACAGAAATAATTCTTCCGGTTGTAAAAATGAAAAGGAGAAAATTGGATTCTCTACGAAGAGAAAAAATGAAAGTTCAAGTGAAGCGTTTCACTGCAGGAGTTCAATCAACAAATCAACCTGCTTCTGAGCATTCAAAAAATATTACATTCAAACATATCGAAGCAATAATAAAAGATGAGGAATCACTCTGCTGAAATAACAAAAGGAATTGACTGGACCCTCATAATCGTCTATGCAATACTCGTTCTAACGGGCATCATGAGTATTTTTGCAACAACGTATCGTGATGAATCCATTATTAATGGATTGCTGTCATTCAAAACTGATTACAGTAAACAGCTATATTATTTCTTGATTTGTGGGGCATTGGCAGTTTTTATCTTATTGACTGATAGTAAGTTCTTCACTGCTACAGCCAATATTTTCTATTTTTTAGGGATTATTTTATTGATACTTGTATTCCCATTTCATACAGATGTAAAAGGAACAAAGTCAATCATCAGGTTCCCTGGCTTTCAATTGCAGCCTGCTGAATTATGTAAGATATTTGTAAACCTGGCGCTTGCAAAATATATGTCATCAATAGATTTGAATTTTAAGAAGACCAAGTCTCAATTGTATGCAGCTGCGCTGATTTTGATCCCAGCTGTATTGACCATACTTCAAAGTGAAACAGGACTAGCGCTGGTTTATTTTTCATTTTTTCTTGTATTGTATAGAGAGGGTCTCCCATCTTATGTGCTTGTGATTGGCTTTGCTGTTGCATTATTGGTTGTACTAACCTTATTAGTAGATCAAAACGTACTTGCCATTATTTTAACCAGTATTGCTGTTTTGTTTTTGTATTTATCCAGACGAGAACTCAAACGTAATCGAGGATTATTTATTCTAATTGTATCTATTTGGGGTTTATGTATTGGAATGCAACGCTTTGCTGTACCATATTTCTTTTCCAATGTATTGAAGCCGTATCAAGTACAGCGGATATATGCAACAGTAGGTAAAGATTATCAAGTTGATGAATCAACACTTACAGAAGTAGATATGAAGAAAATGGAAGAAAGAAAAAAAGCAGGAAATTATAATGTTAAACAAAGTAAAATTGCCATTGGATCTGGAGGTTTTTTTGGAAAGGGGCTTTTAAAAGGAACACAAACAAGATATGACTTCGTTCCTGAACAAAGGACAGATTTTATTTTCTGCACAATCGGTGAGGGGTTTGGCTTCTTTGGGAGTGCTATTTTACTTGGTCTTTATCTTTTCATGTTATTTCGAATTGTAAATATTGCAGAAAGACAGAGAAGTACATTTGCCCGTGTATACGCTTATGGCGTTGCCTCAGTTTTTTTCTTTCATATTTTTATCAATATTGGAATGACACTTGGCATTGTTCCAGTTATTGGAATACCACTTCCATTTATGAGTTATGGGGGAACAGCATTGATTACTTTTACAGTGTTGCTCTTTATTTTGATTCGACTGGATGCTGACCGCCAGATGATTTTGCGTTAACTGATAATTCAAGTAGCATGAAAATATTTCCATTGTCGGAGGGTTCTTTTACCATTGATCATACCAAGGTCTTCATGCCTTTTGATCCATTGGTTGATCAGTTGCATGAGAGGCCGAGAGGAAGTTTATTGGTTGAGATTCAGCCATTTCTGGTTGTTACGGATAATGATATTGTTTTATTAGACACCGGACTGGGTTTTTCCAAAAATGGAATACTTCAGATCATTGAAAATATTTCAGCCATTGGTTATTCTTCTACTGATGTTACAAAAGTTTTAATGAGTCATTTGCATCGTGATCATGCGGGTGGACTCATCCTTCGGGACACATATTCAAATAAGCCTTATTTAACTTTTCCCAATGCTCAACATTTTATTAATCGTAGAGAATTGGAATTTGCACAAAGTGGAAGCTCGGCATCTTACGATAAAGATTATTTTTCCTCTTTAGCACAGTTTGATAAAGTACAACTGATTGATGGGCATGGTCAGATTGATGATTATATAACCTATGAAATCTCATCTGGGCATTCACCATTTCACCAGGTTTTTTGGTTAAGGGAAGGGGAGCAAGTTGTTTTTTTTGGAGGGGATGAAGCACCTCAATTGCAGCAAATGAGAACAAGGTTTGTTGCAAAATATGATGCAGACGGTAAAAGAGCGATGGAACTAAGACAAAAGTGGTGGATTGAAGCAGAAAATCAGCATTGGACGATTTTATTTTATCATGATATAAAAACTCCCTCGGTTTCCTTTTAAAAAAAAGGCTAGCCCTAAAGAGAGCCAGCCGTTGCTAACCTATGAAAAACACCGAGTTAAAAGTACATTAGAAATTGAAATAATACAAAAAATTCTACCTGCGCTTGTCGAAATTTGCACGCTCAGACTCCCTCTTTTGGAACTCTCTCCTGACTAAATTCCTGAATTCAGCTTCAACGCCAAAAACTTTGTTTGCCCGCTGCTGATCTACACATTTGCTAAAATCTTCACGGTACCTTTTTCTGACATCCAACATTTTTTGTTGTCTCTCCAGTTGGTCGTTTACAGATTGATTTTTGGCAATAGATTTAAGTTCGTTGCGGTACTGATTGAAAACAGGCCAAAATTTTTGTGCTTCATCAGGACTTAAATTCAGTTCCTTTGTTATGAAAGCCATTTCCATAGCTTGTAATTTTTTGGCCTCCATGGAGCGCTTTTCTCCTTCTGGTCTTGTTTGTGCATTTGTAATTGAAACAAGTAAAACGAGGATGATAGTAGATAAGAGCGATTTCATAGTATATGATATAAAATTAATTCATGGAATTGGATTCTGTCAAACTGTTCTGGTCCAAAAATCTTGAAATATCCCCGTCAGGAACGTCTTTTAACATTTCTGAGATTGTTGAGGCGGATATATCAACCAATGTGAATCCCTCTGAAATTGGGGAATCTATTTCCTTTTCAACAATTTCTAAAATATCTGTTTCATTTAGATATTGCTCTATTTCATTCGCAGAAACTTGGTTTGCAGCCAACGTTGTTGGCTGCACATTCATATTAAAGAAATAGAATAGTCCCAGGGTCAATCCAACCAGACATGCCGCTGCGGCATATTTTGCAATGCTGTTGAAGCTCATTCGGATCACTTTCGCTTCTTCTTTAGGTGCAGGAACTTCAAATTTGTTGAAATAGCCAGCTGGGATTGTAAATGGGTTTTTATCGCGCAAAGCAGCCAGGGTAGGCGAAAACACCGGTTCTGGGAAACTAACATCCTCATTTTCAATCTTTTCCATGATTTTTTGAGGGAAAGTTTTAAAATAATCAGTTGGGATGGCAAAAGGGTTTTCGCCTTGCAGGTTAGCAACGGCTTGACTGATTTCAATTAATTCGTTTTGTATGGTGTTGTCCTTTGCCATCGGATATATGACAGATAATGACTCTTCGGGTTTAATGGTTCAAAATATAATCTTCAATTTTCTTGACAGCATGGTGATAACTGGCTTTCAAAGCGCCTACAGAGGTTTCAAGCACCTCACTCATTTGATCGTAAGACATTTCGTCGAAATACCTCAAATTGAATACAACTCTTTGTTTTTCAGGAAGTTGCTGAATTGCTTTTTGTAATTTCCACATTGCCTGTTTTTCGTCAAATCCTTTTTCGCTACTCAGTTTGTTTTCGAGTGCATCTCCGAGGTCATCTATTGAAACAGCACTGCGTTTTTTCTGTTGTTCCAGATACGTGAGTGATTCATTTACAGCAATCCTGTATAGCCAAGTAAAAAGTTTTGCATCTTCTCTAAAGTTATCAAGACCATTCCATGCTTTGATGAAAACATGCTGCATTACATCATCAGCATCCTCATGTCTGACTACCATCCTTCTTATTTGCCAATAAATACGTTCCTGGTAACGCTTTACGATTGTTGTAAATGCCTTTTCTCTGTCAATATGCTGCTTGAAAAGACGTACCAGCTCATTATCGTCAGTTTCTTGTAACATCAAGGCTTACTGCTTTTTTCTTGAGATTGCTTTTTCAGCAGCAGCAACTATAAATTCAGTATCTAATCCGTATTTCTTTAATAGTTCTGTAGGAGTACCACTTTCACCAAATGTATCCTGTGTGCCGATCATTTCAATTGGTGTCGGACAATATTTTGCTGCTACTTGTGCTACACTGTCTCCCATTCCCCCTATCACATTGTGTTCTTCAGCAGTGACTGCACATCCTGTTTTATTAAGTGAATTGATAATTGCTTTTTCATCCAAGGGTTTAATGGTATGCAAATTGATGACATCTGCATGAATTCCTTTTTCTTTTAGTGCTTTGGCTGCTTCCACAGCTTTCCAAACAAGATGACCACATGCAAAAATCGAAACATCATTTCCTTCTGCAAGTTGCTGTGCTTTGCCAATAACAAATTTTTCATCTGCTGGTGTGAAGATTGGCCAGACGGGTCTGCCAAATCTCAAATAAACTGGACCTTCATATTCAGCGATTGCAATGGTTGCTGCTTTTGTTTGATTGTAATCGCATGGAACAATTACAGTCATTCCAGGAAGCATTTTCATCAAACCAATATCTTCAAGGATTTGATGTGTTGCTCCATCTTCACCTAATGTAAGTCCGGCATGTGATGCACAAATTTTTACGTTCTTTCCTGAATAAGCAACTGACTGTCTGATTTGATCGTATACCCTTCCTGTAGAAAAATTTGCAAATGTTGTAGTGAAAGGAATTTTTCCTCCGATGGTGAGACCAGCAGCAATGCCAATCATGTTGGCTTCAGCAATTCCACATTGGATAAATCGTTCTGGAAACGCTTTGATGAACGCATTCAATTTAAGAGAACCAGCAAGGTCTGCAGTGAGTGCAACAACATTTGGATTTGTTTTGCCCAATTCAAAAATGCCATCTCCAAAACCGCTTCTAGTATCTTTTTGTCCGCTTACTTGAATACGCTCTAACATCATTGGTAAATTTCCTGCAAATTAATACTAATTGAGGGTTTTAGGGGATAGGAGCGTTAAAAATTCCCTTAATTCAAACGTTTCGTTGGCAGTTGAAGATGCGTGGGCATTTTTTCAATATAAAGTTCCCAGTTCCATGCACTCTTCATGATGTCTTTGATATTGTATTTAGGAATCCAACCCAATTCCGCTCTTGCTTTATCATTATTAGCATAAATCGCAATTACATCACCTGGTCTTCTTGCACCAATTACATAATTCAGTTTTTTTCCAGTGGTTTCTTCAAATGCTTGTATCGATTCTAATACTGTTATGCCATCACCAGAACCAATATTGAATACTTCACAATTGGTTTTATTTTTTTGGGCAAACAAATAATTCAATGCCAGTGTATGTGCGTGTGCCAAATCACAAACATGAATCATATCGCGTATACATGATCCATCTCTAGTTGAGTAATCATTGCCGAAAACCGTCAGTTGAGGGATCTTTCCAATCGCGGTTTGTGTAATGACAGGAGTTAGATTTTGTGGACGATCAATGGGCAATTCTCCAATCAATGCAGATGCATGTGCTCCTGCGGGATTGAAATATCTTAATAAAATGGAGTTTACTTTTTTATTTGATGCAGCAAATGCTTCAATCATTTGTTCCCCCATTTGTTTGGTCAGTCCATATGGCGACTCAGCTTGTTTCCTGGGGGTTTCCTCTGTTACAGGAATTTTATCTGGATTTCCATAGACGGTACATGATGAAGAGAATACAAAATTTTCAATCTCAAATTCTTCAATGCACTGCAATACATTGATCAGTGATTGCATGTTGTTATGGAAATAGAGCAATGGATTTTCAACGGATTCACCTACTGCTTTATAAGCAGCAAAGTGAATGACTCCTTTGATATTCGGATTTTCTTCAAAAATGGCTCTGGTTTCCTCAAAATTGCAAAGATCAACTTTATAGTTTTTTATTTTTTCACCAGTGATTTTTTCAACACCTTCCAACATGCCAATCGTGGATCTTGAGTTGTTGTCTACTGATATCACCTCATATCCATTTTCAATCAGATCTACAAGTGTATGTGATCCAATATAGCCTGAACCTCCTGTAACTAAAACCTTTGTTGACATTTGATTAATTGATAAGGTCCATCAAATATTTTCCATATCCGCTTTTTAAAAGCGGTTCTGCGAGTTTGATCAATTGGTCAGTATTGATGAAACCTTTTCTCCAAGCAATTTCCTCAATACATGCAATTTTTATTCCTTGTCTTTGTTCAATGACTTGAATGAATTGTGATGCCTGCATGAGTGAGTCGAATGTTCCAGTATCCAACCATGCAGTACCTCTGTCTAATACTGAGACACTTAGTTTGCCTCTATTGAGGTATTCAAGGTTTACATCTGTGATTTCGTATTCTCCTCGTTTTGATGGCTTGATATTTTTTGCGATCTCCACAACATCATTGTCATAGAAGTAGAGTCCAGGTACTGCAAATTTACTCTTGGGTTGTTGCGGTTTCTCTTCAATTGAAATGGCTTTCATGTTTTCATCAAATGCTACAACGCCGTACCTTTCAGGATCGCTCACTTGGTAAGCGTATACGATTCCACCATCTGGATTTGCATTTTTTTCAAGCATCTTGCCCAAGCCCATGCCATAAAAAATATTATCACCCAATACCAGTGCGCAGGAATCATTTCCAATAAATTGTTCTCCAATCACAAATGCCTGAGCGAGTCCGTTTGGTAATGGTTGTTCAGCGTAGCTAAAATTGACTCCAATTTGGCTGCCATCACCAAACAATTTCTTGAATTGTGGCAGGTCTTGAGGGGTTGAAATAATCAGGATATCCTTGATTCCGGACAGCATCAGCGTTGAAAGGGGATAATAAATCATGGGTTTATCATAAACCGGCATGATTTGTTTACTGATTGCATAGGTGATAGGGTAGAGCCTGGTACCAGAACCCCCGGCCAAAATGATGCCTTTCATGTGTAAAAATTGAGTAGCAAAGATGCATTTTTTTTACTTATTCACATCTGCTACACCTCTTAACAATGCGATAACATTCCAATCACAATACGTTCATGTTGCTTTAACAAGTGGGCAATACTGCGGCAGTTACTTTGTGCAACAAATTTATTTATGATCAAAGGCGGAATCGTGAGAGTTTTTTTCATTGTTCTCTTCATCGCAATAACAGTTGCTTCTAAGAGCCAAACGGTATCTATACAAGGTAAGGTCATCAATTTAAGAAATGAGCCTATTGCAGGTGCAACCATCAAAGTTGAGGAACTCAACAAACAGTTTTCTGCTAATGTTGAAGGTATTTTCAGGGTTGCTCTTGAAAAAGGCAAAAAATACAGTTTATTGGTGTCCTCCACCGGATATAACTCTAAATTGGTATCAGACATTGATGCGACTGCTGTGAATGAAGATTTGGTCATTGTATTAGAGCCAAAGGTTGTAACGGGTGAAACAATTGTTATCAGATCTACAAGAAGACAAGAGAGCACTGTTGCATTAATCAGTTTTCAGAAAAACAACACATCGCTTTCAAATGGATTAGCAGCAGATTTCATCAGAAGAACTCCAGATAAGAATACAGGTGAAGTATTAAAGAGAGTAAGTGGTGCTTCTATCCAGGACAACAGGTTTGTCATTGTAAGAGGTTTGTCTGATCGATACAATTCTGCAATGTTGAACGGTGCATTGCTTCCAAGCAGTGAACCCGATAAAAAAGCCTTCTCTTTTGATATGCTTCCGGCTGCGATGATCGATAACATCGTCATCAACAAGACGGCTACACCAGAGTATACCGGTGAGTTTTCAGGTGGACTCGTTCAGGTCAATACCAGAGATATACCTACTAAAAATGTTTTAAGTGTAAGTATTGGTTTTGGATATAATAATCAATCAACTTTCAAACCATTTGTTAGCAATGCACGCAATCGATTTGATTGGTTAGGTTTTGATGACGGTTCTCGTAATTTACCCGACAGTTTCCCAAAAACTGCACAGGAATACCGCATTCTAGGTAAAACAGCATCTGGACTTAACAAGCAGATAGAGTTGACAAAACTTTTCAGTGGCGACGCTTACATCGAGCAAAAACAAACTGCAGAGCCCATCAAGAATTATGTTGTTACTTATGCCAACACCCATACATTTAAGAAAGGCGGCCAATTTGGAACGCTACTTAGTGTGAATTATAGAAACTCAAGGTTGATTTACAATGTTGGAAGAGCATTCTATGAGGCAAATGGAAATAATGTTTTTGAATACAACGATGTTCAAAATCGCTTCCAAGTAAATAACGGTGCTGTATTGAATCTATCATACATTAAGAATAGATCTAAAATATCTTTCAAGAATATCTTCAACCAACTATACGAAGACAATTATTATACAAGAACTGGTTATAACACCAATCGTTTGAATGATATTCAATTTTATTCTTCTTACCTCAACCAGCGTACACTTTTCAGTACACAATTGGAGGGTGAGCATCAATTAACCAAAACAGGGATTAAATTTAAGTGGAATGGTAATGGTGGATACAACTGGAAAAAGCAACCTGATTTGAGAAGTGCACTTTATGCGAGAAGAATCAACACAACTGAACCGTTTGAACTGGATCCTGATGACACACGCAGATTTTACAGCGATTTAAAAGATTATAGTGTTGGAACAAGTGGTCAATTCATCGTTCCAATGAATTGGGGAGGAAAAGATAAACAGACCTTAAAATTTGGTGGATCTAATCTCACAAGGGTAAGAGATTTTCGCAGTAGAATTTTCCGATACAACATCACAAATTTCAATTCATTTATCGCATCGAATGCCAACAAAGATGTTGCCGCTGCATTCAGACCAACCAATATGGGCTTGAATGGATACATCCTTGAGGATTTTACCAATAACCAAGACAGATATTTTGGTGCATCCGTTCTCAATTCTGCATACATGATGTTGGATAATAAATTCAATGATCTAAGAGTGATATGGGGACTCCGTGCTGAAAATTTCCAGCAGTTGCTAACCTCTAAAATTCAGACAGGTGAAAGAAGTGTTTTGCTTACAAAGAAATGGGACTTCTTGCCTTCTGCTAATGTGATGTATAGTCTTAATAACAAACAAAACCTAAGAGCATCTGCCAGCAGAACGGTAGCTCGACCTGAGTTCCGCGAACTTGCTCCTTTTGCGTTCTTTGATTATGAGATGAACTATGGAGTGAAAGGCGATACGAGTCTCAGGAGATCATCAGTATTAAATTATGATGCACGCTATGAGTGGTATCCTAAATCAAATGAATCCATCACAATTGGTGCGTTTTATAAGGACTTCACTGATCCGATTGAATTCAGACTAGATCCTGCAAGCAATGCCGACTCGAGAAGGTATTTCTATCAAAATGCTTCAAAAGCAAAAACATTTGGTGTTGAAATAGAAGTGCGCAAAGGATTGGATTTCATTTCATCTCAGTTGAAGAATTTGTTCTTCTTTGGTAACTATACTTTCACTCAATCTGAAGTTACTTTCAATGATTTGAGTGCTGGCAATAAGGAGGTTGTAGCTGCAAGACCATTACAGGGGCAGTCGCCTTACTTGATTAATGCAGGTTTTCAGTGGACTTCCAATCAATTCAACGCATCACTTCTTTATAATAGAGTGGGCGAGCGTCTTGCGCTTGTAGGCAATGATGAATTTCCGAATGTTTATGAAAGACCTAGAAATCAACTCGACTTCCAATTGAGTAAAAAGGTATTAGCTGATAAGGGAGAATTCAAGTTGAATATCTCAGATATTATCAATAATCCATATTACTTCTACGAGAATACTGATCAGGCATTTTCATTCAAGAAAGGTGTAGATAGGATGTTCAGTAATTACAAACCCGGTACAACCGTCACAATAACATTCACATACGACTTAAGTCTAGATAAAAAATAAAGAAAAATAAAAAGGCATATTTATGAAAAGGATCATTCTGAGTGTACTTGCGCTTTCACTTTTCGGATTAAGCTCTTGCTTGAAGGTAAATTTTGAAGAGTATATCACCAATAACAATGGTGGTTCTTCAACTGCAACCGATACACAAGACCCAGCAACCAATGGTGGAGTTATACAAGGCATATTGACAAAAGATTATTTCTTGCCCAAAGGGAAGTATACATTGAAAGGATATGTATATGTAACTGAAGGAAACACACTTACCATTGCCCCAGGCAGTGTAATTGTTAGCGATATCACTGAAAAAGGTGCATTGATCATCGAGCGTGGTGCAAAATTGATTGCTGATGGTCGTGCAGACAATCCCATTGTATTTACGAGTGGTAAAGCAATCGGACAAAGAACTCCTGGAGACTGGGGTGGAATCATTGTGTTAGGTAAAGCACCTACCAATAGACCACTCGATCCAGCGCCAATTATTGAAGGTGGTGTTGGTAGAAAATATGGAGGCACTGATCCAAATGATGACAGCGGAATCTTGCGTTATGTGCGTATCGAATTCGCAGGTATTGCTGCAGAACCAGGTTCTGAAATCAATGGATTAACGCTTGGTGGTGTAGGATCTGGTACAATCATTGAGAACGTTCAGGTTTCATTTGGTAACGATGATGCTTTTGAATTCTTTGGTGGTACTGTAAACTGTAAAAACTTGATTGCATTTGCAACAGCTGATGATGATTTTGACTTTGATTTTGGATATGTAGGAAAGATTCAATTTGGTATTGCATGCCGTAAGCCAGATTTCGTTGATGGTGGTGATGCAGGTAATGGAATTGAGTGCGATAATGACGGTTCTGGTTCAGGTGCAACACCAACAACAAGACCTCAGTTGAGTAATTTCACATTTGTTGGTCCAAATGGTGCAACCGGTACTGCTGCTAACCATAATTTCGGTAACCGTTGGAGAAGATCTACTCAATTTCTATTGCGTAATTCAGTAATGATTGGTTGGGCAAAGGCAGGTTTCTCAATGGAATCTAAAGCAACTGCCGAATCTTATGTTGCTGGAACATCTGAATTCAAAAATAATTTGGTTCATTCCAATACAGCTTCTGCAATTTATCGCGGTGATGCAAATGCGATTGCTGTGATTACTGCAGATGCAATGAAAACTAAGGCAGAGTCTGAAGGATGTGTTACTTTGGCAAGTGGGGATGATGCTAAATTGACTTCACCTTATTATTCAACTGCTCCAAATTTCTTACCTGCAACTGGTTCTCCAGCACTAACTGGTGCTTCATTCACTGGTATGAATGCATTCTTTACAAGTGTTGCTTACAGAGGCGCAATGGGAACAACTAACTGGACAGATAAGTGGACAAACTTTGATCCTCAGTATAAAGCTTATTAAAATTTCAATTGATTAATCTAGTATGACCTGGCATTAGGGTATATTGAGTGTAAAGCCGAAAGTAGTCCCAATGCCAGGTGTACTTCTTGCCTGAATAAATTGTCCGTGTGCTTCAATAATATGTTTGCAAATTGCAAGTCCTAGTCCTGTTCCTCCTATATTTCTACTTCTGCCATAATCAGTTCTGTAAAATCTTTCGAAAATTCTTGGTAAATGCTCTTCTGATATGCCAATTCCATCATCAGTTATCTCAATCAGCGCAGTTTTTTCATCTGTAGGGTATATGCTTGCTTCTATTTTCCCTTTTTCACTTCCATACTTAGCAGCATTGTCAATCAAGTTAATTAATACCTGACGGATTTTTTCTTTGTCGGCATGAACCAAAATAGGTTGTTCGCATCCTTTCTTGATTTGGCAATTTATTTTTTTAACC
>JAFMEZ010000064.1 GCA_017856455.1 Parafilimonas sp.
GCTTTTTTCAGAATTCTCCAATTTAGCTTTCTCTCCAAGGAAATAGATGTAGGGAGTGAATGCTCTGGCACTGTCGCGCCAAAAATTTGATAAGGCCTGGAAATTTTGTTGTTTTTGTGTAACCAGGTCACCTCTGCTGATTGCATCTTCCAATGATGTCAGATATGCTGATTGTGAAGGAGTTAGATCCTTTTTTAAATTTGACAAATACAGATTGAAATCGAAGTTTGGCTCATTGGCTGGCTTTACTTCAGAGGAAGTTTCATGATTATGTTCGTGTGGAGGAGTGAATTTTCCGAATACAAACAATGCAAATAATAAAACCGATCCTGCGGCAACGACAATCCATTGCTGTTTTCTAAGCATTCATTAAATTTTGTGCAAAGTTAGGTGCTAGTTCATTTCGTCTGCACCTTCATCTTTGATTACTGTGTCAATTCCAAGTTTTTTAACTTCTTGCATAAACTCCTTGGCAGGCTTGAATGCAGGGATAAAATGCTCAGGGATTTGAACGGCTGTATTGCGTTTGATATTTCTACCGATTTTGGCTGCACGCTTTTTTGTAATGAAGGAACCGAATCCTCTTACATAAATGTTTTCACCTTTTGCAAGAGAAAGCTTGATTTCCTTAAACATTGTTTCAAGTGTAACCAATACATCCACTTTAGGGATATTAGTCTTCTCTGAAATTTTATTGATTAGATCGGCTTTTCTCATAAAGTATCTTAGTTTTGGCTACAATAAATTGAAAGTCAGTTAAATCAAAACTCACTTTTATTTAATTTTTAACAGTGAGGTCCGTTTACTGTTATCTTAAAGTTGGGTAATTTTTTTCTTTTTACCAAAAAATTTGACATATAAGTGATTGAAAAACAATTCAAAACGTGGTTTCGGAGGTCACTTTTAGATTGGAATTTGAAGAAAAATGACCGTAAAATGCCATGGAAGGGTGAAAAGGATCCCTACAAAATTTGGCTGAGTGAAATCATCTTGCAACAGACCAGGGTAGAACAGGGATTGGGTTACTATAATAGGTTCATTACCCAATTTCCTACCGTGCACAAACTTTCACAATCAAATGAAAATCAAGTATTTAAGTTGTGGGAAGGGTTGGGTTACTATACCCGCTGCAAAAACTTGATTGCAACTGCAAAAAAGGTCAGTATTGAGCTGAAAGGAATGTTCCCAGCATCAAAAGAGGGACTCCTTTCATTGAAAGGAGTGGGTCCGTATACCGCAGCTGCTATCGGATCTTTTGCATTTGGACTACCATTGGCAGTTGTTGATGGGAATGTTCATAGGGTTTTGAGCAGAATTTTTGGCATAAAGGACCCCATTGACGTTCCAATTGGGAAGAAAAAGCTTGAAATACTTGCACAAGAGTTATTGGACATCAAAAATCCGGCGACATATAACCAGGCCATTATGGATTTTGGAGCTGTTATTTGTAAACCCAAACAACCCGAGTGCATAACATGTCCATTTCAAAAGAAATGCTTTGCATTTAAACATCAAGCTCAAACCAAGCTACCCATCAAATCGAAAAAAATAAAAGCAAAACAGCGGTTTATATATTATTTGATGCTAGATCACAACGGAAAGCAACTGGTGAGAAAAAGAATAGGGGATGATATTTGGAAGGGGTTGTTCGAGTTTGTATTGATGGAAAAGGATGAGCCCCAAGACATTAAATATCTAAAGTATTTATCAAATTGGGGTTTGAAAGCGAATGGTATAGATTATCAGGTAATTGATTGTTCAGAAGAAATTGTTCATCAATTAACCCATCAAAAAATAACCTGTCGTATTCTTCATATCAAGGTCAAACAATCAGTAAAGGTGGAGGGGTATGAATGGAAAACAAAAAATGCTATTCAACAATTTCCTTTCCCTCGAATCATTACAAGGTACCTGGGTTGGTAATTCCAATCACCTATCCTTTTCATTTTATGTATTTTTGACTTGATGATCATCTTGACCATTTTACTATTGGCCTCTGTTTTGATGCTTTTCATGAATGCAGGTGCAGAGATTGCATTTTTTTCTTTAGGCTATAAGGATCTTGGAAATTTAAAGTCAAAGCAGTATCCAGCAGCAGAGAGAATTGTACAGCTATTGAAAGAACCTCGATTATTGCTTTCTTCATTGTTGGTTGGGAATATTGTTTTTAGATTATTGATCATATTGCTTTGCAATTATCTCATCACTGAAAAATCTTTTCCTGAGTATGCTGGATTTTTTCTTTTCATATTTAGACTGATTGCAGCAATTGTTGTGTTGATTTTGTTTGGAGAAATTCTTCCAAAAGTTTGGGCTTCCAATAACAATGTGAGGTTTGCATTTTATTCTTCATTTTTTGTGTGGATTAATTTTCTAATGTTTCGCAGGATTGGAAGGTGGATGAATGGTATTGCAGAAAATGTTGAGAATGCGCTTGGTAAAAATGATGATGCACAAGCCAGAATGGAACAGATTGATCAAGCGATCAGTGATGGATCTGAAGATGGAGCCTCTGAGGAAGAAAAGAAATTGCTCAAAGGAATTGCGCAGTTTGGCAATATTACAGTTCGCCGGGCAATGAAGAGTCGTCTTGATGTTCAAGGCATCGAAGAAAATACAAGTTTCAGTGAGTTAAAGCAGAAGGTTGAAGAACAACAATATTCTAGATTCCCAGTGTATAAAGAAAGTTTGGATACTATCTTGGGCATCATTCATTCAAAAGATTTATTGCCTCACTTGGATAAAACTGATGAATTTAATTGGAAGACATTGATGCGACAGCCCTTCTTTATCCATGAACAGATGCTGGTAGAGGACTTGTTGAGAGAATTTCAATCTAAAAGAACTCACTTTGCAATTGTAGTTGATGAATTTGGAGGAACTGATGGTATCATCACACTCGAGGATATTCTGGAGGAGATTGTTGGAGAGATCAGAGATGAGTATGATGATGAGGAATCAATCAATATCAGAATTGATGAATTCAATTATATTTTCGAAGGCAAGATTATGATTAATGAAGCATGTAAAATCATGAATTTGCCCAGCAGAGTTTTTGATCCTGTTCGAGGTGAAAGTGAAACAATTGCAGGATTGGTACTTGAACTTGCAGGGGAGATACCCAAGGTAAATCAAGTACTTGTTGCACATGATTTTACTTTTACTGTCTTAGAAGTGTCCATGAACCGGATTCAAAAAGTTAAAATCACTATTTCCATACAGCAACCATAAAGCATGCACCGTATAAAGATCTTCATATTTTTCTTAGCTCTGTTATTCGGTTTACTTGCATGTAATAGTGCATTTACGCCCAAACCAAAGGGTTATTATAAGATTGATTTTCCTGCACGTGAGTATAAATTATTTGAAGAAGAGGGCTTCCCGTATAGTTTCGAGTATCCTTCTTACGCGAACATCATAAAGGAAACTGATTCAACTGGAAAGCAACCATATTGGCTAAATATTGAGTTCAATGATTTTGCCGGAAGAATTTATTTGAGTTACAAATCAATCAATGGCTATTCTATATATAAAATAAAAGATGGGAATGGGTATAAAGATTCATTGGTGAAAAATAGTTTTGAAAAGTTGCGCGATGAAGCATTTAGTATGACCTATAAACATACCATCAAGGCATCTGGAATTATAGATTCATTTTTTAATCCTTCTCCTGGATATGCTGGAATCTACTTTTATGTAGAAGGAAATGCAGCAACATCGAAACAGTTCTTTATTACAGATTCAGTGAACCATTTTATAAGAGGTGCATTATATTTTGATGCAACCCCAAACCAGGATTCAATAGGTGTTGTAAGCGATTTCTTAGAGGCTGATGTTAAGCATTTGATTAAAACACTTAAATGGCGATAGCGCCTGCTATCTTCTTCATTTGATTTACAATCTCATCATTACATAAATTTCCAATGCTTCCCTCATGTGTATGTTTGAGTGCCTGATTGGCATCAAAGCTGAAACTTCCTTCATTGATCATATTGCCAACCTGTATGTAAGCATCTCTAAAAGGAATTCCTTTATTGACCAATTCATTAACTTTTTCAACGCTGAATAAATAGGTGTATTTTTTGTCTTTTAGAATATCATTGTTTACTCTCATTTCACTCAACATAAGATGCATCATTTGCAGACAACTCTTCAACATTTCAATTGCAGGGAAAATGATTTCCTTTGTCAGCTGCATGTCTCGATGATAGCCAGAAGGTAAATTATTGGTTAACATCGACAACTCATTAGGCGTTGCCTGAATGCGATTACATTTTCCACGTATCAGTTCAAATACATCTGGATTTTTTTTATGCGGCATGATGCTACTTCCGGTAGTTAATTCCTCTGGGAATGAAATGAATCCAAAATTCTGGTTTACGTACAAGCAATTGTCCATTGCCAGCTTACTGAGTGTTGAAGCAATTGAAGCCAAAGCTGTTGCAACAAGCTTTTCTGTTTTTCCTCTGCTCATTTGAGCATATACAGCATTGTAATTCAGGCTTTGAAATTTCAGCAACTCAGTTGTTCTTTTTCTGTTCAATGGGAAGGAAGATCCGTATCCTGCGCCACTGCCAAGAGGATTCTTATTAGAAACATGAAAAGCAGCTGAAAGGAATTCCATATCATCTACTAAGCTCTCTGCATATGCCCCAAGCCATAGTCCGATTGATGATGGCATTGCAATCTGCAGATGGGTGTAACCTGGAATCAATACATCTTTATGCTGGTTGCTTTTTTCAATCAGTAAGTTGAAGAGCTTTATTACTTCCTCTTTGATTTCCAGGATGGCTGCTCTGAGGTATAATTTTATATCAACTGCAACTTGATCGTTTCTGCTTCTACCTGTATGAATCATTTTGCCAGCCTCTCCTATATCATTTGTAAGCATCCACTCAATTTGAGAATGCACATCTTCCATATTTTCAGCAATACTGAAAGCGCCCGACAGAATTAACGCATGAATTTTTTTCAATCCTTCGATTGCTTTATTGGCATCTGCCTTGCTCATCAAACCCTGTTCTCCCAGCATGGTAACATGAGCAATAGATCCTTCTACATCGAATTTTGCGAGCAGCAAGTCAAAGTTTCTGTCGTTGCCAACGGTGAATGTTTCTATCAATTCAGATGTTGAAGTATTGTCTTTTTTCCAAAGTTTCATAATGATCGATTAAGCTGCTTTATAAATTTCTGCTGTTTCTTTCAATAAATTGATCAGCATTTCAATTCCCTGTTCAATTTCTTTGATATAAATATACTCATCAGCTGTATGGCTTCTTGCAGAGTCACCCGGACCAATTTTTAATGCTGGAAATTTCATCAGTGCTTTATCACTTGTTGTTGGTGAGCCATAATGTTCGAGACCTAATTTCTTTCCAGCTTTTGTTAAGGGGTGATCAAGTGGAATCAAAGTTGATCTTAACCTGAGGCTTCTAGGTGAAATTTCACTTTTGATGATTTCCTTAAGCTGTTGCAGAATTTCTTCAAAAGTGTACAACTCATTCACTCTTA
This sequence comes from Parafilimonas sp., assembly GCA_017856455.1. Classification (GTDB taxonomy): domain Bacteria; phylum Bacteroidota; class Bacteroidia; order Chitinophagales; family Chitinophagaceae; genus Pollutibacter. The sequence goes on from JAFMEZ010000064.1 coordinate 5,512, forward strand.
CATCGATGATAAATTTACAGCTTGAAGGAATGACATTATGCGCTTTATTTTCAGTTTCAATGACGGTTACCTTAGCGGTTGTCTTGCCTGTTAGCTCAGAAATTTTTTCGAAGTTGAATTCGTTGATGGCCTGGATATCTTTCATCGCAACTTCAATTGCATTGATACCTTCCTCTCTTGCAGCATGCCCTGCTTTACCTATCGCCATAGCCTCAATGACCAACAAACCTCTTTCTGCAATCGCCATTTGCATTTTAGTTGGCTCACCTACAAGTGCTCCAGTAAGCGCACTTCCGTTTAATTGAGATTGAAAGCTGATGTCATTCAGCAAGAGTTCTACACCATTCTTTCCTGAAATTTCTTCCTCTGCAGTTGCTGCAATTACAAGATTGAAAGGTAAATTTTGATCCATGTAATAATGAATAAAAGTTGCTATTAAAGCAACAAGTGGACCGCCAGCATCATTGCTGCCTAAGCCAATTATTTTTCCATCAATTTCGGTTGGTGTAAAAGGGTAAGTTGTAAAACCCTTCGCAGGTTTTACCGTATCATGGTGTGAATTCAGAAGTAGCGTAGGTTTTGCAGGATCAAAATATTTGTTGAATGCATATACATTATGCATGAGTCTGTTTGTAGGTATCCCTTTTTCATGTAGAAAATTTTCTATCAGATCCGCTACTTCTTTTTCCTCCTTGCTGAATGAAGGAATTGCAATCATCTTTTTAAGTAAGCTGATTGCATCTTGTTGGATATGTTGATAAGTTGACATATTGTTTTGTTAGCTGATGGTTGTTCCGCTGTTTCCTTCAATTAAGTTGGAAAGTTCTGTTGCATCGCCAATGATTACTTTTCCTACTCCTGCTGAAATTGCTGTAAAAGCATTTTCTAGTTTTGGTATCATTCCATCAAAGATGGCTTTCTCATCTTTTAGTTTGG
>JAFMEZ010000028.1 GCA_017856455.1 Parafilimonas sp.
ACTTTATCCAAATCAGGATTACCATAAACCATTGCTCCTATTCTGCCATTGCCAATTGGAAAAGCATCTTCGAAATATGAAGCTGGCTTATCAAACCAAATTTTATTTTCCTGTTGAGCATTTGATTTAATCACCAATAACAACAATACAAGCATCAAGTATCTTTTCATATACAAAATTTAAATCACCTGAAATCCATGTGCAAATGGATCATCTGATGGATCTATAGAAATAATATTGTACCCATAAATTTTAGCCCAACCTTCAATAGAAGGCCTCATTGCAGGTTTTCCAAAGAACATGGACTCCTCTTCAATTCTTCCAATGAATTTACTTCCAATGATACTTTCATGTATAAATTCATCACCAGCTTTTAACTTTCCTTTCGTGTACCATTGAGCCATTCTGGCGCTTGTGCCTGTACCACATGGTGATCGGTCAATTGCTTTGTCACCATAAAAAACAGCATTACGTGCAGTCGAAGATGGATCCAAAACTGAACCGCACCATAATATATGTGAGCAAGAATGAATGGTTGGATCTTGAGGATGTACAAATGTGTATTTGGCATTGATATTTTTCCTCAATTCACGCGCCATACTTATCAATTGACCGGCATTGAAAAATTCAAGTCCTTTAAAATTTTCTTGCACATCAACAATAGCATAAAAATTTCCACCATATGCAACATCGACTTTTATCAATCCCAAACCCGGACAATCCACCTCTAGATTTTCCTGATCGAGATAGGCCTGAACATTTTTCAATTTCACAGAAGTTACCTTTCCACCTGTTTGCTTGTATTCTATTTCAATCAATCCTGCTGGCGCTTCCATGCGAATATAACCAGGACGCTTAGGTACAACGATTCCAGACTCAACAGCAGCTGTAATGGTACCTATTGTACCGTGTCCGCACATCGGTAAACAACCACTGGTTTCAATGAACAGTACGGCAAAATCATTTGAAGGATCATGAGGAGGATACAAAATACTTCCACTCATCATATCGTGTCCTCTTGGTTCAAACATCAATCCCTTTCTAATCCAGTCGAATTCTTTCAAAAAATGCTGACGTTTCTCACTCATTGTTTTACCCTCTAAGGCTGGTCCTCCTGCAACTACCAACCTAACCGGATTACCGCAGGTATGTGCATCAATACAATGAAAAATATTTCCTTTCAGGGCATGTTTACTTTCTGCAAATAGTAGTGATAGTGGAGCGGTTGCCATAGTCCTACAATTTAATTAAAAAAGTACGAAATTAGAATCAGAAATAAGCTCAGATGGAAACATACGGCAAGGTTTTAATGTATGCAATACCAGTTTTTCTTTTATTGGTAATTTTTGAAAAATGGTATGGATGGAAAAAGGGAAATGACACTGTAGATGTGATGGATATGATCTCATCCCTGATGTCTGGAATAACTAATGTTACAAAAGATGTTTTAGGCTTAAGCGTAGCAGTCATTAGCTATGGTTGGATGCTTGAACATCTTGCTCTAACTAAGATTGAAAATAGTATCTGGGTTATTTTCATCAGTTTCATGGCACTTGATTTTTCTGGATATTGGATACACCGCATTCAGCACAAGACAAATATTTTTTGGAATGCCCATATCATTCATCACAGTTCTGAAGAGTTCAATTTAGCATGTGCATTAAGGCAAAGTATTTCTGTATTTTTTAAAATATTCACATTCTTCTTACTACCAGCGGCATTATTGGGTGTGCCTGGTGAAGTGATTGCCATTGTTGCGCCACTGCATTTATTCATGCAATTTTGGTATCATACGCAGCATATAGGCAGGATGGGATGGTTAGAACATTTCATTGTCACTCCTTCCCATCATCGAGTACACCATGCAATTAATCCAGAGTACATGGACAAAAATTATTCTCAAATTTTCATTTTTTGGGATAAGCTTTTTGGAAGTTTTCAAGAAGAAAAAAAAGAAATCCCTCCAGTGTATGGAATAACACGTCCGGCTGCAACATGGAACCCTATTAAAATTAACTTCCAACACTTGTGGTTATTGACCAGGGATGCATGGCATGCTAAAAACTGGTCAGATAAATTTAGGATTTGGTTTATGCCAACCGGCTGGAGACCAAATGATGTTGAAGAAAAATTTCCTGTTTATAAAATCAATGATGTTTACCATTTTGAAAAATACAAACCTAAACATACAAAGGGATTAGCGTTATGGGCCGTCATTCAATTGGTCTTGATGCTGCCTTATTTATTTTTTCTTTTTGGAAACATTGCATCCATTGGGAGTCCTGGTATTTTTTATTACGGACTCTTTATATTCTTGACTGTTTATGCACTAACTGAATTGATGGATGGTAGTCGATATGCCCCAGTTTGGGAAATCTTGAAAGGATGCTATGGCATTTGGCTGATGATTGATCAACAAGGTTGGTTTGGAGCAGAAAAAATATCTGGAATCATCCCACCGATCATATTTTCACTTCAGCTCATCGGTATTGCCACTTCAATTTATTTCACACAACTGAGAAAAAGATTGAATTTGAACTAAACCGACTCCTTGGTCAATTTATCATTGATTGTTCTCCAAATACCAAGTGGATTTTTATTTTTTAGTTCTTCGGGAAGAAATCGATCATTAAAATTCTGATAGGCGATTGGCCTTGCAAATCTCTTGATGGCATCGCCACCAACAGAGGTAAATCTACTATCGGTTGTTGCAGGGAACGGTCCACCATGCTGCATTGCAAGACATACCTCTACCCCTGTTGGAACACCATTTAAAATTAATCTTCCACATTTAGATGCAACAAGATTAATCAGATCCTTATTTTTTTCAATTTCATTTTCAGTGGCTATAAAAGTTGAAGTAAGCTGCCCTTTTAATGAAGCAGCAACTGCATTCATTTCAAGCAAGCTTTTACATTTAATCAAAAGAGAAAACGGACCAAATACTTCTTCGCTGAATAAAGGATTTCCCAAAAACTTTGAAGCTTCAATTGAAGCAATCATTGGGCTACCGCTAATATTATCTTGCTGTTCTTTTACGGTGGATATCAGTTGTACATTTTCTTGGTTGATTGCTAATTGAGATTTTTCTTTATATGATTTGGCAATACCAGGATGCAACATTTTGCCTGATGTGAGCATTGAAATCTTTTCACCTAATGCATGAGCAAATCCATCCAATTCCTTTCCATCAATTCCTATTAACAAACCTGGATTTGTACAAAACTGTCCTACACCCAATGTAATTGACTCAGCAAATTGTTGAGCGAATAGGTCTACATTTTCTTTTAATTTTTCTGGAAAAAGAAAAACCGGATTTACACTTCCCATTTCTGCGAATACCGGAATGGGTTCATGACGTTGATTGGCCCAATTGAACAATGCCATTCCGCCTTGATAAGAACCTGTAAATCCAACAGCTTTTGTAAGGGGATTTTTTACAAGTGCTTCACCGATCTGATTTGAAGCACCATGCAAATGGATAAAAATATTTTCATCCATATTTAATTCCTTCAATGCATTTTTTATTGCACTTGCAACCATGTTAGATGTCAATGGATGGGCCGGATGCGCTTTTACAATTACTGTGCAACCAGCCGCCAAAGCAGAAGCTGTGTCACCACCTGCCGTTGAGTATGCAAAAGGAAAATTGCTTGATCCAAATACAACAACTGGCCCTAAAGGAATTTTTGTCTTTCGGATATCTGGCTTAGGAGGAACCCGCTGAGGATCTGCTGTATTGATACTAACTTCCATCCACTCTCCTCTTTCACATGCATCTGCATAACTATTGAGTTGAAATATGGTGCGCGCTCTCTCACCTTTAAGTCTAACTTCTGTTAGATTCGTTTCTTCCATTGCCTGCCTAATCACATCATCCCCAAGTAAATCCAACTGAATGGCAATTTCGCGCATAAGTGTTGCACGTTCTTTCAAACTTGACTGTGCATATTTTACAAATGCGTTATTCGATTGAATGAGTGCTTGTTCAACTGCTTCAATTGTTGTATCCTGAATTTTCATGCTAAATAACTTATTTAAAGCGATGGTTTTGTTGCAATACCATCTTTTATAATTTTGAGTACTGCTTCACGTTCTTCACCAACCAGCGGCAATCGCGGTGCTCTTACATGTTCAGAACAAATGCCCATTTCCGTAGCAGCAAGTTTAATATATTGAACCAGTTTGGGATGAATATCCAACTCCAATAATGGCATAAACCATCTGTATATTTTGATGGCCTCATCCATCCTACCTTGCTTCACAAGATTATATAGTACAACAGTTTCTTTTGGAAAAGCATCCACCAAACCCGCTACGAGTCCATCTGCACCGAGAGCCAATTCTTCCAATGTTAAAGGATCTACTCCACACAATATTGCAAATCGATTTCCAAATCGATTTTTCAATCTTGTTACATTCATCACTTCTCGAGTTGACTCTTTGATTGCATTGATATTAGAGCATGCCGACAACTCATGAAACATATCAAGCGTTACATTAATCTTATAATCAACCGGGTTATTATAAATCATGATAGGCAGAACAGTACTTTTCGCAACTGTTTTAAAGAACTCCACTGTTTCCCTGTCATCTGCCTTGTAACGCATTGGAGGCAAAAGCATAATACCATCCGCGCCCCATGCTTCTGAAAGTTTTGCCTGAGCAACTGCATCTTTTGTTGAGCCTTCTGCAATATTTAAAATGACGGGAATTTTACCATTCAATTTCTTCAAAGCATAATCAACCAATGATTTCTTTTCTTCTATTGTTATTGTACTAGCTTCACCAAGGGAACCTCCGATGATGATACCAGCAACACCAGCATCAACTTGTGCGTCAAGATTCTTACCAAACATTTCAAGATCAATCTTATCATCAGCAGTAAATGGGGTTAATACCGCAGGAAAAACACCCTCCCATTTGAATTGAATTGCCATGTTTTAGTTTTTTCAAACATAATAAAAAATGTCGACACCTTTTTTACTCATCTTGAAAATGAACCATTCATATAATTAGCTGCGTCTTTAACATTTGAAAGAATCAAATGTCATTATCTTTAAACCTGATTATTGATAAATTGAATTGACAGAACAGGAACTGATTATAGGCTTAAAAGAAGGAGACAACAATGCCTTCAAGGTACTGGTTGAAAGCAAGCAATCACTTGTATACAATACCGTACTTGGATTATTGCAAAATGTTGAAGACGCAGAAGACGTAACCCAAGATGTATTTATTAAAGTTTTTGAATCTATTCATCAGTTTAAGGGAGAATCAGCTTTATCTACATGGATATACAGGGTAGGTGTAACGACTGCTTTAGAATTCATCAGAAGAAAGAAAAGAAAAAAGCGATTCGGCTTTTTGAGTCCCATTTTAGGCGAAGACAACGAGCCTACTTTAGACCTGCCCGATTTTCAACACCCTGGAGTAACATTAGACAATAAAGAAAAAGCAGCTATTTTATTCAAGGCAATTGAACAACTTCCTGAAAATCAGAAAGTTGCATTTGTTTTAAATAAAGTTGAAGGGCTTAGCTATCAAGAAGTTTCAGAGATAATGAAAACCAGTCTTTCTGCAGTGGAATCTCTATTGCATAGAGCTAAGACAAATCTCAAAGAAATATTAAAAAACTTCAATAACTTAACATCTTAGCGCAATATGGATAACAAAAAGACATCTATTATAGAGACACCAATGAAAAATAGGTACAACATAGAAGAAATCATAAACAGTTTGGACGGTATCCAAAGAGCTGAACCTCAGCCTTTTCTGTTCACCAGGATCATGGGAAGAATGAGAAAAGAGGAGAAAACTGCCGACCAAATCATTTACCGACTAATTACTAAACCAGCGCTTGCTTTAGCAATTGGCTGTTTTTTTATCGGACTCAATGCCTACTTCATTATAAATAGGCTTGAAAACAGGAGCACTATCACAGAAGGCAGCCAGCCTCTCGCTGCTGAATATGTTCAACAGCATATTAATCCTTACGAACCTAACGAAATACCATAATGAGTCAAGCAAAATATAAATGGATGGTATTTCTCGTTACAATATTGCTAATCAGCAATATTGTACTCGCATTTTTTCTTTTCTCTGATGATAAAAAATACGAAAAGAAAAATGGTAGAGAAGATTACGCAATGATGTTTTACAAGGAACTTGGATTAACCTCAACTCAGATTGATACATTCAAACTGATGAAGGATGAATACTTCAAAGAAATGAAGCCTATTTGGGAAGAGATAAGAGATTTAAAAGATAGTCTCTATCGCAACATGGGAACATTAAGTCAAGATAGCTCTGCAGGTTCATTGATTATTTTAATCAATGAAAAAAATAAATCTGCAGATCAAAAAACTTTCCAGCACTTTATCAAACTTAGAGAAAAGCTCGACCAAACTCAACAGGTAAAATTTGATACATCCATTGCTAAAATGATGAATCGTCCTTGGAACCGTAATCGCAAGTAAATTTTATTGCATCATAATCCATTGAAGTATTGGATAGAATACTGATGGACAGAGTATTGCAGCGATACCCGTGTAAAAAGTTGCAGTCAGTGCTCCATATGGAACGAGTTTAGGATTGATTGAAGCTAAAGCCGCAGACACTCCACTAACTGTTCCCATGACACCTCCGAATACCATCGCAGAAGTTTTTGAATGAATTCCAACAATTTTTTTGATCAAGGGAGTTATGACAGCAACAATTAACACCTTGATCACTCCAGCTGCAATACTTAAAGTTATTATCTCTGAACTTGCTCCAACCGCATTTCCAGTAATTGGTCCAACAATAAATGTACAAGTCCCAGATGCCAATGTAGCAATATCACCTGGATCATGGTACCCGAATGCATAAGCGATAATTGAACCAACAATAAAATTAAAAAAAACACCTACAAATAGTGAAAGAACTCCTATCCATCCAGCTTTTTTAATTTCTTGCATGCTTGCACCGTAAGCTGTTGCTACAATTGCAAAATCTCTCAGCATACTTCCGCCCAACAATGCCATACCGGAAAAAAGGGGTATATCGGCAATACCTGTTTTACCACCAAAAGATGCCAACACCAATCCTAATGCAATTGCAAGCGCAACACCTGGAATTTTATTCTTTAAAATTTTATCTGAAACAAATTGTGTGATCAACATGATGACACCAACAACCAAGAAGGAGAAAACAAATCCATTCTTAAGTAACATTTCATAAACAGCCTGTATCATGCTTCAACTTCTTCTTTGAGTAATGAAATAAGTAAGCGTATGAGAAAAAAACAAAAAGTGGTTGCAACAACTCCGGCAGCAATTGCTACTGCTCCACTATTGATTGCAGCATTGACGTTTTGGATAGATGCCATTGCAATTACAATGGGTATATACAATGAAGTCCAAAAAGATATGCCTGATGCATAATCTTCCTTCATTAAATTTCGCTTGTTCAAAAAATCAGTGAGTAGAATAAAAAAGAGCATGGCAAATCCTACCCCACCTAAATTTCCTTTTACCCCAAATAGATTACCCAGTACTTCACCTATTGCTAGTCCTGCAAAATAACATGCAGCCAGCAATGCAACACCATATATTTTCATTTAATTATTTTTTCACTTTTAGAATTGCAGCTTCCACAAGAGGCTCAAGTACTTTATATCCTTCAACAGTTGGATGCACACCATCACTTGCATATTCTTTTTTCATTCCCTTATTTTCATCGACTACTGAAGAATATAAATCAAGATAATAGTAATCCTGTTCTTTTGCAAATTGTTGTATTGCAGCATTCAATGCAATCACTTTATCAGCAGGTTCAAGCCCAGGACGCCATTTGAAATCACTTGCAGGAAGTACTGAGCATAAAATGACTTTTATTTTATTTGCTCTTGCAAGCTGGGCAATTGCTTTAATGTTATTGATAGTTTTTTGCTGATCATACGGACCTGTATTTTGTGCAATATCATTGATCCCACACTTCAGTACCAATACATCAGGATTTAAAGCCAACACATCATCATAAAATCTCAATAACATTTGTGGCGTTGTTTGTCCACTGATTCCCCGATCATAATATGGCTTGCCTGCAAAGAATTCTGGTCTTGATCTCAGCCAGCCTTCAAAAATGGAATTGCCAAGAAACACAACTCGTCTCTCCCCTTTTGCTTTCTGGGGAACGCTTTTATTTTGATCAGCATACTTTTTGAAATTCGCCCAATCTGCCCAGTTTTCATTAATTTTTTGTTGTGCGTTTGCAAGTGTTGTAATTAAAGTCAATAAGACTAAAAATTTTCTTTTCATATTTTAGTTTTAACCGTAAAGTTCAAAGTGTATAGATTTTTTATCAATTCCCATTACCTGTATTCTCTGTCTAGCATCGTTGATCATATCTTTCCAACCACATAAATAAAATTGAGGCGTCTCCACTTTTCCCTGCAGTAATTTTTCATATATGCCATGAACATACCCGATATAATGTCCTTCAGTTACTTCTTGCTCACGAGAAAATGTTGGAAAATAATGAAAACTTGGAAGTTTGGTTTTTAGATCAAACATTTCTTCAAGATATAAAGCATCCGAACATTTTCTTGTTCCGTAGATCAGATAGATCTCTTTGTGTGGTATATTGTTGTGGTGAATATGTTGAATCATTGATCTAAATGGAGCTATACCGGTACCAGTACATACCATAAATATATCTGTCGTTATTGGATCGGTTAACGTAAAATGTCCTTGTGGTCCGCGCACTGGAAATTCAGTGCCGATCTTTGCTTCGTTGAAAAGATAGGTGGTACCTAATCCGCCTTCCATTAAAACAATTATTAGCTCAAATACGTTCGAGCCGTTGGGTGGAGATGCAATTGAATAACTTCTCCAACGCTTATTGGGTTGTTCATGAATTGGCAAGTCAAGCGTCACAAACTGCCCTGGTGTAAAATCAAAGTGATCGATTTCCGGAATTTGGATCCAGAATTTCTTAGTCGTTGAAGTTTCATCTTCAATTCTTATGATTTTGCCTGTACGCCAAGGTTGTTGTGCCATATTTAAGTATTAATGAGTTAATCTTTAAAATTTACCATTACAATACCGAAAATCATCATTCCAACTCCACTATATAAATTGATGGGGAAATGAATTGCATCAGAAACTAGATATCCAACTAAAAGGATGATGGAAACAATGATAAAAAATATTCCAATCACAAAACTTAGTTGATTTATTTTTTCGAGCATAAGTAAACTATTTAGAAGAAAATTATGTTTAAAAGGATTGTTATCAATAAAAGTATTAAGCCGAGAGGGCCAGCTCTTAGGTACCATTTTTTCTCATTTGCATAAACTTTTTGAGTAAGCGAGTACACCAAGCCACGTAAGGCCTCATCAGGTTTTGGCTTCGTAAATAAACTCACAATGATGGTAGAAACAAAATTTGCAATCCATGAAAAGGCTGCAACGATAAAGGCTTGCCCCATTCCTGAACTTATTTCATACATCGGAGAGATCCATCCACCTTTCCCCTCTGCGATGGTTAATCCATGTGTTACTGCAGCAGCCAATGTGCCAATCAACAATCCCCAGAAAGCTCCATGTCCGGTTGTTCTTTTCCAAAACATACCAAGTAAAAATGTTGCAAACAACGGTCCATTTACAAAGCTGAACACCAATTGAAGAAAATCATTGATATTATTAAAACTCGCAGCCAGGTATGCTGTAAAAATTGATAATAGAATTCCTATTAATGTGATCAGTTTGCCGACAGTGAGATAATGTTGGTCTGATTTATTTTTGACAAAATAAGATTGGTAGATATCGTAAGTAAATACAGCATTGAAAGCTGTCACGTTCCCAGCCATGCCACTCATGAATGAGGCAATGAGTGCCGTGATCCCCACTCCTAACAAACCTGTTGGATAATAATGTGCAATCAATGATGGAAGCGTCATGGTATAATTTAATCCCCCTGATTCATCCATTGGAATTGAATATCCTTTTGATTGCAATGCAGGCTGCATCAAAGCAATTGCAATTATTCCTGGCAATACAACAATTAAGGGCATAAACATTTTAGGAATCGCAGCGATGATTGGCGTGCGTTGTGCTTCGCTCATGTTCTTTGCAATCATTGCGCGTTGTATAACCAGAAAATCGGTACACCAATATCCAAATGACATCACAAATCCCAATCCAAATATGAGTGACATGAAATTAACACCAAGCGGATTGTTTTCTGCTTTATCCATGTACTTCCATGCATGAGTGAGTTCAGGTTGAAGATTCGCCTGAATATTACCCCATCCCCCTGCATCATGCAATGCAACAATCACAAGAGGTGACAATCCCAGTACGATCAGGAAAAATTGTAATACTTCATTATATACCGCACTTGTCAATCCACCTAGAAAAGTATAAACCATCACAATACCAGCTGCTATCCAAATACACAAATCAAAATTCCAGTGCAGAATCACTTCAAGAAGTTTAGCAAGTGCGTAGAGTGAAATACCAGATGAAAAAACTGTCATCACTGCAAATGTTATTGCATTGAGTGCCCGTGTTTTTTCATCAAACCTCATTGACAGGTACTCAGGTACACTTCTTGCCTTACTACCATAATAAAAAGGCATCATGAATACCCCCAAAAAGACCATGGCAAAAATGGCACCTACCCAATAAAAGTGAACTGTCATGATACCGTATTTAGCACCTGATGCCACCATCCCCAATACCTCCTGCGCACCAAGGTTTGCAGATATAAAGGCCAAACTGGTTATCCAAAGTGGGATGCTCCTATTGCTGCTAAGGAAATCATTGCTGGATTTAATCCGTTTTTTGATGATGAATCCAACTGCTATTACAAATAAAAAGTAAACAAAAATAATGAGGTAGTCTGCTAATTGTAGACGCATGGCAATCGTTTCGGTTGGTTCCTTTAAAATAAAGATTTTTTAGCTCTTATTCAACCCTGTGACCTGAATTTTAGGAGAATTGTGAAAAAATCAAGGAAATTTGTTTTTACCTTAGATATATAAATATTCTGTAGCCATGTCAAACAAATCATTCACGTCAAAAGAAATCAATCCTTTAGGAAGCCTGGATGAATGGGAAGATGATCTTCTAGAAAGATATCCTGATCCTGAAAAAATTGCAAGTTCTAAAACCACAGAAGAGTACAGAAACTACGATGATCCTGCAAGGGATACTGTAAGAGAATTCTACAGACTCAATCATACGTATCAGACATATGACTTTGTGATGGAGAAGCAAAGGCAATATCTTTCTTTTGATAAGAAAGAAATGGCAGTATGGGATGCGTTTGAATTTTTAAATCAATTGGTTGATGATTCCGATCCCGATACAGACCTTGATCAGTTCCAACATTTGTTGCAAACTTCAGAAGCCATCAGAAGAGATGGACATCCTGATTGGATGGTGCTTACAGGATTGATGCATGATATGGGAAAAGTATTGTGTTTGTTCGGAGAACCACAATGGGCTGTTGTAGGTGACACCTTCCCAGTAGGTTGCGCATATTCTGACAAAATCATCTACTCAGAATTTTTCAAAGAAAACCCAGATTATAATAATCCTAAATTCAATACCAAGTATGGTGTATATGAACCAAACTGTGGACTGCGTAATGTTCACATGAGTTGGGGACATGATGAATACATCTATCAGATGATGAAGGATCATTTGCCAGAGGAGGGATTGTATATGTTGCGTTATCATTCATTCTATTCATGGCATAGAGAGGGAGCATATGATCATCTTTGTGATGATCACGACAGAGCAATGCTCAAGTGGGTGAAACTATTCAACCCTTATGACCTGTATTCAAAAAATCCAGAACCTCCAGATTGGTCAAAACTCAAATCTTATTATACTGATTTGATTGAAAAATTTTTACCTAAAACGTTGAAATTCTAAAATAAAAAAGGCTTCATTTGAAGCCTTTTTTATTTCCAGTATTGATTGATTTTTTTTCTGACAAATGCAACGCTTCTTTCAAGTTGTTCCATTCCATCTACACCATCTTCTATGCTTACCCATCCATCAAATCCAACTCGTTTTAATTCTGTAAAGATGGCATCATAATCATTTAACCCTTTCCCGATTTCACCATGACTTAAACGCTTTGCGTAACCAATTGCCCCGCCTTCCTCTTTTTTTAAATCTTCTATAGTTCCTTCGATGAGGTACCTATCACTTGCATGCATGGTTACAACTCTATTTGAAATGCTGTACAACAAATCAAGCGGTTCCTCCCCAGCTAAAAAAGTATTGCTTGGATCATAATTGACGCCAAAGTTTGGATGTTGAATCTTGTTTACCAATGCGCAAAACACATCCATTTTTTGGGCGAATTCTGGATATAACCAAAAATCATCTTTGTAATGATTTTCTATAATCAATGTTATACCTCGTTCCTGAGCAAATGGCAAGCATGCTTGTATGGCATCTGCAGCAAGCTGAACACCCTCCTCCATTGAAAGTTCCGGTCTTCTTTGTCCAGATAAAACCCTACAATACTTACCACCTAAATCATATGTCATCTCAATCCACCCCTTTTGCTTGTTGATTTCATTTTCTCTGAATGCTTTATCTGGATGAGTAAAATCTGGTGAACAACACATCATTGGAATTTCTTTCCCCCGTGCTTCAACTTCTTTCCGAAATATCTTCCAATTGTTTTTGTCCTGCATTTCAATAAACCCTGCATACCATTCTAACCCGTCAATGTCTAAAGCACAAGCCAGATTGATCCATTCTTGAACTTTCATCGAACCATCTTTACACAATGCATGCATGAATGCTTTGGGAAATGCAGCAAGTTTTGGCATTAGGTTTATTTTTTTGGTGGAATGGTGGATGTGTCCTTTGGTGGATTTCTTCCAATGAATGGATGCTGTTCAAGATCAACTACTTGTCCACTGATAGGACCAGATTCATCTGAAAGCCAATAAATGGATGCGGCAGCAATTTCTTCAGGCCATAAAATTCTACCTGCGGGTGCATATACACTTGGCAGATCTTTATACCAATCCTCTGGTAATCCATGATCATGCTTCCGTTTCTTTTCAGTTTCAGTAAGCACCCATCCAGGATTGATTTGATTTACACGCACACCATTTTCACGATGAAGCGTATCACCTAAATTTCTTGTCATGGTCATCAATGCACCTTTAGACATGCTATATGCAAGAAGATTGGGTTCACCACTGTAAGCATTTACTGAACCAATATTTAATACTGCACCTTTTGAAGCAGTTAAATAAGGAAGTGCATATTTGATGAGCATAAATGGCGAAAAAGTATTGACTTGAAATACCCTCTCTAAAAAATCAATATCGGTTGTAGCAATATTAGATGAAACAACTTTTGCAGCATTGTTTACAACAGCATCAATTTTTCCATATGTCTTTACCGTCAAATGCACGAGTCTTTCACAAGCACCATCATTTGAAAGATCCTCAATGTAAATTGTAGCATTTTCTTTTCCCACTTCATTTACAACATCATTTGCCCAATCCAATTCCAATCCATGTATCAAAACTTTTGCCCCCTCGGCAACGCAACGCTTGGCAATTGCTTTACCAATACCTGTAGTACTTCCAGTGACAATGATTACTTTATCTTTTAGTCTCATGGTTTATATTGGCTTTAAAACACTTTTCACAACTTCTCCTTTGTGCATTTTTTCAAATGCATTATGCCATTCATCTAAATTCCAAACACCTCCGATGATAGGCGTTACGTTTAATAATCCAGTTGAAAGCAAACCAATCACTTTTTCCCAAATTGGCCAATTATGACTGAAGCTTCCCTGCAGTGTAATATTTTTTTGTACCAGCGGGTCTAGTGAAAAATTCAACGGTTGTGGGCCCCATCCTACTTTTATGATTTGCCCTTTAGGTCTTACCAGTTGCAGCGCAATTTTCAGTGTTTGACTTATACCGGCAGCATCAATAATTACATCAGCACCCATACCATCTGTTGATTTTGCCCATGCTGTAGCATCACCAATGATGACATCACATCCATATTGTTTTGCAATATCCAACCTTATTCTGTCTGCTTCAAGTCCTACGACTGCAACCTGAGCTCCACATAGTTTAGCAACTGCAGCGCAAAGTATTCCAATTGTACCAGGACCCAGAACAATTACTCGATCACCTGGTTTTATATTTCCATTGATTGCTACAGCATTGTATGCAACACAGCAAGGCTCAGTTAGACATGCCTGCTCAAAAGATAAATTTGATGGCACAAGATGAAGACAGCGAGCAGGCACACGAACAAATTTTGTCATTGCCCCATTCACTCCATATCCAAAACCTTTTCGATCTGGATCCAAGTTATAAAGTCCGGCTTTGGTCATTGGACTTTCCGGGTTGACAATGGCAGCAGTTTCACTCACGACTCGATCTCCAGCTTTCCATCCTTTTACATTTTTACCTGTATTTATAATTATTCCTCCAAATTCGTGCCCCAATACCACCGGATAATTCACATGCCAGCTATGATCAGCGGTCCATTGATGCAAATCACTTCCACATACTCCAACATTTTCAACTTGAAGCAAAACATCATCTTCCCCAATAAGCGGAATATCTAATTCACGCAACTCCACTGACCCTTTTTCAGGAGCATAGTTTACAACAGCAATCATTTTATTAGACATATGAAACTACTTTTTATTGACAATATCACCATATGCATGAATTTTTTCACAAATCATGCGTAATGAAGCTTCTAAATTTCCATCAGCTGTTTTAAAAGCATCTGCATCAATTGTTAACGGTGCGCCCAAGACCACCAGCGGTGCACCATACAAAGGACATTGAATGGCCTGCTCTAATGACAAACCACCAACAGCTTGAACAGGTACTGAAACAGCATTGACAACTTCTTTCAATTGATCAAGTGGACTTGGCATCCTCATGCCCATTGCAGCTATTCCTCTTCGTTCATCATAGCCAATGTGATGAACAATATAATCACAACCAAGGTCTTCCAATTCTCTTGCTGCTTGCACCATATCTGGACAACCTAAATTATCACCCATGACTTTAGCACCAAAATCATTACCGGCTTTCAGCACGCATTTAATGGTTTCAGGATGTGCTCGCGCCATGACAACAACATGAGTAGCTCCCGCCTTAGCCATCATTTCAGCTTCAAGATAACCTCCGTCCATTGTTTTAAGATCAGCTACAATTGGTATTGATGGAAATGCCTCGCGTAGTTTTTTAACCCCATGGAGTCCTTCAGCTAAAATAAGCGGAGTACCTGCTTCCAGCCAATCAACTCCTGCCCGCAATGCCATTGCAGCAGTTTCAAGCGCTTCATCAATATTGGTTAAGTCGAGTGAAATTTGAACGATTGGTTTCACATACTATTTTTTAGTGTATAGTAAATTATGAAACTTTAGTCAATCAATAAACAAAAATGAATAGCAATTTAGAATCCCTCAATCATCTCTAGATCCTCCTCAGCAACAAGTGCCGCAGATGCTGCTTTATCTAATTTTCTCTTTCCGAAATTAAAAATTAGAAATGCAATTAACGTACTCAGTGTCATGATAACTGTCATGGTTATTAAAGAACCTTCTTGAAAAATTCCCATTAAAGCTGATGCACCAGCCCCAGTGATCATTTGTAAAAAACCCAAAAGGGCTGAGGCGGATCCAGCATTCTTTTCAAACGGCGCCATGGCAAAAGCAGATGCATTGGGCATAATAAACCCTTGACAAAAAATAAAGCAAAATGTTAAAGCAATTGTAGCATACATATTAAGTAATTCCAAACATGAAAAAACAACGAAAATTATTCCAATGACGATTTGAATAGAGAATGCTATTTTTAAAATTTGTTTGCTTCCGAATTTATTCAGCGCTAAACTATTCAATTGTGCAGAAGCAATGAGTCCTGCTGCTACAATTGCAAATATCCATCCATAGGTCTTTTCACTTGCATGAAACATATCCATAAATACATGCGGCGAACCAGTGATATATGTATATACAACTGAGTAAGAAATTGCACCTGTTAAGGCATAAGTGATAAACTGAATATCTCTTGAAACAGTTATATAACTTTTTAACATGGGCATTGGCTTAAGAGAAACGCTTTTGTCAGCCGGACGTGTTTGTGGGAGTAAAAAATAAACTGCTACGAGTATAATTGAAACCAATATGAAAAGAAACACAAAAACATAATGCCATCCAAGTGATGCTGTAACATAGCCTCCAAAGGTTGGAGCAAGAATGGGTGAAACTGCTACAATCAGCATCAAAGAGGAAAATACTTTAGCAAATTCTGTTGGCGGGAATAAGTCTCTCACCATTGCTCTTGCAGCAACCATTCCAACACAACCTCCAACTGCCTGAAAAAATCTAAGTGCAATCAATATCTCAACACTTGAAGCAAAGACACAACCAAGGCTTGCCATCAAATAAATAGACAGACCAAAATAGATAGGCGTTTTTCTTCCGTAACGTTCTAGCAATGGTCCGTATAACAATTGCCCAAATGAAATTCCGATAAAATAGGTTGACAATGAATACATCACATTTGAAATGGAAGTATTCAGATCTGCTGCTATTCTATTGAATGCAGGTAAATACATATCAACAGAAAAGGGACCAACGGATGTAAGTAGTCCCAAAATAAATATCAGCTTGAGTTTTTTTCTTTGCTCCATACTTCACTTTTCTAAAGTGCCGCAAAGGTATGTTATTTGATGATGCTTATTTTGGCTGAATCTGCTCGAAACGAAGGATACTTGATGGCAGTTCATTATTATTCCATTCTTCGTGCAATACCATTGCTGCACCTAATGCTGAGGCATTAGGTGCAGCAGCTGCATATACATTATATGAGGAATACTTATTGGCAAGGATCTGCATAAATATTTCGTTTTTGCTGAAGCCACCATCTACGTATATACTCTTGACAGGTGAATTTAAAAGGATAAGATTTGTACTCTGAATTTGCATGTCGACGAGATTCACTATTAATCGATGATATGCATCTTCATAACTGGAAAATTCAGCTAAAGAATAATTTGTGAAAGTGAATTGATGCGGATTAAAATCATCGAGAATATTAATTTCATCTTTTGAGATGTTATCAAAAAATGTTGCATTAAATTTTACTTGTTGATAATACTCAACTTCGACATCAAAATGTTGAGCGAGTCTTCTAACTTGCTTTTCATGTTCTTGGCCTGCAAACAATCTTGATGCTTTTACAGGAATTCTGTTGTATGAGATATAAAAAAGACAGTCTTTTTCAAGTTCTAATTTAGTTAAGGGCGACTGATTAAATGGATTAAGTGATATGCACCATGTACCTGTTGATATTAGTAAAAATGGTTCATGAACACATTTCAAATAAGGAATCAATGCTGCTGAGCTATCATGGAGTCCAGCTCCAATCTTTACTCCACTATTGTCAATTCCCGCAATGGTTTGAGCTGACTGTATTGGCGGAAATTTATCTATAATTTCTTCCCTTTTAACCCAGTGATGATATGCATTAGAAGGGAAGTCCCATAAAGCCGTATGACAACCTATACTTGTCATTTCACTGATTGGATTATTTGAGAGCATATAGCTGAAGAACTGTGGAAGATGTAAAGCGAATTTTACTTTTTTAAACTGTGCTGCTTTTTCAACCTTTAACCTATACAGTTGCATTCCAGCATTCAAGCTTCCCAAATTAGGTGAGGCTGTCTCTAAAGCAAATTTTTCATTATCGCCATTTTTTTCATAAAATGTTTTTTGCAATGTTGAGGGAAAAGGCTTTAAATAATTGTACAAAGGGAAACAAGGGACACCTTTTTCATCAACCAAGACAAAACTCGCACCATATGCTGAAAAATTAATTGCCTTAAGTTCAACTTCAGGATTATTTTTCCATTTTTTAAATGAGCGAATGACCCAATCTGTTAACGCAACCAAGTCCTCACAAGGAAATCCATCTTCGTCTTCAATCTCTTCAAAATTCGCGAACTCTTCAAACAGCACCTCATACTGTTGATTATAAACAAGTATTTTTTTATTGGTTTTACCAATATCAAATATCAATATTACTTGAGGGCGATGCATTATAATCCAGTTGCTATATTTTTAGTTCCGCGCTCTATGATGAGTGCTTTCCTAATATCCATATCACGATAGTAGGAAATAGGATCTAATGCCCCGCCAGAGCGTAATCTGGCTTCAGCAACGATCGATCGGACATCCGTGCGGAAAGTATTTTGAAGTATTTCTTGGGCACCGACTACATCGTTTGATGCCTGCGCAGCATTTAATTTTGTTCTGTCGAGTAATAGTGCATGTGCATAAGCTAACATGATTGATTCAACAGATTGTAATAAATCCTCAAGCGGATCTTTAACATTGTGACTTGCATCAATCATCCACCCAAGGTCATTAGCATGATTCAAACCACGAGTATCCATTCCATCTACCAATTCATTAAAAATTAAAAACAATTGATAGGGTTTTATACTGCCCACTGTTAAATCGTCATCCCCATATTTACTGTCATTAAAATGAAAACCTGCCAGCTTGCCTTCCATCAAAAGCAGTGCAACAATCTGTTCAATATTTGCATTGGGCAGATGGTGACCAAGATCAACCAGCGTGTATGCTTTGGGGCCTAGTTTATTCGCATATAATAATGACTGTCCCCAATCCCCCACTGTCATTGAATAGAAATTTGGCTCAAACGCTTTGTATTCAAGAAACAATTTCCAATCATCAGGCAGCGAAGCATAAATTTCATTGAGTCCTTCTAATGTATGTTGAAATGCATTTCTAAAATTCAATTGTCCGGGAAAAGAACTTCCATCACTCAACCAAACAGTCAATGCCTTTGATCCTAATTCAATTCCATGTTTGATTACTTCTAAATTATGATCAATAGCCTGTCGTCTTATATTTTTATCAACGTTTTGAAGAGATCCAAATTTATATGATAGTTTTTGTCCTGGTTGATCTTGAAAAGTATTTGAATTAACCGCATCAAAACGAAGTCCCAATGACCCTGCTTGTTGTTTGATTGCATTATAATCTTTGGGGATATCCCATGGTATATGCAAAGAGATTGCTCCACTTGATTTGTTTAAAGCGTGTAATAATCCTACATCATCTAATTTTTCTTCCAAATTACCGGGCTCACCTCCCCTAGAGAATCTCCCAAACCTTGTTGCTCCAGTTCCCAACGCCCAACTTGGAAT
This sequence comes from Parafilimonas sp., assembly GCA_017856455.1. Lineage (GTDB taxonomy): Bacteria > Bacteroidota > Bacteroidia > Chitinophagales > Chitinophagaceae > Pollutibacter. Next base: position 19,247 of record JAFMEZ010000028.1, read on the forward strand.
AGCAACATTAAATTCCATCAACTTTTGAATGATGGATTCAGCTTTGGTTACTTCTGCTTTGATAAAATCAAATTTTCGTTGATGTACTGAGAGCAGCTTTTCATTGTGTTGCTGTATTGAATCGATAGAAATTTTCATGTTACAAACATTTTAATGTTTACCTGACGAATGCTGCAGCAATCCCTCCATCCACATTCAATACATTACCTGTTGATTTATTCAGCAATCCACTAACATATGCAAAACATGCATTGGCAATATCTTCAGGAAGAATGATTTCACCCAACAAAGTACGACTTGCATAATAAGCAGGAAGTTCTTCTACTTTAATACCATAAGCTTTTGCACGGCCTTCAGCCCAACCACCACTCCAAATATTACTACCAGCAATGACAGCATCTGGGTTTACTACATTCACTCTTATTTTATCCTTACCCAATTCGGCTGCATTAAGTCGAGCAAGGTGTAATTGCGCAGCTTTTGCAGATCCATAGCCAGCATTATTTGGTCCACTCACCAATGCATTCTTACTCACAATATTTAAAACATCTCCACCAAACCCCTGTTGACGCATGATTTCAATACCTTTTTGGGTAACAAGGAATTGCCCCTTTACAAGAATATCGTACAAAAGATTCCAGTCACCTGAAGAATGATCTTCAATTGATTTTGATATTGAAATTCCGGCATTGTTCACCAAAATATCTATCCCTCCAAATGAAAGTGATGCGTTTTTACAAGCCTCTTCAATTGCATTTTCATCAGTTACGTCCATTACAACATGACCAATTTGATCTTTGCCAAATAATTTTACAAATTCACTATATGCCTCCTGCAATCGATCCTGATTGTTATCTGAGAGCACCACACATGCTCCCTGTTCTGCAAATTTTTTCGCAATAGCTTTACCAATTCCTCCACCGCTACCAGTAACCAATGCAACTCTTCCACTCAAAGGTTTTGGCTTTGGCATGCGCTTCAATTTTGCTTCTTCAAGCAACCAATATTCGATATTGAATGCTTCCTGACGCGGTAGAGCGGTGTATGAGGAGATCGCTTCAGCTCCTTTCATTACATTGATCGCATTGATGTAAAATTCAGCTGCAACGCGTGCAGTTTGTTTATCTTTTGCAAAAGTAAACATGCCGATTCCAGGATAGAGAATTACCACAGGATTAGGATCTCTTAAAGCAGGACTATCATTATGTTTACATGTATTATAATAGTCGGTATACATTTTTCTATACGCGTCGAAGAGAGGTGCAATTTTTTCTTTAATCGTATTCGTGTTTTCAGCAGCTTCCTCAGCAGAAAGATTCAGTACCAGTGGTGAAATTTTTGTTCTCAAAAAATGATCCGGACAACTGGTTCCCATAGAGGCTAATCTCACCAAGTAGTTTGAATTTATAAACTCCAGCACTTTTTCATCATCTGTAAAATGCCCGATCATTTTTTGATCAGAAGAACACAAGCCGCGAAGAATTGGTGTTATAAATGAGGCTTTGTTTTTTCTTTCTTCAGCTGAAGGAGATTTAAGTTTTACGCCTCCAAATATTTTATTGGTACTCACTGTTTTTGCGTCAATGAATGCTGCACATTTTTCAATCACCTCTAATGTATTGATATAACTTTCAAATGCAGTATCACCCCAAGTAAATAACCCATGTGATCCAAGCATGATACCTTTGATCCCTGGATTATCATTCAAGCATTTTTTTAGTTTCAGCCCAAGATCAAATCCAGGTCTTTGCCATTCTACCCAACCTATTTTTCCTTCAAACAATTCTTCTGTTATTTTCTTACCATCTTTAGAAGCAGCAATTGCTATGGCTGCATCAGGATGAAGGTGATCAATATGTTTAAAAGGCAAAAAGCCATGAAGTGGCGTATCAATCGACGGAGCTTTTGACTGTAAATCATAAATGCAATGATTGAAAAGTTCAACCATTTCATCTTCATGTTCAATTCCACGGTAGACATTTTGCAAACTATGTAACCGATCTATATATAACGCAGCGAGTCCACTTCTCTTCATGGTTCCCAAATCGCCTCCGCTTCCTTTGACCCACATCACTTCTACCTCCATTCCAGTTAGAGGATCTCTTGCAAATGCCTTACAGGAAGTATTACCTCCACCATAATTTGTTATCCGAAGATCTGCGCCCAATAAATTGGAGCGGTATACCAATAATGCTACTTCATCTCCATTGAAAGAAGATGCAACTTTTTCATCCCACAAATAACTTACATATTTAAATTGACGCACGGCGCTCATATAATTAATTTCAATGATTATGCTTTTAATGAATTCCCGTATCCAACTATAATAACAGAGATTAAAATGGAAGCAATTCCTATTCCAATTGTCATTTTTGTTTTATTACTGGTCCCTTTCCACTCCTTCAATAGGATTCCCCAAATATTTGCTACCAAAATAATGAATGCCATGTGCAATATCCATGAACTCGCTCCATTTCCTAATCTGCTTTCACCCATTCCGTAAAAGAAGAATTGCATAAACCAAATGGTACCCGCCAATGCAGAGAAAAAATAATTCCATTTGAGCGGGGTCGACTTATTGGTATAATCTACGAATGATTTGTTTTTTGTATTGAGTATCATACACCAAATGAAATTGGTTGTTAATCCACCCCATAACAAAACGATATAGATTACATTATTCTGGTATAGAAATTCTGTGGTCGATGTTGGATTCGCAGCCTTCCAAATTTCATTTGCTTTTTCTGCCATTGGAGTACCTGCTTCAATTCCATAATTAAAACATGCACTTAAGATACCCGAGAGTGTACATACGATTAATCCTTTAGCCAGATTAAACTCTTTCACTGTTTCTTTTTTCTTCTCCTCTGGCAATTCTTTTTCTTTTAAAATTCCAGCTCTACCACAGATCATAATTCCAACCAAGCAGAGTAAGATTCCCAACAAAACAATTCTGCCCCAATCGGTTGATAACAAATCATTGAATGTTGTTTTGCCTTCGGTTGGAACGAAATTGTAATATATTGATGGTACCAGTGCTCCAAAGGCTGATGTAAATCCGAGTAACACAGAGTTACCTAATGACATTCCAAGGTATCGCATCCCAAGACCATAAGTCAATCCCCCTATCCCCCATAAAATTCCCCAAAAGAACGTCCAGCCCAAAACGGAAGGATCGGTTGATGCAATGATTTCTTTAAAGTTGGGAATGGTTAACCATGCAGCTATTGGCGGAACAATCAACCACGAAAATAATCCACCAACAATCCAATAACTCTCCCAAGACCAGCCCTTTACTTTATTGAAAGGAACATAAAAACTGCCAGAAGCAAAGCCTCCAATGAAATGAAAAACAATACCAAGAATGATAAGCATGAGTTACTATTTTCTGATAAGTGATTCCAACAATTTATATCGATCAGCAAATGGATCCTGTTTTGATTCACTCTTAACGTCAATATACATTACAGGTGAAGGCTTTGCAGATTTAGTTGATGGCCAGTTAGGAACTGTATTGCCATTTGGATTTCCAGTTTTGATAAAATTTGCAAAGAAGTCTTGCATCGTTTCAGAAACTTTATAATCATCATTTGTCCATGCATACACTTTGTTCAGATGAAGATTTCCCATACAGTATTCAATTTCTGCAGAATGAACTGCGCCTTTTGGGATAGGTGGTTTTGGTGCTCCCGTATTTCTTTGTACTCCACCTGCTAGTCCGGGTATTGCATCTCCCATTTCTGGCGTCATTGGTGGTCGAGGACGAGTATAATAATAGCGATATACTGGATTTCCTTTACCGGTTTTTTCATGTAAATCAGCCCAGCGCCATGTACTGAAGCTGATGAAACGATCTCCTGCCAATTCCCTTGCTACTTGTTCAACATCTTCATCAGTAGCTGGCGAATACAATTTCAAGATTGCATCACTTTTTTCTCCGTATAATTTTTTAACTGCATTTGTATAGTTTTCAATCGTGAACGCCTCTTTCCCCAAAATAGCTCTTGCTCCAGATTCTTCGGAATTCCATCCAACCAGAATAGGTACTTGAGCCTGCTCACTCGCATTGAAAATCGCCGCAGGATCTTTAGGGAAAAAGTATCCATCTAATGTCATCGGAAATCTGAATGCACCATATTGTGTAGCAGCACGCAGGATTGAATCAGCATCTACTTTTCTCATTTCTGCCAGTGAACTCACTTTCAGTTTTTTGGCAAATTCAATACCGTTTTTTTCTGCATCAGCCAATGCAATTGGGGGAAGTGCACCCAATAGAGAACCACTTTCACCAATTGCTCCTGCGATCAAATTTCTTGAAAGTGGTGACACCATTTGTGCGCTGACGGAAACTGATCCTGCTGACTCACCTGCGATGGTTATCTTGTTTGGATCTCCTCCGAATGACGCAATATTTTCTTTCACCCATTTTAAAGAAGCTGCCTGATCTTCCAGTCCATAATTACCAGAAGAGTGATGAGCGGATTCATTTGTTAATTCAGGATGAGCGAGTGAACCAAAAACACCCAAACGATAATTTACTGTGATGGTTACTATTCCTTTTTTTGCCATACTCTCACCATCATATCTCCCTTCAGATCCATCTCCAGCAACGAATCCACCTCCATAGAAATAGACCAATACTGGTGCTTTTCCTTTGATGGAAGGAGTCCATACATTTAGGTAAAGACAATCCTCACTCATTCCATTGCTTCTAAAATTCATATCACCAAATATGGGTGCTTGCATGGCACGTGGACCAAATTTTTTGGTTTGCAATACTCCCTCCCATTTTTTCACTGGCTGAGGTTCTTTCCAGCGGAAATCCCCAACTGGAGGTGCAGCAAAGGGAATACCTTTAAATGCAAGAATTCCACTGGTTTCTTTTACGCCTTCTACAATTCCATATTTTGTTTTGGCTTGAGGGTCATTTGTTTGGCTTTGTAGATTTCCAACAATTATCATATTGAATGCAAATAAAATTAATGGCAGGGCCTTTTTCATATAAGTGAATTGAGCTTTTAAATTACTGAACAAAAGATACATCATCTTTTAGATGCCTAAACCAAAAACTGCCGTTTGTTGAAATAAAAAAAGGTCTCCAGTGAGACCTTTGTAGCGGGATCGGGAGTTGAACCCGAGACCTTTGGGTTATGAATCCAACGCTCTAACCACCTGAGCTACCCCGCCAGTTGGAAGGAGTGCAAAATTAGCTAATTAGAAGCTTAATTCAAAATTGGCCAACCATAAGCAAAAAATGAGGTTTTGTAATTTTTTTGTAATGTTTTCATAGATATTGTAGGATCCTAATGTTAAACAATTAATATTGCACTATCTGGTTGGTAGCAAGGATATTTTTTTAATCACACATTAAAACCTCTTACCTATGACCAGAATTACATCGTACTGTCAAACATGCACAGTAAAAAATTGCATCATGCTGAAATCATTCGGCGAAGATCACGGAGTTTACAAGCCTTTCAAACACCACTACGAATTCAAAAAAGGCGAATTGATTTTTAGAGAATCAGATGAAATCAATGGAATCTACTTTATTCAATCTGGCGTTATCAAGCTTGAAATGAATGCCGACTCACAAAGACCTTTCATTCTAAGATTAATTGGACCAGGACAAACAATGGGACATCGTTTCTTGAGTTACACCGGACTGCAGCCTTATACTGCAACGGCAGTGGAAGACAGCAGAATTTGTTTTATTGAACTTGGGTTTTTCAAAAACCTTTATCAGAAAAACGAATTGCTTCAAGAAGAAATTAGAAAAATATTTCTGAGGGAAATTCGTGGAACTGAAGTTAAACTCCTTCAAATTGCACAGCAAACCGTTAGGGAAAAAGTTGCTGGTATCCTTGTGCATCTGGCTGATACTTATAATTATAAACAAACTGGACTGGGAATAAGAGTACATATTGATCGCCAGGAAATGGCAGATCTGGCTGGAACAACCAAGGAACAGGTTTCTAGAATTTTAGCAGATTTTGAGAAAGAACAACTCATCAGGTTTAGGGCAAAACATTTTAAGTTTATTTCAGTCGACAAATTGAGACAATTGGCAGAGAAACAAACTGCCCTGGTTGAGGAAAGTCAGCATATGGAAGCATAATTCTGAACCCAAAACCTGTGAAAAATTGGCTTAAGTCAGTACCTTTGCAGCCTTAAAATTACCTTATGGCTGCAAAAATTAAAGTATTGAATCCAGT